>VBDV01000142.1 GCA_005882765.1 Chloroflexota bacterium | reverse complement strand
GCCCATGATCAGGGTGTTCCCGCCCGTGCCGAGCTGCTCGTCCTGGTCGAGCTGGACTTCGGCCGAGCGCATGAGCATGCGAATGCCGTAGTCGAGCGACTCCCAGAGCACGACGACGCCGCGCACGAATGGCAGCCGCGCGAGGCGCGAGCGGACGAGCGGCGAGCGCAGCGCCTCGCGGTAGCGATAGATGTCACCGTTCGGCTTGCGGCACGCGAGCGCGACCGTGCGCCGCCCGCGGATCATGACGCCCTCGATCACCGCCTGCCCGCCATACAACGCGGGCTGCTGCTTCATGCCCGGCCGCGCGTGTTCAGCACCTAACGGTGCGGGGCGGCCTCCGCGGAGGCGGGTGCGTCGGCCGGTTTCTTGGCATAGCGCTTCGTGAACCGCTCCACACGACCCTGGACGTCGAGGATGTGCTGCGTTCCCGTGTAGAAGGGATGGCAGCCCGCACAGACCTCCACGTGGAGCTCCGGCTTCGTCGAGCCGGTCGTGTAGCTGCGACCGCAGGCGCAGATGATCTTCGCCTGCATGTACTTGGGGTGGATCTTTTCTTTCATGGGTACCTGACCTCTATACCGCGACGACGTTCACACGCCGGCGGTCGTCGCGCGCCGCCTTGAACTCCACGGTGCCGGCGATAAGGGCGAAGAGCGTGTGGTCTTTGCCGACGCCGACGTTATTGCCTGGCAGCACCCTTGTGCCCCGCTGGCGGACGATGATCGTTCCCGCTTCGACGCGGGCGCCCGCGTATTCCTTTACGCCGAGCCGCTGCCCAGCGCTGTCCCGTCCGTTGCGGGTCGAACCCGCGCCTTTCTTGTGTGCCATTTTCCTATGCCTCGATCTTCGTTATGCGGAGCGTCGTCTCGTCCTGCCGGTGGCCGCGCGTCTTCCGCGACCGTGTCTTGTTCTTGTACTTGAACACCCGGATCTTCGGTCCTCTTCCGTGGCTCACGATCTGCGCCGTCACGATCGCGTCAGTCACGAAAGGGGTCCCGGCGCGCACCCGAACGCCGTCGGCGAACACAAGCACCTGGTCGAGGATGACGGTCTCACCGGCATCGCCCGCGCGGCGATCGACGGTGATCGTGCCTCCCTCTTCGACCCGGTAGCTCCTGGCGCCACTTCGGACGACCGCGTACACGGACTCTGGACCTCTCCGAACAGAAAAAGTCGCCGCGCTCGATGCGCGACGTAATGAAAAGTATAGCGGAGGCCGCGACCGGCCTCCCTCTAAACGGCGGCAGGCGCCCTTCTGGTCGATGGGCTGGCCCACAACCGCAGCGTGAAAGTGACGAGGCCAAGAAGGATCGCGAGACCCATGACCGGTGCGGTGAAGCGCTCGAAGAAGGTGATGTTGGCGAGAAGAACGACGATGAAGGCCGCCGCGCCGGCATTCAGGCCCCAGAAGATCAGGTTGTCCGCCCACCGAAGCAGCGCCGGGCGGTCAGCGGTGAATCGGACGAGGAGCGCGAAGTTCAGGTTTGTCATCACGCCGACAAAGAGCGCGTGATCGAGAGTGACCGCTACCGACGACGGCACCTCGCTGAAGTCCTTGTAGATGTTCAACACGAACAGCGCGAGGATCAGGTAGATGATCGAACCGACGTTCAGGATCAGGAAGGGCACGGCGACAGCCGCATAACGTGCGCTGCCGGCGCGCGTCCAACTCGTGCGCACGGCCGACCAGCCGACCCTGACGAGAAAGATGACCAGAGCCGGGACTTCGAGGAGCACCGCGCCACCGGCGGCTTGCGGCTGTCCGAGCGCGAACCCCAGGGCGATCCCGAGCGCCCCGAAGAAGAGGAGGCCCACCTGGATGCGGCCGGCCCAAGACGCGGGGGTCGGCTCGGGGTGGTGCCAATACTCGATCAGGCCCATGCCGAGCAGCAGCAGGAACCCGACGACCTGCGCCGTCACATGGCCACCGATGATGTTCATCGGGTCGAATTGCTGGCCCGTCGCGAATGCGAACTGTGCGTACACGCCAAGGGATGACCCGATGACCAAGGAGGTCAACCCCGCGATCGCCGACAGCTGCGGGGTGCTCAGCCGTCCAAGGCCGATGCGTCGCCCCTCCCTGATCGCCCAGCCGAGAAGCACGACGATGGCGACGAAGACCGGTGTGCTGAGTGCGGCCCGAGCGACGAAGCTCCCGCTCCAGAAACCAGCGACATAGAGCGGGATGCTCCCCGCGAGCGCGATGACCAGGCCGCGAGCGAACCCTTCGTTCGCCGCTCGAGGGCCTGTGCCACCGAAGATCCAAAGACACGCGGCCGCAACACCCAGAGTGATCCAGCCGAGCGTGCCGGCGTGAACGTGCGTAAGCAGGACGTTGCGCTCGAGTGTCCCGAACACTTTCGTGCCGTTTGCGATGCCGATCAGGACGGTGACGACGAAAATGAGCATCGCGATCTGAAGAAGCCACCCGATCTCCGGGCGGTACCGCAACGTCCCCATATCTCCTCCCTCAGCGCGCTCGCGAGTCGAGAGCGACCACCTGCACGTTCTCAGGCAGTGAACTGCGAGTCACTGACAGTTTGGCGACCGGCGTCAACTCCTTCACGCCGAGCTCGTGCAGGAGGCGGTCGAACGGTGCGTGGGTGTCCTTCTTGGCATCGGGGTCGTACGACATCGGCACCACGACCTTCGGCTCGAGCTGGTGGATGACCTCCGCTGCCTTCGCGGCGGTGAGGTTGACGTCGCCGCCAGAGATGGGCACGAGCACGATGTCCACGTCGCCGAGCCGCTCGAGATCCGCCGCCGTGAGCTCGTGCCCCAGATCGCCAAGGTGGCAGATGACGAGGTCGTCCAGCCGGATCGCGAAGACGGTGTTGGGCCCGCGTGCGGACCCTTTGGAATCGTCGTGGAACGTCCCGATACCGGTTACCAAAACCTCGTGGACCTCGTACTCGCCGGGCCCGCGGAGCACCACGGGCTCGCCCCCGACCGACTTGAGACTCGAATGCCCGGCGTGGTCGTGGGAGATGGTGACGATCGCCGCCTCGGTCTTGGGGATGGCGTGCCCAGACTTGGGGTCGGGCGGATCGGCCAGGACGACACCTTCGCGGCCGCGCATACGGACGCAGGCGTGTCCGAGCCAGGTCATGTCCATGGAGCGGGCCGAGAATAGCGAAACAGCGCCCCGGCCGAGCGGGTAGTCCGAGTGACCCGAGCTCCTGGCCGGGGCCGGCGGAGGCTTCTCTGACCGATACCGACCAGGACGTCGTAAAGGCATGTCTTGCCGGTGAGGCGGATGCGTACGCGGCTCTGGTCGAACGATACGGAGGACGGGTGTTCAACATCGCGCTCCGCATCACTGGAGACACCGACGCAGCGAACGATTGTGCGCAGGAGGCTTTTATTCGCGCCTATCGCGCTCTGCATCAATACGACCCCGCGCTGCCATTCGGTCCGTGGCTCTACCGGATCACGACCAACGCGAGCCTCAACCACGTCCAGCGCTGGCACGCTCGCGAGACGCCGGTCGACGAGCTGCCCGAGAGTGCCGATGAGACCGACGTCGGCCCCGAGGCGACCGCGGTGCGCCGCGAGGAGGTCGCCGAGGTCGTGGCGGCAATGGCCGAGCTCCCGCCCGCGTATCGCGCCGCGCTCACGCTTCGTCACATGCAGCAGCTCTCGTATCAAGAGGTGGCCGATGCCCTGGGTCTCCCGTTGGGTACGGTGAAGACGCATCTACACCGGGCGAGGGCCGCGCTCAAAGTCCGCATCGCCGCACGCCTGCAGAGGAAAGCGCCGTGAACCACGCCGTGCCGCCGGATATCGAACCGGCCGAGCGTCGCACGCACGAGCTGCTCGCGAACGTGCCTCCGCGCGCCCTTCCGCTCGGCTTCCGCGACGCGGTCATGCGCCAGGTCGCGGGCGGAGGACGAATGACCTGGGAGTGGATCATCGCGGCCGCGCTCGCGCTCCCATCCCTCGCCTTTCTCGCTCACCAGCTTTCCACGAACGGAGACGAATTCAGCGCGGCCCTGAACAACGTGATCGCGACGGCGACGGCCGATAGCGCAGATGCGTTCTTCTTCATCGACGGGGCCACCGTGTTCGCGCTCGTACTTGTCGGGATCGCGAGCCTCATCGCGGCGCACGCCGCGATCGCAGCGCCCCCGCGAAGAATGACGACCCAAAGATGAAGCAGCGCGATGCGTTGATCGTCCTCGGCGCGGTGATGCTCGCGGTCGCCATCTCCGCGATCTTCCTCGCGTCTTCGCTCGCCACGGTCGCGTCGGCGGAACGGCGGGTTTTCTTCGACCCTCGCAGCTCGCCGCCGCCGGCACGCACCGTGATCGAGACGCTGCGCGGCCTGCCGGTGGCGCTTCAGCCGATCGTGCCGGTCCAGCGTGGGCTTACCGACACCGCTCGCGATGGCGCGGGCTACCTCCTGACGCTCCTCGCGACCTCCGCGGCGCTCGTTCTCGCGCGCGACCAGGTCGTGGGCACGTATCGCGCGTCGCTCGGGGGCTGGCGGTCGCAACTCCGTGTCCTCTTGAGCGGCCTGGCCGTGATCGGCGTCGGGGCATCCGCGGCCGCGCTGTCTTGGATCGTCTTTTTGGGCTCGATCGCGAGCCTTCGTAACGCCGGCCTGGTCGGAGTGCCGGCAGCGCTCCAGGTGGGCCTTGCCGCGTTCAGCGTCGTCCTCGTCCTCGTCGGACTCGCGACTCTCGTTGGGTTCGCAGCCGCGTCGTGGCGCCTGGGGGACGCCCTCTTTCAGTTGCGGGGGCTGCGCCGTTACACCGGACGCGTTCCGGCGCCTCTCATCGCCCTCTTAGGCGCCACCCTTATCTATATCGCATGGCAGATCCCGTATCTGGGGGCTCTGGCGGTGCTGGGCGCCCTCGCCTATGCGCTCGGTGCGGTGGTCACCGCGCGTTTGGCGCACGCAACGCGTTCGCAGACCGCGGCATAAGACGCTGATCCATCAGGGGGAAATTCGATGACCGTGCTTAGAGGAATGTTGATGACGTGGCCAGGTCGGATCTTCGCCGTCGCCCTGGTCGGAATAATGGCGGGCGGCGCGGTCTTCGTATCCCGTGCGAACGCTCCTGCCGCGAAGACGGAGCTTCGCACGCAGGCCGTCACGAAGGGGTCGGTCATCCAGAGCGTCGCGGTCTCGGGGTCGGTCGCTGCGATGAACCAGACCAAGATGACTTTCAAGAGCACCGGCAAGATCTCGGACATCTACGTGTCCGTTGGCCAGCAGGTCACGGCCGGCCAGCCCCTCGCGAAGCTCGACACGACGGACCTCGAGGCCGCGCTCGCGCAGGCGCAGGCCAACCTCGTCAGCGCGCAGAACAACTACAACCGCACTGCTTCGACGACGAGCGATGCGCAGAAGGCCTTGAACCAGGCTCGGCAGCAGGCCGCACAGGATCTGGCGACGGCGCAGGCCGCCCTGGGCAAGCTGGTCACGAACTACAACACGGCAAAGAACAACGCGAACGCCTTGACGGGTTCGATTTACACGGATCTGCTGGCTTATGAGAGCGCCATCGACGCTATTGCCACCGACCTCGACGGCGCGCTGAACGAACCGACCCAGAGCGGATCGGACTTCCGCAATGCAATCAACGCGCTCTACGCTGGGCTAACTCCGATCACCAACTCTCGCGCTAGTGTCTCGAGCCTGCTTTCACCGACCCTGGGCGACTACCAACGTTCGCGGGACGAGGTCGGCGCAGCAATCGGACAGTTCGACATTGCCATGACCGCGGCATCGGACACGTCCGGGCCGAGCTCGAGCTTTCTCACGGCAATGAATGGTTACAACCTCAACACGTCACGACTCAACGGCGCGATCGACACCACCAATGGAAATTTGTCGCAGGTCGCGGGCGCCGTCACCTCGGCGCAGGCGTTTCTGAATAGCGCGAATTCCAGGTACCTCGGAAGCTACGACCCGCTGCGTGCCGACCTCGCGGCTCTGCTGACGGCGGTGACCCGAGAGCAGCAGCTTGCAAGTGCCACGAAGATAAAGATCACCCAGGTGACGAGCTACCTGGCGACGGTAAACGACGCCATCGGCGGGTCGATCGCGACCGCGGCGCAGAACGTCACGACCACGGCGCAGCGCGGGCAGCAGTCCATCGACTCCGCGCAGACGTCTCTGAACTCGAAGCCCTACGACCTCACGAACTCGCAGGCCAGCGTGGACAACGCCGCCAGCGCGGTGCAGACCGCGCAGACCAACCTCGACAACGCCGTCGTCACCGCGCCGTCGGCGGGGGTGGTCGCGTCGATCGCCTCTCAAGTGGGCGAGACCGCGGCCAATCCCTTCATGGTCCTCGCGAACACGACCTCGCTCGTCCTGCACGGGACCATCGGCGAGAGCGACGTGGCCAAGGTCAAGCTCGGGCTCGTGGCGAACGTCGCCGTCGATGCGGTCACGACGGCCGGACGCATGACCGGCCGCGTGACGTCGCTCGATCCGGTCGCGACGATCCAGTCCGGGGTGCCGGTGTACGGCATCGATGTGACGATCGACCTACCGAACTCGCAGGTGAAGCCCGGCATGACCGGCACAGCGACCGTGATCATCGCGAGTCGGCAGAACGTGCTCACCGTACCCAACCTCGCCATCCGCACGACGAACGGAAAGCGCTACCTGCAGATCCTGAAGGACGGCGAGGCCGTCGACACCGACGTGGTGTTCGGCATCTCGAACGACACCACGACCGAGGTGGTAAGCGGAGTCGCGGAAGGCGACCTTGCGGTGCTCCCGGCGGCGCGCGCAACCGCGACGGCCCGGCCCGGCGCGGGCGGCGGCGGCTTCGGCGGTGGGCCTGGCGTGATCGTCGGCCGATGATCGAGAGCGTCGTCCAGCTCCGCGGCATCACCAAGACGTACCGCATCGGGCGGGAGATCACGGTGAACGCGCTCCGCGGCGTCGATCTCGACATCCACCCTGCCGAGTTCGTCGCGATCATGGGCCCGTCGGGGTCGGGGAAGTCGACGCTCATGAACGTCCTCGGCTGCCTCGACGTGGCCGACGGCGGCACCTACGTGCTCGCCGGCGAGGACGTCGGGAAGCTCTCCGACAACCAGCTCGCTGGGATCCGCAACAAGCACGTCGGATTCGTCTTTCAGACGTACAACCTGCTTTCGCGGTTGAACGCGATCGAGAACGTCGAGCTGCCACTCGTCTACGGCGGTGATCGGCACGCGCGGAGAGAGCGCGCGCTGGCGGCGCTCGAGCAGGTCGGCCTCGGCGACCGGATCCATCACCGGCCGAGCGAGCTCTCCGGCGGCCAGCAGCAGCGCGTCGCGATCGCACGCGCGCTCCTCAACGACCCGTCGATGATCCTCGCCGACGAGCCCACCGGAAACCTCGACTCGCGGTCGAGCGCCGAGATCCTGTCGATCTTCCAGCGCCTGAACGACCTGGGCAAGACCGTCATCATGGTCACGCACGAGCCGGACGTGGCCGCGCACACCAAGCGGATCGTACGCATGCGCGACGGGATCATCGCGCACGACGACCTCGTGGCCCGGCCGCGCCGCGCCGAGGACGAGATCGCGATGGGGATCGGCGCAGCCGAGTGAAGCTCTACGACTCCTTCCGCTCGGCGCTGCAGTCGCTCGTCGTGAACAAGCTTCGCTCTGCGCTCACGATGCTCGGCGTCATCATCGGGGTCGCCGCGGTGATCGCGATGGTGAGCGTGGGGAACGGTGCGTCACAGAGCGTCCAGAACACGATCCTCAACCTCGGCTCGAACCTGGTCACCGTCTCGCCCTCCTTTGGGAACGACAACGGCCTGAAAGGCGCGGGGGCGCAGGCGCAGAACCTCACGCTCGACGACATGCGCTCGATCCAGGACCAGCTGGGCGCTTCGATCGCCGCCGCCGAGGCCGAGCAACAGGCCGGCCGCTGGCAAATCACCGCCGTCGGTCAGAACACCAACACGAGCGTGACCGGTGTCACGGAGGACTACCCCATCGTTCGCGACTGGGGCCTCGACAGCGGAGCCTTTTTCTCGACTTCGGACCTGAACGTGAACGCGCAGGTCGCCGTTCTCGGGGCGACGACCGCCACCAACCTCTTCGGCGACGTTGACCCCGTCGGCCAAACGATCCAGCTACGGCAGGCCTTCGGCGGCGGGGGGCAAGGCGGCGCCGCTCAGCGCGCGCGCATCCTGAACTTCCGGGTCGTCGGCGTGCTCGGTGTGAAGGGCAGCACGTTCGGCTTCATCCGCGACGACCAGATCCTCGTTCCGCTCACCACGGCGGAGCACGTCCTCACCGGGCGTCTGAACCAGGTCTCGCAGATCGTCATCAAGGCGACGTCGAGCGACACCATGGATGTCACGACGAGCGACGTGAGCAACATCCTCCTGCAGCGCCACAACATCGCCGACCCCGCGAGCGCGGACTTCACGGTGACGAACCAGAACGACACGCTGGCGGCCCTCAGCTCCGTCACCGGCACATTCACGCTGCTGCTCGGGGCGATCGGTGGGATCTCGCTGCTCGTCGGCGGGATCGGGATCATGAACATCATGCTGGTGTCGGTGAACGAGCGGACCCGTGAGATCGGGATCCGCAAGGCCGTCGGCGCGCGGCGTGGCGACATCCTGAACCAGTTCCTCATCGAGGCGATCGCACTCACCGGACTCGGTGGGGTGATCGGCATCCTGCTCGGGTGGGCGATCACTCTGGTCGTCCACCAGATCCCGCAAGCCGCGAGCATTCCGCTTCTCATCACGAGCGGCACCGTGATCATCGCGGTCGGCGTTTCGGTCGCGATCGGAGTCGTCTTCGGTCTCTACCCCGCGATGCGCGCGGCGCGGCTCCATCCGATCCAGGCACTTCGATACGAATAGCTACGAACAAAGGGGTTTGGAATTGAAAGCACCACAGATCGTGATCGGCGTCGTCGCGGCGCTGGCCCTCGCGGGCGGCGGGTTCGCGGCGGGCATGACCTTCGACAAGGCGCAGAATCCGGCGACCAGCACGGCAGGGGCGACCGGCGCGAGCGGTGCCCGCGGCGGAACGGGCGCGCGCGGAGGATTCGGCGGCGGCGGGACGGGTGCGGTCGCGGGTCAGCAGCCCGTGACCGGACGCATCATCGCGGTGAACGACGGCTCGATCACGATCGCCGCGGTCGACCGAGGCCAGGGTCAAAACGCGCCGACCTCCGCCTCGCCTGCCACTACGTCGGAGATCGTGCTTGTCGGCACGAGCACGCGGATCGTCAAGACGACCGAAACGGACGTGAAGCTCTCCGACCTCAAGGTGAACGACCAGGTGACCGTGGTCGGCACAACAGATACGACCGGGATGGTCTCGGCGACGACGATCCTCGTCGGCGTAACGAACGTCATCGGCCAACTCTTCGGCGGCGGTGGCGGCGCACGGCCGACGGCGAGCCCGACAAAGGCGCCGTAGCCGCACTCCACTAGCGTCATGGCGTGACGCGCGGATTCCAGCTACCCGATCGTCCGTACCTGCCCGCGATCTTCGAACGCCTCGCCATCGATGAAAGCGACCGCCACGAGGTCCTTGCGGCGTGGCCATCGCCCGAGACGGATCCAGAGACGTGGCGATCGCTGAGGCGCGCGTACCACACCCTCGTCGCGGATATGGGCGGATACGCGCCCCTCCAGCTGCCTGGCCCAGTGACCGAGTCCACGCCGCTGGGACGCTATTTCTTCGTGTACGTGTACCTGGCGGCGCTCGCCGACGTGCGCCGCTTCCACTTGCAACGCGGGATTCCCGATGACATCTCCTGGGCGACCCTCTCCGACCTCGGCCGCAATCTGAAACGCGATCGCCTGCTGCTCGGTGACGGAGGCCTTCGGACGAGCGGCTGGCTCACGCTCCATTTCCGTGGCTCGATCTATCAGCTCGGCCGGCTGCAGTTCAACCGAGTGAACATCCGCGCCGCGCATGTCGCCGACGCGTTCCGCGAGGGCGAGCCCACTCTCTGCACCTCGTGGTTGCTCGATCCGCAGCTCGCCGAGTACCTCGCGCCCGATTCGAACATCGTCCGCTTTGGGCGCCGCTTCACGCTCGTGGGCGACGGCTACGACGGCGACGCCGACGTGCTTCGCTTTGTCTTCCACCGCATCGCGCCGCGCATCGACGACCTCCCGCAGCGGACGACCCTCGAGCGCGCGATCGTTGCGCACCTGCGGGCGGGGAGCCATTGGCGAAACCGGACCGGCTGGGTGGAGCTCTAGCGCGAGCTCACGCGTCCCGTCTGCGGATCAACACGATCGTGAGCAGCGCGCAGCCAGCTGCGAGACCGGTGAACAGCCCGAATTCGATCCACTGGAATTCCGCATAGCGCTCGGCCGGCTGATAGATGACCTGCTTACGCACACCGAGGTTTGTGAGGTAGTCGCCCGGGTTGGTCGGTCCGCCAGCCATCGCAGAAGGTCCGAAGCCTTGCATGAGGCGATCCAGCTCTTTGAAATCGATTGGTCGACCCTGACCGTCCACGTCCCGTGCGTGAAGGACCCATGCGCCGGGCGGGTAGATCGGTGGACCGTTGGCAAACCAATCGGTTCGTTCATAGGCCACGAGCGGCGGCTGGTAGTTCGGGCGAAGCTCGAAGGCGGCGACCGCTCGGGCGCCGGCGAAGAGGAGCAGCCCGACGAACATGCCGGTAAGCGCCCGCCGAGAGAGCGCACCGACCAATCCGCCGACTGCAATGCCGAAAAGCGCATAAGCGACAACGGGCGGCCCGCCGACGTCGAACGTGTTGAATGCATCCTTGGGTCCTGGCACTCCACCCAGAGCGGCGGCCGCCCATCCGAACTGCGCAATGACCAAAGCGGACATCAACGTGATCGCGAGAACGACGCCGATTTGCGTCGCACCCCAGCGAGAGCGACTGACCGCCTGGGTTAGCGCGAGTCGGTGGGTCCCGCGCTCGAACGCTGCACCAAACAGCGGGCCGCCGACAAAAGAGGCGGCCAGCGCGGGAGCGAGGAACAACGCGGCGATGAGAAAGGGAGCTGGCCCGATGCGTCTCGTCCACTCCACGCTCAGGTCGACGCAGTTTGAGTTCGTATTCGGGAGCGGAACGCAGGTGTCCACGCCCAGCGCGGTGCGGAGCGTGGCCGCGTAGCTCCCCATCACCGCGAGACCGATCGCGAGCAGCGCCGCGGTAACAGACATCGCGATGAGCTGAGCCCGGTGTTCACGGAGGG
>VBDV01000064.1 GCA_005882765.1 Chloroflexota bacterium | reverse complement strand
AGCGGTCGGTCGAGGTGGTACTCCGATCGGAAGGCCTCGATCTGCTGATCGGTCGCGTGGTCGCCGAGCGCCGCGGCGATGGGATCGGCCGGGATGATGTGTGAGATCGCGAAGGTGATGATCGAAACGCCGACCATCACCGCCGCGATCCCGACGATCCTCCGGGTCAGGAACCCGAGGAACCGCATGGCGCCCTTGTGGCTACTTCGTCACTGACGCGAGTTCCGCCCAGCCGATCGAGCTCCAGTTGAAGCCCTTCACGTTCGAGCGAAGACCGAAAAGCTCCTTCGGCTGATAGAGGACGACGTAGGGACCGTTGTGGAGGACGTAGTCGCCGATGTCCTTGTACGCGGCCACTCGCTTCGCCGGGTCCGCGGTGAGCTCGGCGTCGTGCGCCTTCTGGGCGATTGTCGCGTCATCCCATCCGTTGCGGTACGCGATGGACTTCGCCTTGTAGTCGGTGAACGGGTTGACGTTCGCGCCGGGGTCGGGGTAGTCGGGGCCCCAGTTGATCATCACGAGCTGGCCCTTCTGCGCGCGGTACGTCCCGAGGAGATCGGCGGTCGTGGTCTGCTTGATGTTGACTGTCACGCCGATCTTGGCCCAGTCGGACTTCAGCTTGGCGGCGATGTCGCTCCAGGCGGCGCCGCCCGGCGCCTGACCGGTCGGCACGAGGAAGTCCAGCGTCACGCTCGTCTGCCCCGCTTGTTGGAGCAGGTCCTTGGCCTTGCTCACGTCCGCCTGGAACGGCGCGGAGTCGTTGTACCCGGCGAGTCCCTTCGGGACGATGCCCTGCACCTTCGAACCGTTCCCCTTGAGGAGGTCCTTGATGATCCCGTCGTAGTCCACGGCGGTACGGAGCGCCTCACGCACCTTGACGTTGTCGAGGGGCTTGACCATCGCGTTCATCCCGACGTACACGAGCAGCAGGCTGTCGGCGGAGGTCGTGGTCACGCCCGCCTTGCCCTGGAGCGCCGCGATCTGCTCCGGGCCGAGATCGTTGGCGATGTCGATGTCGCCCTTCTCGAGAGCGAACTGCTGGTTCGCGGGCTCCTGCACGTGCTTGAAGAGCACGGCGCTGAGCGCGGGCTTCGTGCCGCCGTAGTTCGGATTCGCCTTCAGCAGGACCTCGGTGTTCTTGGTCCAGTGGTCCACCGCGAACGGCCCGCTACCGGCGGAGTGGTCGAGCAGATAGGCCGAGCCGAAGTCCCCAGACGCTTCGTGCGCCTTGGCCTCCTTCGAATCGACGATGCCGCCAATGGTGAAGGTCAGAATGATGAGGAACGTCTGGGTGCTCGAGGTCTTCGGGACGCTGACCACCACAGTCGAGGGGTCGGTGGCCTTGATGCTCTCCGGCTTGAGCCCGGCAATGTCCGTAAAGAGGAACGCCGGCGATTTGTTCAGCTTGATCGCGCGCTGGAACGAGTAGACGACGTCATCCGCGGTCAGCGGGTTGCCGCTCGCGAACTTCACGCCCGACTTGAGCTTGAACGTGATGTCGTTCGTCGTGCCGGCATCCTTCACATCCCAGCTTGTGGCGAGGCTCGCCTTGGGCGTGGTGAGATCGGTCCCCTCGAACTTGACGAGGGTTTCGTACACGTTGTGCGTCGCGAAGACCGCGCTGAATTCGTAGAGGACAGCGGGGTCGAGCGAAATGAGGTCGCTCGTGTCGCGGTCGATGACGAGCGTGGTGGCGGCGCCACCGGCCGACGCCGAAGGCGATGCCCCGGGCGAGCCGCTCGTCCCGGGCGTCCCCGCGGGCGCACAGGCCGCGGCGAGGACGAGCGCTATGGCAAGGAAGATCGATGACTGGCGAATAGACATGTGTGCCCTCCCCCTGCGAGTAGTCGATGAGCCTAGCACCGGTTCATTTTGGCGACGTGAAAGGAGCCGCCCGGTTTGACTAGCCGAAATCATCTGCTAACCCTTCGTAGTAGTTCTGCGCGGAGGTCCTGACAGATGCTTCGGCTCGGAACGCCTGGTGACGCGGTCGCGCGCTGGCGACGGCGGGCGATCCTGCGATTCGGCTTTCTCGGCGCCCTCGGGCTCGCCGCGACCGAGATCGGGGCGCTTGTCGCTCCATTCATTCGGGTGAACCGGATCGAAGGCCTCGGAAACCCTGTCGCCGTCGGGACCAAGGCGCAGGTCCTGGAGCAGTTCTCGGCAACGAACGATCGGCCCATCCTCTTCACCCAGGGTCGGTTCTTCTTACTCCACGCACCCGGCGGGATCGTCGCCGCGTACCGGAAATGCACCCATCTCGGATGCGCCGTCCCATGGAGCGACGCGGAGGACCGGTTCCATTGCCCATGCCACGGATCGCAGTACGACAAACGCACCGCGGTTGTGCTCAGGATTCCGGCTCCCAAGCCGCTGCAGCTCTTTCACATCACCGAAAGTGCGCAGGGGCAGCTCATCGTCGATACAAATCCACTTCGGGTCATCGACCGCACCGGCGAGTGGGACCCGTCGGTGATCGAGATCAGCGACTCGGCCTAGAAAATATTCCGCCGGACCTCACCCGACCCGCTCGGCCACCTCGAACGTTCCTCTTTGCACGACGAGTTCCTTCTCGTTGGACGCGACGCTGACCACGGTCCCGCGCGCGAAGTCGAGCACGCTCGTCAGCGTGTAGCCGGAGGCGGACAGGTACGAGACTGCGTAGACCTCGTCGTTGACCGGGGAGATCTCGTACTTCGCCTGGCTGTCGACTTGTCCCTTGCCGGTCTTCCGCTCGCCATTCGTCGGTTGCTTCGGCGTCTTCTCCGCGCCGGTCTCTCGCCACGTGACGGTGCCGTCACTGCGGAAGCTGTGCTCGAAGCTCTTTCCGGCCATCGGTCCATCCTCGTACGTCCACCGAATCGTCTTGCCGCGGACCGGATCGGACTCCATCAGGGCCTCCTCTTGCGTTCGCCGCGCCCACAAATCTTCGCAGCAAGGGCGTGATCACGCACTTTTTTCTCGCTCTGCGAGATGAATCACGGTCGAACAACGGACTGTGCGCGGGTTGTGTCGGTTGACGCACACCGCTGATACCTGGCTCGCGGCATTCATCGAGGCCATCAGTCGGGGGTTTCGGCACGCTCGGTCGCACGGAGGCCGATCCGCCACTTGGTCTCTGGCGCGGGTGGTACGCAAATGACGGATAACCGAGCGGACACCATGACGATGCGGAGCGGAAGGGACACGAGCACGACCGAACGTCGTCCCGACCCGACACGGCCGCTTCCCCGGCCGAACGAACTCTTGACCGTGAGGAAGGGCCTTGTTGTTCATTCGTGTCTGCTGCCTCGCCATGCTGCTTTGCGCCGTGACCCTTGCCACCGCAGCGAATGCCGACGAAGGTCCTACCGCCGGGCCCAGTCTCGCGCCGCGCGTCGCGCCGGCAGCTCGCTCCTATCCACGGGGCTTCACCACGTATGACGCGCTCATCGATTACGCGAAGTCCGTCGCCGCCGCGCAGCAGGAATCGGATACGCGCCTCGCCACGCTTATGGCACGCCAGGACGCGGCCGCGGAAGCGCTCAAGTCGGTGTTTGACCCACGGCTGCATGGCGGGTTGCTGCGATCGCGGGCAGACCTCATGGATGAGACAACCTTCAGTGCCCTGCGGACGGAGCTCGCGAGCGATGCCGCCACCGGCAGGCAGCTCGTGGCCGACGGAGCGACGGTTACGCCCGCGGAGTCATGGCGCCTGCCGCTCCTCGGCGAGGACACGCAGGACTTCGGACCCACTCCGTATTACTTCGAGCCGGCGATGACGTACCGCGGTGTCTACTTCCCCCACTTTCACGACGGGACCGACATCGCGGTTCCTTGGGGCACGCCGGTCCTCGCGCCGGCGCGCGGCGTGGTCGTGTTCGCGGGAACGATGGGCGACGGTGCGGTGGTGGTCGTCATCGCGCACGACGCTGGACTTGTCTCGATGTACGCGCATCTCGAGAACCGCGTCTTCCCCTTGCCGGTCAAGGCCGGCGACACGGTCCAGGCTGGTGACCGGATCGGCAACGTCGGGCTGACAGGGGTCACCACGGGGACGCACCTGCACTGGAGTGTTTGGCGAAACGGCGAGCTCATCGATCCCCTTTCGATGATCGGGCGCTAGCTCGGGTCATCGGGCCGCTGCGCGGCGCGACGTCAGCGGCCGTACCCGACCGGCAGGAGGACGTCGCCTGAGGTCGTGAGGTAGTAGACCTGCCAGCCGTAATACCCGCGATACGCATCGGGATCCCCGCGCATCACTTCGGCGTAGGCGGTGACCGCGCGCACGTAGCGCTGCGACTGGTTGTAGCGGAACAGCGCGCCCGCCATGTTTGCGGGCGCCCCATTCGCTTGGAGATAGCGCGCCGCCGCGCGAATGGCGTCGCGATCCGAGTTGATGTCTCCCTCGCCGTATCTCGCCCAGGTGGCCGGCATGAACTGCATCGGTCCCTGCGCTCCCGCGACCGAGGTGCCACGGATCCGCCCCATCCGGGTCTCCACCAGATGGATGGCCGCCAGGTACGACCACGGGATACCGAACTCGACCTCGGCGTCGCGGTAGTAGCGCGCGAGGTCATCGAGCGGCGCGGGGTCGACGATGCGCCAGGTCTTGGGCAGATCCGGGCCCGGCACGACAGTGGCACGCAGGTCCGCTGTCGCGTCGGCGTTCGCCGTCGCTGTCGCGCGGATGTCGGACGGCAGCGCCGCGAGCACGGTGTCGCGCCACTCGGGCCGCGCGGCGAGTCTGCGGTAGGTGAGCTGCTGAAGGTGGCCGAACCACGCGAGGTCCGCGCCGGTCACACCGGGATCGCGGACGGCGTGCTCCGCCGCCACGATCTGCACGACCAAGGCATCGGGCTCGGAGGCCGCGACCGGTGGATCGGGACGCGGCGTCGCGGTCGGCGATGGACCCGAGGACACGGTCGGAGCAGCCGATCGCTCCGGCGAGGCCGTGGGCGTCGCGCCCACGGACGCGGCGGGTGGGCCGCTGGAAACGGTGCACGCGCACAAGAGCGCGATCGATCCGAGAAGCGATGCCGTCCTCACGATCGCGAGCACGCGGCCGCGCGCTCGAGCAGAAGGTCACGCTCGCGCGCGTTCCGCGTCAGCGCAGCGGCGCGCTCGAATTCCGAACGCGCTTCGTCGGGGCGGCCGAGCTTTGCGAGCAGGTCCCCGCGCACGCTTGGGAGAAGGTGATAGGACTTGAGCGCGGGCTCGGAGACGAGCGCGTCGGCAAGCTCGAGCCCGGCCGCCGGACCGAACGCCATCCCGTATGCGACCGCGCGGTTCAGCTCCACGACCGGTGAGTGTGCGAGCTGCGCGAGCGCGTCATAGAGCGCCGCGATCTGGGCCCAGTCCGTTTCCTCACCCGTGCGCGCTCGCGCATGGCAGGCCGCGATCGCCGCCTGCAGCGCGTATGGCCCGAGCGCGCCGCCGAGCGCCTCGACGCGTTCGAGCGCGGCGAGCCCGCGACGGATGAGGAGCTGGTCCCACTGCCCGCGGTTTTGATCGAGAAGGAGGATGGGCTCGCCGGCAGGTCCCACGCGCGCCTTCGTGCGCGACGCTTGGATCTCCATGAGGGCAACGAGGCCATGGGCCTCCGGCTCGCGCGGGAGCAGCTCCGCGACGAGGCGGCCGAGGCGGAGCGCATCCAGGCAAAGTGCCGGTCGCATCCAGTCGTCGCCCGCGGTCGCGGAGTAGCCCTCGTTGAATACGAGATAGATCACCTCGAGCACGGACGCGAGACGCGCCTCGAGATCGCTTGCCGCCGGCACTTCGAACGGGACATTCGCCGCGGTCAGGGTTCGTTTGGCACGGACGATCCGTTGCGCGACGGTCGACTCGGGTACGAGGAAGGCGCGCGCGATCTCCTCCGTCGAGAGGCCCCCGAGCAACCGCAGCGTCAGCGCGACGCGCGCCTCGGTCGACAGCACCGGGTGGCACGCGATGAAGACAAGGCGAAGGAGATCGTCACCGAAATCACCGCCGCTTTCCGGAACCGCTGTCGCCATCTTCTGCGCGGCCTCCAGCTCGCGTCCGATCTCCTCGCGCTTCCGCTCGAGCCGTGCGTTTCGGCGCAATCGGTCGATGGCGCGATGTTTGGCGGTCGCCATGAGCCAGGCGCCCGGATTGTCCGGAACGCCTGACTCAGGCCATTGCTCGACGGCCGCGACGAGCGCGTCTTGTGCCAGCTCCTCGGCAAGTCCGACGTCGCGCACGATCCGCGTGAGACCCGCGATGAGTTTCGGGGACTCGATCCTCCACACCGCGTCGACGGCACGGTGCGCGTCGGCAGCGGTCACAGCCACCGATTGAAGCACCTAGCCTCCGAAGACCTCCTGGATCACGGACTCGCCGTCACCGACGATCTTGCGGAACCGCTTGGCCCACTCGATCGCCTCCTCTTTCGTCTTGACCTCGACGAGGGCGAATCCGCCCGTCAGCTCCTTCGCCTCGGTGAACGGGCCATCGGTGATCGCGACCTTTCCACCCGAGGATCGAACGCGCGTGGGATTCGGGCCGAGCCCGCCGGTCGCGAGCAGGATGCCGGCCTTTGTCGTCTCCTCGACCAGCTTCCCCATCTCGGCCATGAGGGCCGGGCTGGGAGGGGTGTTCGCGCTGGCGCGGTTGTCGACCTCGTACATCAGGAATCGCATCGTCGTGTCTCCTTCTTCTTATTTTGAGGAGGCCTCCCGCCTTTCCGAGTGACCTCGCCCTACTGTCACGTCGAACAAGCCATGGCCGAAATCGACATGGGCGTCTACAACCGCCTCTTTCCCTATTACATCGAGGCCTGCGCGGTAACGCAGTACCACAAGAGGGGCGCCAAGCCCGGCGGGTGGGGCGGACACGCGACCATCTTCATGAGCGGCGCCGAGATCGACCCCGGTGCGGGCTACCCGCGCCTTCGCCTTGCCTCGGCCGGCGCGGATCTTCCGAGTTCCGACTCCGGTGTCGGTGTGAGCGTGAACCAGATATTCACGAACGTGAACTGGGTGGCGGTGCCAGGCCGGTTGGACTTCTTCCGCGGTGGCCTCGGAGCGGACCAAGTCCTCGACAACTCTTTCTACGAGGCGGCGGTCCACAGGGCGACCTCGGCCGGCTGGTTCGATGGGATCGCGGTCCGGGACGCGCTCGTGCGTCAGAAGCCACACGGCATGCCCCTCCAGGAATTTGTCGTCCGGCATTCGATCGGCACGGACTTCGCGATGAACTTCGCGCGCACCGCCTACTGCGCGCGCCAGCCGCTGACCCGCGAGGCGCTCGGCAGAGCGATCGCGTACCTCAACGCGGTGAACGAGAGCGCACGCGCGCGCGGCTACATCTGGGACGCGTACACGAACAACTGCAGCCACGTCGTACACAACGCCGTCGCTGCAGCGGGCGTGTGGGATCCGAAAGAGACTCGCTCCCCGGGCCCGACGAGTGTCGTGCGGGATGTCATGAGCGTCGCGAAAGCCATCGCCCTGGGTCGTATGTCGGACTTCTCGTTCCCTGCGAACACGTTCGTCCGGCTGTACGAGGCCGGGAACGAGCGACCGATCGAGGATGCGGTCGCAGCCTCCCGAAATCACGACGTCGCGCGCACGATGAGCGACGGCTGGTTGAGCACCGGTCCCGGGGCGCTCATCGCGACCTATCCGATGCATGACGGCGATCGGAATCGGCTCTTCGCGGCAGGGCGAGATCCGTTCCTTTTTTCCGTCCCGATGCTCTGGGACAAGGAAGAGAAGTTCAGGAGACTGACGCGGACGCCGCCGTCGGCAGTCACCGATCTCTACGCGAACCTGACCCACTTCCGCGATCGCTACCTGAAGGCTCTGGCGACGCAGCCGGCGAACAACGGCGACACCTTCGGAGAGCGATTTCGCGAGCGACTCGCCCAGGAGCTCCAACGGACTCAGTCCCTCATCGCTGAATACCGGGTCCTCGATGGAGCCAACAGAGGCTAGTCCTCGGCTCGCTCTCCCTCGGCAAGCCGCCGAAAGGCCGAAGGAGGCGGTCCTTCGTCGAGGCGGCGGCGAATCGCAGCGGCGCACTCGGCGGCGCTGAGCGCGGACGTATCCACCTCGAAGTCGTAGATGCCTGGGATGTGGACGTCTCGTTGCCAGCGCAGGATCGGGGCCGGAATCTCGGTCGTCGACGCGGTCAGATATTCGCCCTCTCGTCCCGGCTGGCCGGCGTTGCGTCGCGCCACGATGACCTCGATGGGGCAGCGCACGCCCACGAAGAGGACGGGGAAGCCCACGAGGCGGCGGGCGCAGTCCGCGAGGACCGTTCGGTCGTGATGCCCGACGTCGACCACGACGTTGAAACCCGCTCGGCTGTGAGCGGCGACCGATTCGTACATCGCTGCGTACAGCGCTGGAACCAGCGGGGCGAGCCTGTGTCCGTCCTCACCGGGACGGAGACCCATGCCCGGGCGGTACCGCTTTGGCGTGACTTGGGTCACGAACACGTCGACCCCGAGATTCATCCAGAGACCTTCGAAGGTCTCCTGTATCGCCGCCACGATGCTCGACTTCCCCGATCGGGGCGCGCCGTTCAAGATCACGATCTGGCCGGGTTTGGTGAGCTGGTCCATCTCGGTCCGCTATCTTCGCGCCCGCGGTGGGGCACTCCGAGCCGGCGGCGTCGAAACGCCCGCCGGGGCACGCTCGAGATCGGCCACAAGCCGTTCGAGCGCTCCGATCGCGGCTTCGAGCCGCGTCATATCCATCTTGTCGAGCGCAGCCAGCGCCCGTCCGATGCGAGCGACACGTTGACTGCGGCCGCGCAGGACGAAGGCCTTGCCGTCGGTCGTCGCCTCCACACGTACGATCCGGCCATCCTCCGCGTCGCGAACGCGTCGAGCGAGACCCTCTGTTTCGAGAACGCCGACGGTCTTCGTCATTGCAGGAGCACCCACTTGCTCGGACCGCGCGAGGTCCCCGATCGACATCCCGCCCGCGAAGACAACGGCGGATAACGCGGACCGATGCTCCGCGGCCAAGCCCGATGTGGGCGCGTCTCTCCGAAGCGCGCGCATCAGATGGACCGTCGCGGAATTCAGGCGCCGCGCAAGGTCACGCGTCGGGGCGGCCACCGCATGAGACTACCCGTTGCGGTCCTTCACCCGGTGAAGTAATCTGCCTTCCCCGATGACTTGGCCAGTCGTCCCCGGCGCGTACACGGTGCGAGACCCGATGGAACCAGTTGCGGTCTGCACCTTGACCGACGACGCGCTCCATCCGGTGGTGGCCACCTTTCCTGGTATCGCCATCGCCGGCCGCCTCAACACCGCCAACCTTGGGATCGAAGACCTCATCATCAACGTCACGGCGAACCCGAACATCCGGTTCCTGCTGGTGTGCGGGAAGGAGTCGCCCGTGTTCCGTCAGGGCCAGACGCTTCGGATGCTTGTCGAGAACGGAACAACGGCCGACCGCCGCGTGATCGGTGCCGAAGGCTACGAGCCTCTGCTCAAGAACGTGCCGATCGACTCGGTCGTGCAGTTCCGCGAGCAGATCGAGCTCTTCGATCGAACTGGCGAAATCGATCCGGTGGCGATAGCGGCGACCGCGCGAGAGCTGAGCGCTCGCAGTCCGGGGCCCTTCGCGTCGGCGAATGCTTCGAGCGCGCACTCAACGCGCGAGTCGGCGTTCGCTCCGATCCCGCCGGGTGGTCGCCGCGAGCCGCTCTGGTACGACCCCAAGGGCTTTTTCGTGATCACGCTGGACCGAGGCGCCGGCGAGATCGTCACCCGTCATTTCTTGCGGGATTACACGCCCGCGCATGAGATGCGAGGCCACTCCGCCGAGGCGATCGTTCTCGGTCTCTTGCGCGAAGAGCTGGTCTCACAGCTCAGTCACGCGGGGTATCTTGGCGCGGAGCTGGCCAAGGCCGAGAGTGCCCTCCGACTCGGCCTCCACTACGAGCAGGATCGGCCGCTTCGATCGTCCTGAGGGCACTCCCAGCGTCCGTGTCTTCGCAAGACTCCTCAGCTCGCAGCGCGTAGCTCGGTAAGGAGCTCGCTGAAACGATCGTGCGTCTCGCGGAGGCCTTTCTCCATTCCGCTCTGGACCATCCCATCACGATCCTCTTTCGAGGAGAACAGCGATCGGGTGGTCACCAGCGTGCGTCCGTCGTGCTCGGTGAACGTCGCCGTGTCGACCGAGATGTGTCCGGCCATCGGCTCCCACTCGAATGTCTGGACGACCCGTTCCGGCGCGACGATTTCACGGTACTCACCGCGGAAGGCGGACTCGCGCCCATCGGGCTCACGAACGACGTACCGCCAGCTGCCACCTGGCCGGACGTCCATCTTGTCGACCGTCGTCGTGTACCCGCGCGGGCCCCACCACCGCGGGATGAGGTCGGGGTCCGTCATCGCTTTGAACACGAGATCGCGGGGGGCGTCGAACTCCCTCGTGATCAGGATCTCCCGGTCCGACGGGAGTGTGACTTTCGTGGTTGCAGCGCTACTTACCGTGGCCATCTCTCTTCTCCTTGTCTTTTCGTTTGAGGTCGCGAAGGACGTCGTCGAGTTGATTGAAGCGCTCGTCCCACG
>VBDV01000191.1 GCA_005882765.1 Chloroflexota bacterium | reverse complement strand
AGGAGGCGATCGCCGCCGGGGTGTGCGCCCACCTGCGGGACGACGACTGGATCACCTCCACGCACCGTGGTCACGGACACTGCATCGCGAAGGGCGCGGACCTCGGCAAGATGTTCGCCGAGCTTCTCGGCCGGGAAACGGGGTACTGCCGCGGCAGGGGCGGCTCGATGCACATCGCGGACACGTCGAAGGGCAACCTCGGCGCGAACGGGATCGTCGGCGGCGGGATCCCCATCGCGACGGGCGCTGCGCTCACCGCCAAGCAGCTCGGCACCGACCAGGTCGCGGTCTCGTTCTTCGGCGACGGCGCGGTGAACCAGGGCACGTTTCATGAGTCGCTGAACCTCGCCGCGATATGGAAGCTGCCGGCCATCTATGTCTGCGAGAACAACCAGTACGCCGAGAGCCTCCCGGTGAAGCGCGCGTTCGCGGTCGACGACATCGCGAAGCGAGCCGAGGGCTACGGAATGCCGGGAATACATGTCGACGGGCGTGACGTCCGTACGGTCCACGCGGCCGCCGGCGAAGCGGTGGCGCGCGCGCGGGCCGGCAAGGGGCCGACATTCATCGTCGCCGACTCGTACCGCCACGAGGGCCACTACTACGGCGACCCGCGGAAGTACCAGAGCAAGGACGAGATCGAGGGCTGGCGCAAGCAATTCGACCCCATCGCCGACGCTCGGGCATGGATCATCGCGGACCAGCGCGGCTCTCAGGCGGATCTCGACGCGATAGACCGCGAGATCGCCGCGGAGATCGATCGATCCGTCGCGTGGGCCGACCAGGGCCCGCCCGCGTCTCCGATCAAGCTCCCCGAGGACGTGTATGCAAGCGACTGAGGCGCGCGCCCCCGCAGCGACGCGCGAGATGTTCTACAACGAGGCGCTGGGCGACGCGCTTCGCCTCGAGATGCAGCGCGACGAGCGGGTCATCGTGATCGGCGAAGACATCGCCGAGCATGGCGGGGCCTTCCAGGTCACCGCCGGTCTTCTCGACACATTCGGACCGACCCGAATTCGGCAGACGCCGATCAGCGAGATCGGGATCGTCGGCGCCGCGGTCGGCGCGGCGTTGACCGGGCTCCGTCCGGTCGTGGAGCTCATGTACGTCGACTTTGCCGGACTTGCGATGGACCAGATCGTCAACCAGGCCGCCCAGAACCGCTTCATGTTCGGGGGCCAGGCCCGTGTGCCGATGGTGCTCCGAACCCAGGGCGGCTCCGGACGCGGCAACGCGGCGCAGCACTCGAAGTCGCTCGAGGCGTGGTTCGCACACGTCGCGGGCCTCAAGCTCGTGATGCCGTCAACCCCGGCCGATGCCAAGGGTCTGCTCACCGCCGCGATCCGCGACGAGAACCCGGTGATCTTCCTCGAGCACAAGCTCCTCTACAGGACGAAGGGACAGGTGCCCGAGGGGGAGCACGTCGTGCCGCTCGGCAAATCCGACATCAAGCGTGCGGGGACGGATCTCACGATCGTCACATGGTCTCGTGAGGTGCTGTTCTCGCTCGAGGCCGCGGCGAAGCTCGCCGCCGACGGAATCTCCGCCGAAGTGCTCGATGTGCGCACGCTGGTCCCGCTCGACCGGGAGACGATCCTCGGCTCGGTGCGGAAGACGCACCGTCTTCTTGTCGTGCATGAGGCCATCAAGCGCGGCGGCTACGGCGCCGAGATCGCGGCCATCGTCGCCGAGGAGGCGTTCGACGACCTCGATGCACCGCCGAAACGCCTTGCGGGACTCGAGACTCCGATCCCGTACGCGCAGCATCTGGAACTGAGCGTCGTGCCGCAGGTCGAGGACATCATCCGCACCGCGAAGGAGCTCGTCGCCTGAGCGTCACGCGTGTCATCCTGCCCAAGCTCGGGCTCACGATGGACGAGGGCCGAATCGTCGCCTGGCACAAGCGCGTCGGCGACGCCGTCGCGGCGGGCGACGTCCTCTTCGAGGTCGAGACCGATAAAGCCACCATGGAGGTCGAGTCCCCGACCGCCGGGACCCTTCGCCGCATCCTGTACCCCGCCGACGCCACCGCTCCTGTTGCCACCGTCATCGCGCTCATCACGGACACTCCCGACGAGGTCGTCCCCCACGATGGTTCGCTCGGGGCTCGACTTCCGAAACCCTCTCTACCCGCCGCAGCCCAGCCCGTGACCGGGCCGGGCTCCCGCGGCGGGCGGGGACCCTCGGAAGTCCAGCCCCTCGCGTCTTCTGCGGAGAGCGAACGTGTTCGATCGTCCCCTGCAGCGCGCAAACGAGCGCAAGAGCTTGGCGTCGACATATCGAATGTCGCCGGGACGGGTCCCGGCGGTCGGGTGACTCTCGAAGATGTCGATGCTGCGGCAACCTCAAAGTCGTCTCCGGCCGCGACTTCTTCCGGAGAAAAGAGGGAACCCCTTTCGCGGATGCGCCGGGCCATCGGCGAGCGCATGACCCGGAGCGTGCGCGAGCAGCCGCAGTTCTCCATCTCGCGCGACGTCGACATGACCGCGGCCAACGAGAAGCGCAAGGCCGCCGGCGCTTCGTACACCGACGCCATCGTCGCGGCGGCGGCGAAGACTCTTCGCGACCATCCGCGGCTCCGCGCGCGGATCGAGGATGGACAGCTCGTGACGAGCGACGCGGCGAACGTCGGCCTCGCGATCGCGCTCGCCGATGGCCTGCTCGTCGCCGTCCTCCGCGACGCGGACCAGAAGGACCTTCGGGAGCTCGCGGCGGAACGTGAGCGACTCGAGGAGCACGCCCACGCGGGAAAGCTCGCCGAGCACGAGCTCACCGGTTCCGTCCTCACCGTATCGAACCTCGGCACCGTAGGCATCGATCGCTTCACCGCGATCGTGAATCCGCCTGAGGCCGCGATCCTTGCGGTCGGCCGCGTTGTGGACCGCGTCGTCGCGAAGGACGGCGCGCCAGCGGTACGACCGATCGCGACCTTGACGCTCTCGGTCGACCATCGTGTCGCCGATGGTGCGACCGCCGCGCGCTACCTGTCGGCGCTCGCGGATCGGCTCGAGCGCGGCGACCTGTGACGACCGAGACCGCGAACCGCGTGCAGCTCGCGGCCGGCCACTGGAAGCCGCGGTTCGTGGCCAACGGGATCGACGCGAACGACTTCGATCGGGTCCTCGCCGAGACCACTGAGTGGCGCGAATGGGCTCCGAACTGGAAGCGCGTTGGCGACGAGCATCGCGCAATGGCCGACGAGGCGGAACGGTCGGAGCACACCGTTACGGCGACCGAGGCCTACCAGCGCGCCGCCTGGTGCTACCACCTCGGCAAGTTCCTCTGGTTCGAGGATCGCGCGCTTCACGATGACCTGCGGAAGCGGACCGTGGCCACGTACGCGAAAGCGATGCCACGCCTCGACCCTCCCGGTCGGCGGATCGAGGCCCCGTTCGAGACCGCGATCATCCCGGGGATACTGCGCGCGCCGCGCGGAGCGTCGCATCCTCCGGTCGTCATCCTCGTTCCCGGCCTCGACTCGGTGAAGGAGGAGCTCTATGCGATCGAGAACGATTTCCTCCGTCGCGGGCTCGCCACGCTCACGATCGACGGTCCAGGCCAAGGTGAGAACGCGCCACGTTTTCCGATCCGCGCCGACTGGTCGAGCGTGGTGACTCCACTCCTCGACCATCTCGCGGCTAACGAGCGCGGTCTCGACCTCGGGCGCATCGGGTTGATGGGCATCAGCATGGGCGGGATCTATGGGCCCCGCGCCGCGGCGAAGGAGAAACGCCTCCGCGCGATCGTCGCACTCGCGGGCCCGTACGACCTCTCAGAGTGCTGGTCGGCGCTGAACCCGCTCACCAAAGCCGGCTACGTCTTCTACACGCACTCGCGCGACGAGGGTGAGGCCTTCGAGCGATCGAAGGCGCTCACGCTTCGGGGCGTTCTAAAGGACGTGACGTGCCCCCTCCTCGTCATCCACGGCGGCAAGGATCGGCTTTTCCCGCCGGAGCAGGCAGAGCGGATCGTCCACGAGGCACCGAATGCGACCCTCCTGCTCTACCCCGAAGGGAACCACGTTTGCAACAACATTCCGTACAAGTACCGACCAGCGATGGCGGACTGGATGGCGGAACAGCTAGACGTGGGGCGATAGGACGCGACCGGGGCGAGCGCCGGTGTGGTCGCCACGCCGCAGGACCTGCTCGCCGTTCACGAAGACGTCGACGACACCGCTCGCATACCGATGCGGGTCGGCGTAGGTGGCGTTGTCGATGATCTTGTTCGGATCGAACGCGACGACGTCCGCAAAGTATCCCCGCGCGATCCGGCCGCGCCGGTCAAGACGGAGGTTCGTCGCGGGAAGGCTCGTGAGGCGGCGGATCGCCTCCTCGAGCGGGACGATGCCTTCGTCGCGCACGTACCGCCCGAGGAGTCGCGCGAAGGTGCCATACGCGCGGGGGTGCGGGTTGGATTTCAGGAACACGCCTTCGGGCGCGGGCGCCGCCTCATCGGACCCGAAGCTCATCCAGTCGAGGGCAACCTCGCGCCGCACGTTGTCCTCCGAGGCGATGAAGTAGCACGCGCCGACGCGGCTCTCGTCCTCGACGACGAGGTCCATCGCGGTCGCCTCAGGCGATCTACCGCGCACCTTCGCGACATCCGCCAGCGTCTTGCCGGTGAGTGGCTTGAGCGCCTCGTTCTTGAAAGAAACGAGGAGCACGCCTTCGGC
>VBDV01000188.1 GCA_005882765.1 Chloroflexota bacterium | reverse complement strand
ATATGCGATCACGACAAGCGCAAGGCCGCCGACCAGCTGCAGGTACTGGATCGTGAGCAGCAGGGTCACCGCCGCGGCAGCCATGACCCGGAGGACGACCGCGGCTCCGGCTCCGAACACGATCGCCCTGCGGCGCTGCGAGCGCGGCAGCCCGCGCGCGACTATCCCGATGACGAGCGCGTTGTCACCGGACATCGCGAGGTCGATAAGTGTGATCGCGAGGATGGCCTGGAGGATCTCGCCCATCGTTAGCGAGAGCGGAGCTTGAGTGCGACGGAAACGATGACCCCGAGGATCCAGAGGACCGGCATGGCGAGGATCAGGATCGCCTCATCGCCGGCGGCCGCGACGACATGGTCCGCCCCCATCACGAGCATCGTGTCAGTATACTGACGCTCGGTCAGCAGACTGGCTGCCGCTGACACCGTGCTAGCGTCCTGTCATCGCGAAGCCTCGGACGAGACCGCCGCTCGCGCTCGCGGTTCGCTCCGCGCGCGAAAGCTTGCATCTGACGCAGGCCGAGGTCGCCCGCCGGGTCGGGATCTCACGCGCCGCGATCGCCGAGCTCGAGGCCGGTCGTATTCAACAGCCGCGTG
>VBDV01000187.1 GCA_005882765.1 Chloroflexota bacterium | reverse complement strand
GTGGGGTCAGCGGTCGAGGAAAGCATCCGGCGCTACGGCGAGACGGAACCCCGCATCCACGCCTTCGTTCGGTACGACGCGGAGCCGTCGCTCCTGATGGATGCGGCGCTCGAAGCGACGGCGGCGACCGGCGCGCTCGTGCGCATCCCGATCGCCGTGAAGGACATCTTCGACACCGCAGGGTCTCCTACCGAGCGCGGCAGCGCGCTCTATGCGGGTCGCATCGCCGAGAGCGACGCGGAGGTCGTGCGCAATCTCCGGGCGGCGGGCGCGATCATCGTGGGAAAGACGGTCACCGCCGAGTTGGCAATGGCCCACCCGGGACCGACCCGAAATCCGTGGGATCTCTCCCGCACGTCGGGCGGATCTTCGATGGGTTCCGCGGCCGCCGTGGCCGCCGGCGTTGTTCCGTTTGCGATCGGCAGCCAAACGAATGGATCGGTGATCCGGCCCGCGGCGTTCTGTGGAATCGTTGGTTTCAAGCCGAGCTTCGGGCGGCTCTCGCGCGAGGGCATGTTCGTCACCTCAGACACGCTCGATCAGGTCGGCGGATTCGCCCGCTCGGTCCAGAAGGTCGCGGCTCTCGTCGCGGCAATGGCGGGCGAGCCGGTTGAGCGGTGGTGGTCCGACGACCGAACTCCACCGACGCTCGCGGCCCTCCGCACCGGCGAATGGGAGCACGCCGATGTCGCCGCACAGGAACGGTTCCAGGCCGATGTCGATCGGCTCGCGGCGGCCGGCGGTCCGATCGCGTGGCCGAACCCGCCCGACGGGCTGGACGACGCGCAACGCGTCCTGCAAACGATCATGTACTTCGAGGAAGCGCGCGCGATGGAGAGCGACCTGCGCGGCCGTGAGATGCTCGTGAGCGAGATCGCGCGAAGGCATCTCGCCGAGGGCGCCGCGATCTCAGAGGAAACCTATCGCGACGCGCTCCGAGCTCGCGCGCGCCTGGCTGAAGCCTTCGCGTCGTGGGCGACGCCATACGACGCCGTCCTCACTCCTGCCGCGGTCGGCGAGGCGCCCACGCCGGAGACAACGGGCGACCCGCGTTTCTGCACGCGTTGGTCGCTGATCGGCGCGCCGGCGATCGTGATCCCGAGCGGGCTCGGGCCGAACCGGTTGCCGCTCGGACTGCAGCTCGTCGCCGCGCCAGGCGATGATCGGCGTCTCATCGCTGCGGCGGCCTGGTGCGAGGCGAGGTTGCCGTGGATCGGCGCGCCGCCGCTCTAAGCTCGGCTTAGCGGTACTCCCGCGCCGAGTCGCGGCCCGTCTCGCCACCCGCGGCGAGCGCGAATGCCATGTCGACCGCCTGCTGGGGCGTCTGCGCGAAGTGCAACTCGGCGATCTTCGCTTCCTCGAGGTGCTTGCCGCCGTAGGCGATCTCGCGGATGCGCGACGACCAGCCGCCGCTCCCTTCGAGGATGACGGTCGGCTTGATCTCGTACGCGACCGTGAGCTCGTTCAGCGTGCCGATCCCGCCCGAGATCATGATCACCGCGTCGGCCGCGCGGACGGTGAGCGTGTTCCGCATCCATCCCATCCCGGTGGTGATCGCGACGTCCACGAAGTCGTTCGCGTCGCGCTTGTCGAAACCGGGCAGGATCCCGATCACAAGCCCACCGGCCTGCTTCGCCCCGCGGCTCACGGCCTCCATGACGCCGGAAAGGCCGCCGGTGACGACGATGCCATTGCGCTCGGCGACGAGACGGCCGACCTCCTCGGCCATCCGGAGCGCCTTGTCCGGAACCGGGTCGCGCGGATCCTTCGCGCTCTTGCCGATGATCGTGATGAGGGTTGGGCGCGTCACGGCGCGGTGAGCATAGGTTCGCGATCGAGGAGCGCGCGCAGCGCCGCCGGCCAGCCAAACCAGTGGCGGGCGGCGACCGCGCCCGTGGCCTCGTCGTAGGCCTCGGCGAGAAGACCATCCCACGTCTCGACGGCAGCGAGCCGCTCGCGAGCTCGCACTTCCCGATCGCGGTCCGCCATCGCGCGTGCGACGACGATCTCCTGCAGGTCGCCGAGCGTCCACGGACGTGGGGTGTGCAGCGACCCAAGGCCGCCGAACCTACCCGGAAAATAACCCTCGTTCGCGTTGCTCCAAGCGAAAGCGATAGTCTCGCGCCAGAGCGGATCGCTCGCGGCGCAGAACCCCCACCCCGGCGCGAACACAGTGGGGAGATCGTTCGCGTCGTGATAGTGCCGCGCGGCCTCCCCTCGAGGGCCGGTCACTGCATACGCGAATCGCCCTTCGACCGCGAAATGTTCGAGCGTCGCGGCGCGGATCTCCCCGGCCCCCGGATGCCCGAACGCACCGAGGACGTGCCAGAGCAGCACGTGGCTCGAGAAGTGATACGGCTGCCGCAAGGGGTCGTCCGCCGGCGTCTCGGCCGTCGGCACGAGGCCGAAGGGCGACCGGCGCCGCAGCAGCCAGTCCAGCGTCGCACGGCACGCGTCGCCGTAACGCTCACGCATGACGTTGTCACCGGTCAATCGAGCGTGGTCCGCGACGAGCAGCAGCGGGTAAAGCTGCTGGTCGAGCTGGAACGCGACGTCCTTGGCTTGACCCGAAGCGAGCGAGGCGCGGGGCCACGCGCCGTCGGGCCGCTCCGCGACGTCGAAGAGCCAGGCTATAAAACCGTCCACCGCCGCGCGAGCGCGCGCGTTCCTGGGTCCCGCTGAGAGAAGCGCGCGGCAGATGTAGTACGCGTCGCGCGTCCAGACAAGGGGCAGGATCTCGTGATCGGTGATGATCGCCACCACGTTCTCGCTGGTGCGCGACGCCGCGCAGTCGAGGGCGTACGCGATACCGCGACGGATCTCGTGGGCCTGGTCGTTGGCCAGATCGAGCCCTGCCCACATGGCACGTCGCGCGCGCATCTCGTCGGCGACAAGACGAGCTCCATCTCGCGAAATGGCGCGCGCCTCCGCGATCGTCGCGTGGAGATCCCGGCCGAGCGCGACGGCGAGGATGAGCTCCGCCGTCGCGCCTGCGCCGATCTCGACCGGCTCAGGCAGAACGACGGCGACCGCGGCGTCGAGCACACGGTCGTCGATCCATAGCACCAGGCCATCGCGGCCCTCTTTGGGCGCGACGGGCGGATGCGGGATGGTCCCCCCTTCGGTGATTTGCGTGTAGTCGGCCCGGCCGAGGCGCGGTCGCCCGCTCCACCGCGGCACGACAAGGCGCGCCTTTTCACCCGCCGTGATTCGAATGAGCTGGGCGAGGCCGGCCCGGCCGGTCGGCGCGACGGTCCAGACGTCGATTCGTCCGCTCTCGTCCTCGTGTACCCCATGTGGAACGGAGTCCTCGTCGAGGAAGGCATCGGCTGCGACATCGAGAAGCGACGACCCAAAAGACGGACGATCGGGCGCGGCCAGCGCCGCGCGGTGCCGCCGCACGGCGTCCTCGTCCCCGCGCGACGATTCGGGGAAAGGCTCGGTAGCCGTGAGCCAGAGGCGCCCGATGACCGGGTGGGCCATGCCCAGCGAGAGCAACCGTCCGTTCGGCGCGAGCGTTCCGGAGACGATGCCGTTGCCGACGTCGAGCGGCTTGTAGCTCTTGCGGCGGTCGAGCTCTGCGCCGCTCAGCGCTGGATCGCTGAGCCTGTGCCGGCGTCCATCCATCGGAGCGTCGCCTCGTCGAAGTGCAGGTTGATCGCCTGGTCTGGCCGCACGGCGACGTCGATCGGCGCCTGCACTTTCACCGCCGTCTTTCCGACCAGGACCGTCACGAGCGCGTGCGACCCGAGCGGCTCGACGACCATCACGCGCGCCGGGATCCCATCGTCCGCGATCGTGATGTGCTCGGCGCGCACTCCAAGCACCATCTCGCGGCCCTGCAGGTCTCCGCGCATGCGGGTGATCGGAACGGCGAAACCGTCACCCGTGAACGAGCCATCGCGAATGGCGCCGCGCAGGAAGTTCATCGGTGGTGAGCCGATGAAACCGCCGACGAACTGCGTCGCCGGGTTGTCGTAGATCTCCATCGGCGCGCCGAGCTGCTCGATCGCGCCCTCGCGCATGACCGCGATGCGATCGCCCATGCTCATCGCCTCGACCTGGTCGTGCGTGACGTAGATCGTCGTGCGCTTCACCTCTTTGTGCAGACGCTTGAGGTCGGCGCGCGCCTGCAGGCGCAGGAGCGCGTCCAGGTTCGAGAGCGGCTCGTCCATGAGAAGGACTGGCGCGTCCATGACGAGCGCCCGAGCGACCGCGACGCGCTGCCGCTGGCCGCCGGAGAGCTGGGCCGGGTAGCGGTCGAGGAACGGGACAAGCCCGAGAAGCTCCGCGCCCTCGCGCACGCGTCTCTCGATCTCGGGCTTGGGGCGGCGCTTCATCCGGAGACCGAAGCCGATGTTGCTGCCGACCGTCATGTGGGGGAACACCGCGTAGCTCTGGAACACCATTGCGATGTTCCGGTCACGCGGTGCGAGGTCGGTGACGTCGCGCTCGCCGATCCGGATGCGCCCGCTGTTCACCTGCTCAAGGCCGGCGACGCATCGGAGCAGAGTCGTCTTGCCGCACCCGGATGGACCCAGCAGGACCATGAACTCGCCGTCGCGAATGTCGAGCGCAATGTCCTTGAGCGCAGGCGTCTTGCCGAAGATCTTGCTGACTGCGTCGATCGCGATGCTCGACATCAGCGGGACCCCCAGAGGTTCATCAGGTATTTGCGGATCAGGAAGATGAACACGATCGCCGGAAGGACCATGAAGAGTCCGCCCGCAAACTTGAACGCGAGCGGCGACGTCGAGAGGGACGCGAGCACCTGCGCCGGCAGCGTGCGTGTCCGCAGCGTGAGGATCGTCGCGGCGAACACCTCGTTCCACGAGATCACGAACGTGAAGATCGCGGCGGCAGCGAGGCCCGGCAGGGCGAGGGGCAACACGATGCGGAGGAACGCGCCCCAGCGGCTGCACCCGAGCGTCTGCGCGGCCTCTTCGAGCTCATGCGAGACGGCGACGAACACGCCGCCCGTAACGAGGACGATGAAGGGCAGCGCCATCGCGGTGTGTACGAGGGCCACCGAGATGAGGTTGTCGTAGAGGCCGAGCTGGAGGAACGTGACGGCGAGCGGGATCGAGAGGATCGCGATCGGGAACATCTTCGTCATGAGCACGACCACCTGGAAAGCCTCTCTCCCGCGGAACCGGAAGCGTGCCAAGGCGTAGCCCGCCGGAGCGCCCAGCACCAGGCCGAACACGATCGTGAAGAGGGCGACCACGAGCGAGTTGAGCACGGAAGGGATGACGCCGCGCGCCTCGACGAAGAACTGCATCGTGTCGGTCGAAAGCGAGGTGGGCACGAGCGGCTTGGGGTAGTCGAAGATCTTCGCCTGCGGCGTGAAGGCCGAGATCGCGATGAGATAGAACGGCACAAGGACCCAGATCGCGAGGAAGATCGCGCCCGCATAGAGAACGCTCCGATCGAGGACGCGAGCGTTCATCGTTGCACCTCGGCCTCGCGAAGCCCGAGCACGCGCAGGTACACGATGATCGCGACGACCGTGAGCCCGAGGACGACCACCGCGTACGCGGCGGCGACGTGCTCGTTGCGGTTCGTCGCGTACCACGTGTACGCCTCACCCGCGAGGACCGGCATGTTGCGGCCGGCGAGCGCGAACACCACGGCGAACGTCTGGAAAGCGAAGATCGTGCGGATGATGAGCGCCGACTGCAGGCTCGGCCGGAGCAACGGGAGGACGACATGCACGGTGCGCCGGAGCCGATTCGCCCCGAACAGGTCGGCGGCCTCGAAAAAGTCACGCGGGATGAGCTGCAGGCCGGCGATGAGGATGACCAGCACCAGAGCCGTCGCGCGCCAGGACTCGGCGATGACGATAGCGCTCAGGATGCCGGCGAAGTTGTCGAACGAGAGCCAGAGCACCGGTTGGTCGATCACGCCGGCGTTCTGCAGGGTGCTGTTCAGATAACCCCGCTCGGTGAAGACCGCGAGCCAAAGGATCCCTGCGGCCAGGTCTGAGATCGCGAGAGGGATCGCGTAGATGTAGAGAAAGATCCCGTGGCCGCGGAAGCGCGAGTTGATGAGGAGCGCCATCACCAATGCCAGCACGATCTGGAGCGGCACGATGAGGATGAGGAGGAGCAGCGTGTTGCGCCACGCGTCGCTGAAGTTCACGTCGGCGAACATGCGCTGGAAGTTGTCGAGACTCAGGCCGTCGCTCTCCGCCATCACCGAGAGGAGGAGCGCCTGGACCATCGGAATCACGATCAAGAGCGTGAGGAACGCGATGGTCGGGAGGAGGAGTGCGAACGGCAGGAATCGCTCCGTGCGCGTCCGCATCACCTCTCCTCTCCGTTTCTGCTCTTAGCTCACTTCACCTGGCAGGCGCCGGTCGACGTTCCGTCCGGGCCCCAGCACTTGATGTTGCCGTCGGTCATGATCTTTTGAATGATTGCGGCTTGCTCGTCGAGCACCGTCTGAACAGCCTCGTTCTTCAAAGCGATGCGCACGAAGGTATCGGTGATCGCCTTGTTGAACTCGCCGCCCTTCGAGCCAAGGCCGACCGGTAGCGGCACGACCTTCGCGTCCTTCGAGTTCGCCTGCTTTGCAACCGCATCGGCCTCGAGCTGCAGGCCTTTGTTGAGGTCCGAAGGCATTTTCACGTCCACGACAGGGAAGAAGCTGTTCTCGCGAAGAGTCAGGATCTGAGTCTCGGGCTTTAGCAGATGGTCGATGAGCGCCTCGGCCCCGGCCTTGTTCGGTGAGGCCTTCGGAATGCCGAGGCCGATCACGACGCTCATGTAGTAGCGGCCCTTCGCGCCCGCGGGCGCCGGCACGGCGACGAAGTCGTCCGGCTTCGCCTTGAGCACGTCGATGAGCCGCGCGACATGATCGATGCCGAGCCAGATCTCCCCCGACTGCAGCGGCTCCTGAAGCTTCGAATATGTTGTCGACTGCGGGTTCGAGTACTTCCAGAGCTCCTTCAGATCGTTCCACATCGTTGCGGCGTCCGCGCTCCTGTAGGTCGTGATGAGACCGCCGGTGTACGAGGGGTAGAAGTAGCCCTGGATCAGGCGGTGGATCAGCCCATCGGTCGCGAGCGGGAAGCCGAACTTCTTTTGTCCGGTCTTATCGAAGATGTTCTTGGCCCACGCGATCGTCTGCTGATAGGTCAGCGCGTTCACGTCCGCGCCGGTCGGCAGGTACTGCAGGGCCTGCTTACTCGCCACCATGAAGTAGGTCGCCTGCATCCAAGGGATGTAGACCTGCGCGCTGCCGCCGAACTTCCCGAGCGTCAGCATGTCCTGCGGGATCTTCTGGTCCTTGTGCTTATCGGCGACTTTCGTAACGTCTTCGAAGGCACCAGCGGCGACTAGTTGGGCGAACTCGCCATTTTCGATGCCGACGAGGCCGATCTGTTGCTCACCACCCGCCTTCGCTTCGGCGGAGATGCGGTTGAGGATCACGGCGCTCTGGTCGGTGACGAAGTCGACCGAGGCTCCCTGGTACGCGGCCAGGATCTTCTTGCGCATGTTCTCCTGTTCGGTGACCGGGCTGAACTGTGTCGAGGCAAAGACGAAAGGCTTTCCCTGGTCAGCTCCGGTGCCGCCGCCGGATGGCGTCCCCGTCGTGGAACACGCCGTGACGAGGATCGCCCCGGCCGCCGCGAGCGCAAATGCGCGTGCACTCATCCCTCGCATATGCGTACCTCCCTGCTCCCTGGACGGATCGCTTTCGGTGACTCTAGACGTATCTGAACACGACCTGCAGAACTTCGGCAGGGCGTCGGAGAGCGTCGAAGCCGGCGCGCGCCTGTTCGACCTCGACCTCATAACGGGGAAGGCCACCGAGGACCACCTCGCCGCTCCGCGCGAGCTCGACGGATCGCGCGCGGAGGGTCTTGGCGTCGAAGCTCGGATGGATATTGCCGATCTGGCCCGAGCGGATCTCGACGCCGTTGTGATGGAACTCCTCGCCGAGACGTAGCCCTGCCGCATGTCCCTGGTAGAACCCGACCGCCACGACGGTGCCCCGCCGCCGCACCACGCGTATGGCATCTCCGAGCGCCGCCGCACTGCCGGTGCACTCGAACGCCACGGGCACAGCCTCCGGACCGAGC
>VBDV01000063.1 GCA_005882765.1 Chloroflexota bacterium | reverse complement strand
GAAACGACGGCCTCAACGCGAAGGGAGCATGCTGGCCGCCGTGTTCGATCTCTCATGGCTCTTCTGGCTCTTCATCGTCGCCCAATTCTTCATCCCGCTCTACCAGAAGCAGATGCTCGCGCTCCGCCGGAACAGGGCTTTCCATGGCTTCGAGCAGCGGCGCAGGACGCGGCTCATCACGATGATCCATCGCCAGGAGACCATGAGCTTCCTTGGATTTCCGATCGCTCGGTACATCGACATCGAGGATTCCGAGCAGGTCCTGCGCGCCGTCCGGCTCACCCCACCTGACATGCCGATCGACTTTCTGTTGCACACTCCGGGCGGTCTGGTCCTCGCAGCGGAACAGATCGCGTTCGCACTCAAGCGCCATCAGGGCAAGGTCACCGTGTTCGTGCCCCACTACGCGATGTCTGGCGGAGCGCTTGTGGCGATCGCCGCCGATGAGATCGTCATGGACCCCAACGCCGTGCTCGGTCCTGTGGATCCCCAGCTCGGAAGCGCGCAGGCCGCGTATCCGGCCGCCTCGATCATTCGGGCGCTCGCCCAACCGAACCCAAATCGCGACGACCAGACGCTCATCCTCGGAGACGTCGCCGAAAAGGCACTCCGCCAAGTCACGGCCACGGTGAAGCGACTGTTGCTCGAGCACTACTCCGAGGCGGACGCCGAGCGCATCGCGAACAAGCTCAGCTCCGGCGAGTGGACCCACGACTACGCGCTCGACGTCGCCGGCCTGCGCGAGCTTGGCATCAAGGTGACTGAAGACATGCCGCGCGAGGTCTATGAGCTCATGGATCTCTTCCCGCAGACGAGCCAACGCCGTCCGAGCGTCGAGTTCATCCCACTTCCATACACATCGCCGCCGCCCGCGGTGCGGCCGCGCGGCGATCGCTCGAGCTAGGCGGGCATAGCCTTACGCACGCGCTCGCGAGTGAGCGGCACGGATCGAAGCCGCGCGCCGCTCGCCGCGTAGACCGCATTCGCGATGGCCGCGGCGGTCGGCACCGCGCCGGGTTCGCCGACCCCGGTCGGCGGCGCGCTCTCGTCGCCCTCGACGAAGACCTCGATCGACTCGGGGGCGTCGCGAAACGTCGCAATCGGATAGGTATCCCAACCCGTGTTCATCACACGGCCGTCGCGATGCAGGAGCTCTTCCTTGAGCGTCCACGAGGCTGACTGCTGGATCCCGCCCTCGATCTGGTTGCGCACGCCCTCGGGATTCACGGTCTGTCCCGGATCGACGACGCACCACACCTTGATCAGCCGAACCGCTCCGGAGAGCGACACCTCTACCTCCGCGACTTGGGCCACGTACGTGTCGTGGTAGACGGTGCACGCGATGCCGCGACCGCGCCGGTTGCCAGAATGCTCCGTCCAGCCACTCGCCTCTGCGACACGCTCGACGACACGGCGGAAACGCTCGTCGTCGATGTGCCGCAGACGGAAGGCGAGCGGGTCCTGCCCCGACAGCGCGGCGAGCTCATCCATGAATGACTCGATGGCGAAGACGTTCTCGGCGGCCGCGAGCGAGCGGAAGTTTGCGGTACGAAGCCGCGTCGGCTCGATGTGCAGCGTCACCCTCGACGGGAAGCCCGCGTACGGCGGAACGGCGTTGCGTCCCGAGGTCACACCCAGCACCCCCGGATCGAGGCCCGCCGCCGTATGCACGTTGGTGTGCTCGTCGTAACGCCACGACACGATGTGGCCATCCGCATCCAGGCCCGCGCTGATCTCGAGCACGGCCTCCGGCCGCGACGGTGACCACGCGAACTCCTCCTCGCGCGTCCATTGCAAGAGCACCGGACGGCCGGAGCCCTTCGACAGGATGGCCGCCTCGATCGCGGCGTCGGCGTGGCTGTTCCGGCCATAGGTCCCGCTCGTGATTTGCGGCAGGACGCGGACATTTTTCTCGGGTAATCCGACGGTCTTCGCGACCTGCTCGCGGACGCCGAAGGGGCGATGCGTGCCGACGTACATCGTCGCGCCGTCCGCACGGACGTCCGCGACCGCGGCGCTCGGTCCGATCGGCGCGTTGGCGATCGGCGGCAGCACGTAGGTCTGTGCGAGACGCATCGCAGCACCGTGAAGCCGCTCATCGACCTCGGGGTCGGAGCGCATCGGCACTTCCGCGGTCGGGCCTTCGACTGGGAGAGCGTGCCAGTCCGCCTCGACCGCGGCCGCCGCCGCGCGCGCCTGCTCGTCGCGCTCGGCAACGACGCCAACGACGTCGCCTTGTCGAACGAGGGCGATCACTCCCGGCATCTTCCGCGCGGCGGCGTCGTCCATCGACCGTAGCTTCGCCCCGCGAGCCGGTGGACGCACCATCGCGCCTCGCGCCATGTTCGGCAGGCGCACATCCGCGACGAACGTGGCTTGTCCGGTCACGATGTCGCGCGCCTCAACGTGCGGTGTCGGCCGCCCGGCGTATTTCCGCCGCGTTTCCGGCATGAGCGCGACGCGGTCGGGAATGACGCCGGCCAGCGGCTCGGAATCGATCAGCTCGCCGTACAGCACGCGTTTGCCTCTGCCGACCACGGCGCCCGCATCGGTGTCGAGCTTTTCGCCGGAGACGCCGAGCTTCGTGCTCGCGCGATCGATGAGCTGACGCCGCGCGAACGCGGCCGCCTTGCGCAGGAGTGGCGCTTCCTGGGCGACCGAGTGGCTGCCGAACGTGCCGAAGTCGAACGGCACCTGGTCGGTGTCTCCGAGCACCATATTCACGCGCTCGATCGGGACGTCGAGCTCGTCGGCGACGATCTGTGCGAAAGCCGTGCGGAGTCCCTGTCCGAAGTCGATCTTTCCAGACAGCGCGGTGACGGTTCCGTCGCGGTCGACGCGGATCCGCTGCTCCAGCCGTTCTGGCTCGCGACGGTCCCACATCAGGACGACTCCGCTACTCGTCGGATCGCTCGTATCGCGCGGCCGTACACGCCGCAGCGGCAGAGATTGCCGGCGAGCGCGTCGCGGATCGAGGTCTCGTCGGGCCGGGGATCGCGCGCGAGGAGCGCGACCGCGGAGATGACCATTCCGCTCGTGCAATACCCGCACTGGAGCGCGTCCCCGTCGATGAACGCTTGCTGCACCGGGTGGAGCTTCGTGCCGTCGGCGAGCCCCTCGACCGTCGTGATCTCCATGCGCGCGGCCTGATCGGCTGTCAGGAGGCACGACGCGACCGCCCGCGCTCCGTGCCCGGGAGCCCCTACCCCCGCATCGGCGAGCACATAACACGCCCCGCATTGGCCGCGGCCGCAGCCGTAACGCGTGCCCGTGAGGCCGAGGTCGTCGCGCAGGAGAGACAGCAGCGAGGTGTTTGGTGGCACGTCGACCTCTCGGCGCTCGCCGTTCACCGTCAGCGCGAGCTTCACGAAAGCTCCGGGAGTCGCAGGCGTACGGCGGCGATCAGAACCTCGCGCGCGATCGTGTCAGCCACGGCCGCGATGTCGCCGGAAAGCGATCGGTCGTCGTCGAGCCGCGCCGAGCGCTCGCGGATCACCCGGCGAGCCTCCTCGACACCGGGCCCGGTCGTGGTCTCGAGGAGGTCCAGCCCCTGCGCCGCGCAAAGCGCTTCGATCGCGAGGACCTCGCGGGTATTGCGTACGACATCCGTGAGCTTGTGCGCGGCGTGGACTCCCATGCTCACGTGATCCTCCATGCCGGCCGATGTGGGCACAGATTCGACCGACGCGGGAAAGGCGCGCAGGCGGTTCTCGGTCACCAGGGCCGCCGATGTGTACTGCGCCACCATGAAGCCGGAGTTCGTCCCGGGATTGCGCGTCAGGAACGACGGCAACCCGCTGGTGTGCCCGTTTGTCATGCGGTCGACGCGTGCCTCGCTGATGTCGGCGAGCTCGGCCACCGCGATCGTCGCGAGATCCAGCGCGATAGCGACGGGCTGGCCGTGAAAATTCCCGCCGCTCACCACGCGGTGATCCTCGGCGAACACGATCGGATTGTCCGTCACAGAGTTGATCTCGATCTCGAGCACACGTCGGGTATACGCGAGAGCGTCGCGTGACGCCCCGTGCACCTGCGGCATGCAGCGGACCGAATACGGATCCTGGACCCTTGCGTCCCCGATGCGGTGGGATGCGACGTTCGGACTTGCTGCCATGAGCGACCGAAGGTTCGCGGCGACCGTGTTCTGTCCGGGGTGTGGACGCGTCGCGTGGAGCTCCGCGTCCCACGCGCGGTCCGTGGAGCGCAGCGCCTCGGCGGACATCGCGCCCACGACGTCCGCGGTCGTCGCCAGCACCTCGGCGTCGTGTAGAGCGAGGCAGCCGATCGCCGTCATGACCTGGGTCCCGTTGATGAGCGAGACGCCTTCCTTTGGACCGAGCTCGATCGGTTTGAGATCCGCCGCCTTGAGGGCGTCCCCGCCCGGGCTGCGTTTGCCTTGATCGATCGCCTCACCTTCGCCGATCAGCACCAGGGCCGCGTGTGCGAGCGGAGCGAGATCGCCGGACGCTCCGACGCTCCCGTGTCGCGGGATCACCGGGTGCACGCGCCGATTGACCATGTCGCAGAGGAGGTCGATGACCTCTGCCCGCACACCCGATCGTCCGGCCGCGAGGGTGTTCGCTCGGAGCAGGAGGATGGCCCGCACGACATCCTCGGGAAGCGGCGGTCCGATGCCGACCGCGTGGCTTCGCAGGAGGTTGCGCTGGAGCGTGCGGAGCTCGTCATGCGGCACGCGCACCGTCGAGAGGTCGCCGAAACCGGTGTTGATGCCGTAGACCGGATCGTCAGCTCGAGCGATCTGCGCGACAACTTTCGCGGCCTGCTCGACCTGACGCTCCGCGGCTCGGTCGAGCCCCACCGCCACGTCGCGGCGCGCGACCGCGACGACGTCCGCGATGGTGAGGTCGTGGCCCGTCAGCCTCAGGGTGGCTATTTCAGGTTCTCGCGGTACCAGGCTCCGAGCTCGGTGTAGTGCTCGGCCGCCCGGACGGTCCAGCGCGCGTCCTCGGGTCGTGCCTCGCGCACGACTTTCGCCGGCACACCCAGCACGAGAGACCGTGGGGGCGGGGAGAACTTCTCCGGCAGGACCGCTCCCGCACCGACGATCGTCTCCTCGCCGATGACGTTGCCGCCGACGAGAACGGCGGCCTGTCCGATGAGGACGTTCCGCGCGATCACGCTCGAGTGGACCAGGGCGTTGTGCCCAATGGTGACGTCCGGCCCGACGAGCGTGGGCTCGCCTTCGTCGGTATGGATCGTCGAGTTGTCCTGCACGTTGGAACGCGCGCCGATGACGATGCGGTCCATATCCCCGCGCAGCACGGTGCCGAACCACACCGAGGCGCCGCTTTCGACGGTAACGTCCCCTATTAGCACCGCGGTCGGCGCGACGAACGCGTCGGGCGCGACCTTCGGCATCTTCCCCCGGTAGCCGTAGAGCGGCACGTCAGGAACAATAGTGCGATGAAGACACGCGACCTTCGCGTCACGGGGTACCGGCCGCTCGTTCCGCCCGCGATCATCCTGGAGGAGCTGGCGCTCTCCGAGATGGGCTCGCGGCTTGTCGCGACCTGGCGTGACGAGCTGACCCGCATCCTGTCGCAGCAGGACGACCGTCTCATCGCGATCGTCGGACCCTGCTCGATCCACGATCCGGCCGCGGCGCTCGACTACGCGCGTCGCCTCCACGACCTCGGACAGGAGCTGCGGGCTGACGTCGTGATGGTCATGCGTGCGTATTTCATGAAGCCGCGGACGAGCGTGGGCTGGAAAGGGCTCGTGTCCGATCCGCACCGCGACGGCTCCTTTCGTATCAACGACGGTCTTCGGTTGACGCGGCGGCTTCTTCTCGACCTCGTCGAGATCGGACTTCCGGCGGCATGCGAGTTCGTCGATCCGATCTCGCCGCAATACACGAGCGACCTCGTCGCCTGGGCGGCAATCGGCGCGCGCACCACCGAAAGCCAGGTGCACCGGGAGCTCGCGTCCGGTCTGTCGATGCCGGTCGGCTTCAAGAACGGCACCGACGGGAGCGTGCAGGTCGCGATCGACGCGGTTCGCGCGGCGCGCGAGCCGCACAGCTTCATGGGCGTCACCGAGCAGGGCCTGGCCGCGATCGTTGAGACGAGAGGCAATCCGAGCGCGCACGTCGTTCTGCGCGGCGGAACGCCCGGCCCGAACCACGACTCAGCGAGCGTGCGCCGTACTCTCGACGCGCTCGGGGCCGCGTCGCTGCCAGCTCACGTGGTCATCGACCTCTCCCACGGGAACAGCGCGCGGGACTACACACGCCAGCCCACGATCGCGCGCGAAGTCGCAGCACAGATCGCGGCCGGCGAGCCGGGAATCGTCGGCGTGATGGCGGAGAGCTTCATCGTGGAGGGACGGCAGGAGGCCGACGCCGAGCCGCTCGTCTACGGACAAAGCATCACCGACGCGTGCATCGGGTGGGACTCGACGGTTGTGGTGCTGAGGGAGCTTGCGGAAGCCGTCCGCGCGCGGCGCGGGGCTAGTTCGGGCGCTCGATCAGCCGATAGCCGAACCCGCGCGCCGTCTCGATCGATAGCTCGCTGACCTGCGCCTGCTCGAGCTTCTTGCGAAGACGTCCGACATGGACGTCCACCAGGCGCGTGTCGCTGCCGGGCTCGTAGCTCCACACGCCGACGAGGAGATCGTCACGGGTGAACACGCGGCCGGGCTCGCCGGCGAGCGTCCGCAGCAGCTTGAACTCCGTCGGGGTCAGCGGCAGCTGCTTGTCGCCGGCGATCGCCTGCATGCTGGCGAGGTCGACGATGAAGCGTCCGAAGCGAAGCTGCCGATCCTTCGAATGGTCGGTGTGAACACGGTCACGGCGGAGCAACGCCTCGACGCGAGCGGCAAGCTCGTCGTTGTCGAACGGCTTGCCGAGGTAGTCGTCGGCGCCGATCCGCAGCCCCACCACGCGATCAGGCGGATCGTCCTTCGCCGAGAGGAAGAGGACCGGTACATCGGAGTTACGGCGGAGCTGCAGGCACAGGCTTATGCCATCGACTGCGGGCATGAGCACGTCGAGCGTGACGAGATCTGGGTGGTAGTCGTTGAACGTCTCCATCGCCTGACGCGCGTCGGTGATCGTCTTGACCTCATGCCCGGCCTCCTCGAGGACGGTGCCCACGAGGTGCGCGACATCGCGGTCGTCGTCGACAACGAGAATCCGGCCGCCTAAGACGTCGCGACGGCTGCTGGGGGCCGTTTCCTGGTCGAGCATCTGTAACGAAATCCCGGCAAATGCCATGCCATTTGTGCGACGACCGTCCGCTTGGGGGAAAAGCACGCTTGCCACGCAGCTAGGCGAGCGCTGTATTCACCTCGATCAGCTTCTCGGCGATCCAGGCGCCGCGCGCTCCCACGTCATCCGGCCAGGGGGTGAAGAAGAGACGATCGGTCTCATCCTCGATCGCCTGCCGCGCCGCGGCGCCCTTCGCGGTCGCCTTCAACGTGTCGGGTTCGATGAGGCCGTCCATACGTAGACGAGCGACCGCCGCGCTCACGTCCTCCGGTCGCTGGTGTGGCAGGAGGTCGATCAGCGCGGCTTCGTCCGCGGCTTCCTCCCGCCACGTCCTCGTGAGAACCTCGACTTCCGGTCCGGTGAGATCCGAGACACGCCACGCCGCCATGTGGCAGTCGTCGCGTACCTGCCAGAGCCCGTAGATCGCGGCGTCGAGCTGCGCGAATGACCCGGCGGGTGGCTCGTCGCCGCGATAACCGAATGCGAACGGTGTGTGTACGCGCTTGGTGGGCTCGCTCGCTTTCGCCCCGGCGCGGAAGGCCCGATCCAAAAGACCAGCGAGCTCGGCGAGCTCTTCTTTTGGCAGCGGCGCGAGCGTCGCGTAGTGCGCGCGGGCGGCGGCGTGCATCGCCGCGGCGAGGCTCCGGCCCTTCTCGGTCAGGAACCAGCGGCCGGTCCGTTCTTCGGCGAGGCCGGCGCCACGCGCGGCCGCGGCCATCGGCAGCCACCGCCCCGGGATGGTGCCGTACACACTTGTGAGGTCCCCCGGTTCGGCGCTCGCGCCGCGGTCGCCGCGGTAGGACAGGTTTATCGCCCAGATGAACGTCGGCCGATCGAGGCCAAGCTCCTCGGTCTTTTGGAGCGGGAATGTCATCTTGGCGCGGCGCTTGTTCAGAAAAAGTGGAAGGAGCGGCGGGATCTCGACCGGGTACGGTGGCCTCACCCGGTCATTGTGCCGAAAGGACTAACGCGCCGAGCTCTGCTGCTCGCGCTCCGCGTCCTCGACGCAGTACGGCGTCTCGGGAACGAGGTCGAGTCGCGCCTCAGGTATTTCCCTCCCGCAGACGATGCAGCGGCCGTACTCCCCGCGGTCCAGGCGCCTCAGAGCTTCGTCGATGAGGCCAATGCGAGCCTCGAACATGGTCTGCCGTGCGAGGTCGAGCTCGCGCGCCTCGGTCTCGCTTGCCACGTCGGCTGGGTGCTGGTCGGCGAGCGCGATGTCGCCACCGCTCTCACGCTGTGGCACGGCCAGCCGCTCCCTGATGCGTTCCACCGTCATTGCGAGATCGGCACGTTCGCGCTCGAGTCGCTCGCGCATCGCATTTGCGTCCATGTCGCCTCCGTGCGCCAGAATTGGCCGGTGACGCCTCTGGACGTCAGCAAGCGGCGTTCCGACCTGCACCTCCTGGACGTCCGCGAGCAGGACGAGTGGGATGCGGGGCACATCGAGGGCGCGCAGCACATCCCCCTTGGGGAGCTCGCGGCTCGCCTCGGTGAGGTACCGAAGGCGCAGACCGTGGTCGCGGTGTGCCGCAGCGGCTCGCGAAGCGATCGCGCCGCCAAGGGACTACGTCTCAGCGGGTTCGAGGCGGAGAACCTCGACGGCGGCGTGACCGCCTGGTCGCGCGCCGGTCTGCCCCTCGTTGCCAGAGGCGGCGGACCCGGGCGCGTGATCTAAGAGGAGATCACGGCGCCGCTCGCTTGGCTCTCGACCGACGGCAAGAAGCTTCTCGTCACCCGGATTCTCCGCACCTTCGCGTACGGCTATCTCACGGTCGTCATCGCGATCTACCTCGCGCGGCTCGGCCTCGACACGATCCAGGTCGGCCTCGTCCTCTCCGCTGCGATATTCGGATCGGCGCTCATGACCGTGCTCTGGGCGCTCGTCGCAGACCGTTACGGCCGCAGGCGAACGGTCGCGACCATGGCCATTCTGATGATCGCGGGCGGCCTTCTGTTCGCCTTCGGCTCGACCTTCCCACTCCTCCTCCTTGGCGCGTTCACCGGCACGATCTCGGCGACGAGCTCCGAGGTCGGCGCGTTCCTTACGGTCGAGCAGGCGATCCTTCCCCAGACCGCGCCGCCCGAACGGCGGACGTGGCTCTTCTCGATTTACGCATTCGTCGCGAACATCGCGCAGGCCGTCGGCTCACTTTTCGCGGGCGTCGTGGCCGCGTTCGTGACGCTCGGTCTTGTCGGAGCGGACGCGTACCGTCCGCTCTTTCTCCTCTACGCCGTCATCGGTCTGGGGAATCTCCTTATCTTCGTGAGCCTCTCCGACAAGGTGGAGGCTGCGCGGGTCGAAGGCGAGCGCCGTTTCCTCGGTGTCCATCGCTCGGCCGGCACCGTCGCGAAGCTCGGTGCGCTCTTCGGGCTCGACGCCTTCGCTGGCGGCCTCGTCGTGCAGTCGCTCGTGGCGTACTGGTTCTTCGTGCGCTGGGGACTCGACCCCGGCCAGCTCGCGGTCCTCTTCTTCTTCGTCAACATCCTGTCCGGAGTGTCACTTCTGGCGGCGGGCTGGCTCGCAAGCCGGATCGGTCTCATCAACACGATGGTCTTCACGCATCTACCCTCGAATGTCCTACTCGTGCTCGTGCCGCTCATGCCGACCGCCGGGCTCGCCGCCGCGCTGTTCCTCGCGCGGATGAGCATCTCGCAGATGGACGTGCCGACGCGACAGTCCTACACGATGGCGGTCGTCGACCCTGACGAGCGCACCGCAACTGCCGGTCTCACCAACGTCGCGCGGAGCACGGCCTCCGCCGTCGCTCCTGCGGTCACCGGCTGGGCCTTCAGCGTCGCCGCACTCAGCCTGCCGTTCTTCGCCGCGGGCGCGATCAAGGTCGTCTATGACCTTCTCATCTTCTTGTCGTTTCGCGAGCTTCGGCCGCCGGAGGAACGGGGCGTCTCCAAAGTCGGGGAGGTAGGCTCGTGACTATGGCGGAGCGGTCGACCGAGGCTCACGACTACCTCAGCAAGCCATGGTTGGCCGATCACCTCACCGAGGAACGGCGCGAAGCCGACCTCCTCAGCGAGGTGCGCGAGGCGATCTTCGGCGCGCAGGACGGGGTCACGAGCATCCTCACCGTCGTGATCACGGTCGCGACCGCGACGAGCAACCAGTACGCGGTCCTTGTCGCTGGGATGGCCGCGGCCATCGCCGAGGTCATATCGATGGGCGCGGGCGAGTACATGAGCTCGAAGAGCCAGCGCGAGATCTTCCTGGCCCAGATCGAAAAGGAGCGCCAGGAGGTCTCGGAACGGCCGCACGAGTCCGAGGCCGAAGTCGCCTACATGCTCGAGCAGGAGGGCCTTCCCGAGGCATCCGCGCGGCACGCGGCGGCGGAGCTCGCCCGCTCACCAAATGTGCTCCTGAAGACAATGGTGGAAAAGGAGCTGGGGCTCATCGTCGACGAGGGCGGAAGTCCACTCCAGGGCGCGCTCATCCTCGCGGGCGCATTCGCGGTCGCGGCGCTCATTCCGATCGCCCCGTTCTTCTTCCTGCCTGTGCCTGTCGCGCTCGTGGCGGCGATCGCGATATCCGTGGTCGTGATGTTCTGCCTCGGCGTCGCGAAGTCGCGCCTGACCCTTCGGAACCCGGTGCGCTCGGGTCTCGAGATCGTTGCCCTCGTCCTCGCCGCGTCCGCCGGTGGCTTCATCTTCGGCTCGCTGCTGCCGCGGGCGCTCGGATTCGCCGGCATCGGGGTCTAGGCGGCTCGGCACGGGCCTTGCCGCGGTCGGCGACATGAATAAAGAGAAGCCACGCCCCGAGGACTCACTCGAGCAGGCCGAAGCCAAGAGCAAGAGCGTCGACGAGCGGATTCCACCGGTGATCGCACCTCACGAAGAGGACCTCGGTCCCGGCGAAGAAGTGCTCCAGCAAGAGTCCAAGGCGGTCCGTCAGCAGCCGCGACCGTAACCAGACGCGCGCTAGAGTGCGCGCGAGTTGCTGATCGAGCAGTTCTTCGACGCGGGCCTTGGACACGGAAGCTACCTCGTCGCCGACCCCGACGCGGGCGTGGCGTTCCTGGTCGATCCCGACCGGCAGATCGAAACGTACCTCGCCGCAGCCGCGCGTCTCGGCGTCCTGATCACGGACTCGTTCGAGACGCACATCCACAACGACTATGTCTCGGGCTCACGCGCCCTCGCCGACCTGCGCCCGATCACCGTCCACGCTGGAACGGGCTCGGCATTGATGTATCCGCACGCATCGCACCCGGACGGAGATGCGATCAAAGTGGGCGAGCTTCTCATCCGATGCGTCGCGACGCCTGGACATACGCCGGAGCACGTCGCGTATCTCGTATCCGACCTGCGGCGTGCCGACGATCCGCAGTACCTCTTCTCGGGCGGCGCTCTTCTCGTTGGGCAGATCGCTCGCGTCGACCTTCTCGGCCCCGAGCACGCCGGAGAGCTCGCGCGCGCGGCGTACGAGACCCTCCGCGAACGGGTGCTCACGCTCGCCGACTACGTGGCCGTGTTCCCGACGCACGGAGGAGGCAGTGCCTGTGCGGCGGAGGTCGCGGGGTCCCGCTGGACGACGCTGGGCTTCGAGCGAAAACACAACCACATCGCACGCATGGCGTCGG
>VBDV01000062.1 GCA_005882765.1 Chloroflexota bacterium | reverse complement strand
CGCCGTATCACGCGGCCGGACCGGTCGTCCCAAGCGAGGACGAGCTCGCAAAAGCGATGCGCGAGATCCAGAAGCCGGAGACGTACGCGAAGTACTCGCGCGGCGTGCGCATCCTGCGCCGCCTCCTCTCGCCGGAGCGCAACGCGGAACGCTATCTCGCCGGCATCGAGTGAGGATCCTCGTCGTCGTCCAGCGCTACGGCGCCGAGGTCGTCGGTGGCTCCGAGTCTCACGCCCGCGTGGTGGCTCACCGTCTCGCGATGGTCAACGAGGTCGAGGTCGCGACCACCAACGCCCTCGACTACTGGAGCTGGGCGCCTTACTTCGCGGCCGGCGAATCGATGGACGGTCCGGTACGCGTGCGACGTTTCGCGGTGACCGGCCTGCGCAGCACGACGTTCAAAGAGAGCGAGCGCCACATTCTCTTTGAGCCGCACACGCTCGCCGACGAGCAGGGCTGGCTCGCGATGCAGGGGCCGCACACGCCCGATCTGCTGGAGTTCCTGCGCCGGGAGGGCAAGAGCTACGACGCGATCCTCTTTTACACCTACATCTACGAGCCGACGGCGGCGGGCCTGCCGCTCGTCCCCGAGCGCGCCGGGCTCGTCTCGACCGCGCACGACGAGGAGCCGCTCCGCCTCGTTCCGTATCGCGCGCTCTTCCAGCTGCCGCGCGCGTTCGGCTTCCTCACGCCCGAGGAGCGCGATCTCGTCCATGCGCGTTTTCGGAACGAGCACATCCCGAGCGAGGTTCTCGGAATCGGCCTCGACGCGCCGCCCTGGCACGACCCCGAGCCGTTCCGCGACCACTACGCCCCGCGCGGGCCGCTCGTCGTGTACCTGGGCCAGGTGAGCGAGGGCAAGGCCGTCGATGAGCTCCTCGCCGACTGGATCGCCTATCGCGAGAGCGGCGGCGCAGGCTCGCTCGTTCTTGCCGGGACCGCGCGCATGCCGATCCCTGAGCGCGACGACATCGTCGCGCTCGGCCGAGTGAGCGACGAGGAGAAATACGCGCTCCTCGAAGCGGCGGATGCGCTCGTCCTACCGTCGCATCTCGAAAGCCTCGGCATCGTGCTGCTCGAAGCCTGGCAGGTCGGGACGCCGTGCCTCGTCTCGGCGAAGAACAAAGTGACGAGCGGTCAGGTAATCCGCGCGAGCGGTGGCGCGGCCTACGACCGCGGCGGTTTCGCGACTGCTCTCGCGGAAGTCCTCGCGAGGCGCGACGAGCTCGGCGCGTCGGGGCGCGCGTACGTGGAGCGCGAGTGCACCTGGCCGGCGTTCGACGGGCGGCTCGAGCAGCTCGTCGACCTGGTCGCGAATTGAACGAGCCGAGCCTTCTCGTCGTCGTGCAACGCTACGGGGACGTCCCGGGCGGCGCCGAAGGTCACGCACGTTCCGTCGTGCAGCGTCTGGGGCCGCACTTCGCGATCGAGGTCGCAACGACGAACTCGACCGACTACCTCACGTGGAAGGCGGATCTCACCGCCGGTCTGGATCGGGTCGACGGCGTCACCGTGCGCCGGTTCCCCGTCGAGCGTCCACGGGCGTGGAACTTCAAGCTCTACGAGCGCCGCGCATTTCGTTCCGCGCACACGCTGGACGACGAGCGCGCGTTCATCGACGCCCAGGGGCCGTATGCACCCGAGCTTCTCGACTTCCTCTTCAAGCGAGGCCGCGATTACGACCACGTGCTCTTTTTCACGTACATCTACTACCCGACGGTCCTCGGTCTGCCGCTCGTCCCTGAGCGCGCGGTCCTCGTGCCGACGGCGCATGAGGAGTCCGCGATCGGCCTCGCCGCGTACAAGCCCGTGTTTCACGGGCCGCGCGCGATCGCGTACAACACCGACGAAGAGCGGCAGATGGTCTGGCGTCGCTTCCGAAACGAGCGCGTGTCGAACGAGATCGTCGGTGTCGGGATCGACGTTCCGTCCGGGCGCGACGCGTCGCGGTTTCGTGAGAGATACGGCATCACCGGCCCGTATCTCCTCTACGTCGGACGCATCGGCGTAGGCAAGGGTTCGCGCGAGCTCTTCGCAAGCTACGAGCGCTGGCGCGCGAGCGATCCGGCACACGACGTCTCGCTCGTGCTCATCGGCGACGCCGAGATGGCGGTCCCGAAGGCGAGCGGCATCGTGCACCTGGGGCGCCTTTCGGAGCAGGACAAGTGGGACGCGCTCGCGGGCTGTGCCGCCTTCGTGATGCCGAGCCTGCTCGAATCGCTCTCGCTCGTGACGCTCGAGGCGTGGGCCGCGGGACGTCCGGTGATCGTTGACGCGCGCTCGCCGGTCCTCGCGGGGATGACTCGTCGCGCCGGCGCCGGCCTCGCGTACCGAGGACCGGCCGAGTTCGCGGAAATCTGTGAGCTGCTCATGGACGAACCCGCAGTCGGCGACCGCCTCGGCCGGTCCGGTGCGGAATTCGTCGCGCGCACGTACACCTGGCCGCGCGTCGTCGATGCCTACTTGGACCTATTCGCTGAGGTGCGCACACGCCTAGCCGCCTGATATGCTTCTCCATATATGAAGGCAAGCCGGCTGGTGCGCGCGGCACGAAAACGCAAGGGGCTGACTCAGCGTGAGCTCGCCGCGAAAACGCGGATTGCTCAGCCGATGATCTCTTCCATCGAGCGCGGTCTTCAGGATCCTCGCTACAGCACGTTGCAGCGGATCTTTCGCGCCTGCGATCTCGAAGTCGACGTAGTGAACATCGCGGGAGGCGGAGTCGATCGCACGCAATTTATGGAGACGCTGCCCCTGACTCCCGAAGAACGCTTGCGGCGGTCCGTCGTCGCAACTCGGGCGATCAATGAGCTCGTGAGGAATGCAAGGCGCGTCCGCTAGAGAGGTCGTGTTCGACCCGCGGCCGATCCTTGGCGTCTTGGTACGCCACGACGTTCGGTTCGTCGTTATCGGCGGTATCGCAGCCTCGCTACAAGGTTCCACGACGATTACAAATGACTTCGACATCTGCTACGCCCGCGCTCCAGAGAACCTCGAGCGACTGGTGAGAGCGTTGTCGGAGCTACACGCGACTCTTCGCGGCCCGCGGGAGCCTGTCGCGTTTCGTCTGGACGCCCGGACTCTAAAGGCCGGTCTGAACTTCACCTTCGATACGGACTACGGACCCTTCGACTGCCTCGGCTCGGCAGCTGGGGGCTTCGACTATGAACAGCTACAACGGAATGCCGACGCGATGAACCTCGTTGGCACGAATATTTCCGTCGCTTCTCTCGACGATCTGATCCGAATGAAACGCGCCGCAGGTCGGAACAAGGACTTGATCGAAATCGAGAATCTGTCCGCGTTACGGGAAGTTCGAGACTCCCAGAAGAGGTCGTAGCCCGCCCAGCGACCAAGCGAACGAAACCACGCCTATCCTGAGGTTGGATGCGCGAGCGCGGCCGTGGCGGTGACGGGGGCAGGGACTGGGGAAACATCGACTGGTCGAACATCGACCTCTCGGGTTTCGGCAGGGGCGGCGACCGCATAACGGGACCCTCGCGCCGGGTGATCGTCCTCGCGATCGTGATCTTTGTACTTCTTCTCATCCCGGTCCTGATCGGACCATTCGTGAGTTTCCTCACCGACCTCCTCTGGTTCCGTAGCCTCGGTCTCGAGTCGGTCTACCTGCGGCGTTTTACCGCGGGGTTCTACGCATTCGCGGTGTTCGGAGCGGTCTTCTTCGTCCTCGCCCTGCCGAACGTGTACTTCGCACTCCGGCCGCAGATGCCGCGGGTCGTGGTCGACGCCGAGCGCCGCAGGCGAGGGGCGCTGCCGATGACCCTTCGGTTCATGTGGCTCCTGCTCATCCCCGCGTTCTTCTTCGGACTCGCGGGAGGTGACGAGTGGGACATGCTGCTGCGCTGGGTCAATCAGGTCCCGTTCGGCACGACTGATCCAGTCTTCGGGCGCGACATCGGCTTCTACTTCTTCACGCTGCCAGTGCTCGAGTTCGTGCGCGGCTGGCTTCTCGTCGCGCTCATCGTCATCGCCATCGGCGTCGTCACCCTGTACTTCGTGCGAGGCGTCATCGGGGTCGCGACCGGTTCGCTCGCGAGCGCCGATATCCGCGTCGCGGGGCGGACCGCGCTCGCCCTCGCGCGACCGGCGCGCGCGCACCTCTCGATCTTGGGCGGGCTCTTCCTCGCCCTCATCGCGAGCGGCTACCTTCTCGACCAGTTCGAGCTTCTGTTCCGGCCGGAGAGCGTGCTCGTCGGCGCCGGCTACACCAGCATCAACGCGCGCCTCCCCGCGCTCACGATCCTCACCGTCATCGTTGGAGTCGCGGCGCTCGCGTGCTTCGCGAATGCGTTCCGCGGGACACTCTGGATCCTCGGCGCCGCGATCGTCCTCTGGTTCGCCGCGAGCCTCGTCGTCGGTGGCGTGTATCCCGCGCTGATCCAAAACTTCATCGTGCAGCCCGATCAGCTGAACAAGGAGCGCCCCTACATCGCGCGGAATATCCAAGCCACGCGCGCGGCCTATTCGCTCGACACTGTCGACGAAAGCGCGTTCAACGTCGGCGACACGCCCACGGCCGGCGAGGCTCGCGGCGCGCTCTCCGATACGACGACCGTGCGGCTCTGGGACTACCGTCCGCTCCAGCAAGTCTTCGATCAGCAGCAGGCGCTCCGGACCCAGTACACGTTCGTCGACGTCGATCTCGACCGCTACCAGATCGGCGGCAAGGAAGTCCCGGTGATGCTGTCGGCGCGCGAGCTTTCCTCCAACCGACTCCCACAGCAGACATGGGTGAACCGGCATCTCGTCTTCACTCACGGGCTGGGGGCGGTCGTGAGCCCGGTGGGCGGCGTCGCCCCCGATGGAGGACCGCTGTACCTCGTGAAGGACATACCGCCAGTGGGCGAGCCGAAGATCGACCAGCCCCGCATCTATTACAGCGAGCTCACGAGCGAATACGTCATCGTCGGTACGAATCAGGACGAGTTCGACTACACGACCGATCAGGGCAACGTGCAGACGCGCTTCAGTGGCAACGGCGGCGTCGGCGTGGGCTCACTCTGGGACCGGATCCTCTTCGCGATCCGCCTGGGCGACACGAACCTTCTCGTCTCGAACCAGATCACCGGTCAGAGCAAGCTCCTCTTCCACCGGCAGATCCTGCCTCGCGAGCGGCTGATCGCGCCGTTCCTCGAGTACGACCCCGACCCGTACCTCATCATCGCGAACGGGCGGCTCTACTGGATCAACGACGCGTTCACGACCGGCGATAAATATCCGTACAGCGAGCGGTTCTCGGCGCTTGGTACAGGCCCGACCTCGATCGCCGGAGGTCAACTCAACTACGTCCGGAACAGCGTCAAGGTGGTCACCGACGCGTACGACGGGACGATCTCGTACTACGTCATCGACGACAAGGACCCGGTCGTCCGCAATTTGAAGGCGATCTACCCCGACCTCTTCAAGTCCATCAATGACATGCCCCAGGCGCTGCGCGACCACATCCGTTACCCGGAAGCGCTGTTCAGCATTCAGGCGCAGGTCTTCGCGCTCTACCACATGACCAACCCCGACGACTTCTACAACCGCACCGACGCCTGGAAGATCGCGAACGAGGTGCTCGCGCAAGGCGCGCCGGCGCAGCCGATCGAGCCGTACTACGTGACGACGACCCTTCCGGGCGCCGGCCGTCCCGAGTTCGTGCTGTTCGTTCCGATGACCCCGGCGGGTGGCGAACGCAACAACATGGTCGGCTGGATCGCCGGACGCGCGGACGCGCCCGACTACGGCAAGCTGCGCGTCCTCACGTTCCCGCGCGATCGCCCGATCGCGGGACCCCTCAACATCGAAAACCTCATCGAAGCCGATTCGACGATCCGCCAGCAGCTCACGCTGCTCTGCCCATCGGTGTCGAACTGCATCCGCGGGAACCTTCTGGTCCTTCCGGTGGGGAACAGCTTCGTCTACGTGGAGGCGATCTTCGTGCAGGCAGCGTCGACAAGCCGCATCCCCGAGCTCCAGCGCGTGATCCTCGCGACGCAGAGCCGAGTGGTCATGACGGAGTCGTTCGAGAAGTCGCTCGATGCGCTCTTCGGCGCGGAGCAGCCCCAACCGCCTCCGACGACGACCCCGCCGCCCACGACCACTCCGCCACCAACGACGACGCCAACGCCGGAGATCGCCGCGCTCGTGAAGTCGGCGACCGACCACTACAACGCGGCGCAGGCCGCGCTCAAAGCGGGCGACTTCGCCGAATACGGCCGCCAGATACAGCTTCTCCAGGACGATCTCGCCAAGCTTCGTACCGCCACAGGTCAGTAACGCTCTTTCAACGCCGCGAACCCTAGAATTTGGGCTTCTTGAGCAATCCCGTGCGTGTGGGTGTGATCGGGGCGGGCTACTGGGGGCCGAACATCGTGCGAAACCTGCACGAAGCGCCTGGGGGCGAGGCCGTGGCCGTCGCGGACCTGTCGAAGGAGCGGCTCGACGTCATCAGCAAGCGGTTTCCGGCGGTGCGTGTGACGACCAATTACCGCGAGCTCGTCGAGGATCCCTCGATCGACGCTATCTGCGTCGTCACGCCGGTCGGCACCCATCGGAAGCTCGCCGAGGAGGCGTTCGCGGCGGGGAAGCACGTCTTCGTCGAGAAGCCACTCGCCGCAACCGTGAGCGATGCCGAGGCCATCGTCCGCGCCGGTGACCGCGCCGGTAAGACCCTCATGGTCGGCCACACCTTCGTCTACAACCCGGCCGTGGTCGCGGTGAAGGAGATCCTCGAATCTGACGGGATCGGCCGCGTCCACTACATCGAAAGCCAGCGCGTGAATCTGGGCCTGCACCAGTTCGACACCAACGTGCTGTGGGACCTCGGTCCGCACGACGTATCGATCACGCTCTACTGGCTCGATGAAGAGCCACTGTGGGTCCAATGCACCGGCGCGTCCTACGTGCAGCCGACGATCGAAGACGTCGTCTTCTTACAAATCGGGTTCCCGTCGGGTGCGATCGCGCACGCGCATCTCTCGTGGCTCGCGCCGAGCAAGCTGCGGACGATGATCGTGATCGGCTCCCAGAAGATGGTCGTCTACGACGACGTCCAGGGTGTGGAGAAGGTGAAGATCTACGACCAAGGCGTCGACAAGCTGGAGAGCGATGAGCTCCGGCGCAGCTACCGCGCCGGCGACATCCACAGCCCGCGCGTTCCGATGACCGAAGCGCTGCAGGTCGAGATGCGTCACTTCATCGAGTGCGTCCGCAACGGCGCCAAGCCGCGAAGCGACGGCGAGGCCGGTCTCACAGTCGTTCGCGTGCTCGAGCTCGCGATGCGCTCGCTCCGTTCAGGCGGCGCGCGGGTCGCCTACCGGCTGGATCCGGTGCGCGCATGAAGACGACCGTGCACCCGACGGCCGTCGTCGCGCCGAATGTCCGGCTGGGCGAGGGCAGCACCGTCGGCGAGTACACGATCCTGGGACGGCCACCTCGCGGCAAGAAAGAGGGCGAGCTCGAGCTCGTGATCGGTCCCGGCGCGGTGATCCGTCCGTTCACAACGATCTACGCCGGGACGCGCATCGGCGCGCGTCTCCAGACCGGGCAAGGTGCCTCAATCCGCGAGGACAACGTCATCGGCGACGACGTTTCGGTCGGGACGCACGCGTCGCTCGAATTCGGCAATCGCATCGGCTCGCGGGTGCGCGTGCACACTGGGTGCTTCCTCGAGCTCACGCAGATCGACGACGACGTGTTCCTCGGGCCACACGTGGTCTTCACCGACGATCCGCACCCGCAGTGCCCCGCCTATCTCGACTGCGTGAAAGGCGGCGTCGTCCGCCGCCGTGCGCGCATCGGCGGGAACAGCACGATCCTGCCGGGCGTCGAGATCGGCGAGGACGCGCTCGTGGGGGCGGGAAGCGTCGTGCGCCACGCGGTGCCGGCACGCACGGTCTGGGCCGGAAATCCGGCGGTACAGCTCAAAGAAGACATCCGCGACCTCGCGTGCTTCGTCGGCATCTACCCGCATGCCTACGCGTGGCTCAAGGACCTCCCAGAGCGGGTGAAGAAGGAGACGGCAACACCATGACCGCAGTCGCCACACAGGAGATCCCTCTCGTCGACCTGAAAGCGCAGTACGCCACGATCCGCGACGAAGTCCGCGCCGCGATCGACGAAGTCCTCGAGAGCATGCAGCTCACCATCGGCCCGAACGTCAAAGCGTTCGACCAGGAATTCGCGTCGTACATCGGCACCAAGCACTCGATCGGGGTCGGGAGCGGCACCGACGCACTGCAGCTCGCGATCCGGGCCTGCGGCGTGTCGAGCGGCGACGAGGTCATCACCGTGTCCCACACGTTCTTCGCGACCGTCGAGGCGATCCTCTACGCGAACGCGAGGCCGATCCTGGTCGAGGTCGACGAGAAGACGATGAACATGGACGCCGCAGCCGTCGCCGCGGCGATAACTCCACGCACGAAGGCGATCATCCCCGTTCACCTGTACGGCCGCACCGTTGATCTGAAGCCCCTTCGCCAGATCGCGCAGGACCGCAACATCATGATCATCGAAGACGCCGCGCAGGCGCACGGTGCGCTTCTCGACGACGGCAAGAAGGCCGGCTCGGGTGGCCGCGTGAACTGCTTCTCGTTCTATTGCTCGAAGAATCTCGGCGCCTACGGAGAAGCCGGGAGCATCACGACGAACGACGATCGGCTGGCGGAGGAGCTCCGTGCGCTCCGCGAGCACGGACAGTCGACGCGCTACTACCACCCAGTGGTCGGCTATAACGCGCGCCTCGACGAGATCCAGGCCGCCATCCTCCGCATCAAGCTCCGTCGGCTTCCGGAGTGGAACAAGCGCAGGCGTGAGTTGGCTCGGGCGTACGAGAAGCTCCTCAGCGGCTCCGGCGTGATCACGCCGGAGATCCCAAGCGGTGAGCGCCACGTCTTCTACGTCTACTGCATCAGGGTGCCTGGCGGCCGTCGGGACGACCTCCGGAAGTACCTCGGCGAGCGGGGCATCGGTACGCAGATCCACTATCCGGTCCCGATCCACCTGCAGCAGTCGGCGGAGTTCCTCGGCTATCGCAAGGGCGATCTGCCCGTCACCGAACGGCTTGCGACGGAGGTCCTGTCGCTGCCGATGTACCCGGAGTTGACGGACGAACAGATCGACCGCGTCACCACATCGATCCGCGACTTCATGAAGGGCAATTGATCGGCCCGAGGAAATACCGCCTCGTTCCGCGAGCGCCCGGCGACACGTCTCCGGTCGATCCGAAGATCGCGGACGCCATGCGCAAAGCGGGGATGGATCCCGGCAAGTTCACGGTCGCGCCCTTCGAAGCCGGCGAGGCCGCGCCACAGGTCGCGGCGATGTTCCCGTCCGGGACCCGGCTGGAGCACACGTTCGCGTTTGGGACCTTGAACGGGGCGCTCAGCGCGATCGAACGCATCGTCGACGACGACATCGCGGCGCGGATCTCAAGGCAGGGCGCGAAGTGGGTCGTGGTGTTCGACGGGCCCGCGGACCAGAACGTCCCTGCGAAGAGCGCGCACGAGCAGCTCGTGGGCCGAGTCTCCGACCTCGGCGGCGATGACCGCGGATTCAGCCATCTGACGATGAACGTGACGAATTACGAGACCAAGAAGGAAGGCTAAATCGAGGCCGGTCAGCTTTGCTTACGCCAATTGTCCGCGGTGCCGACCGATGACGAGCGACGCGACGCGATGGACTCATTCCGCGATTACGGGGCCAGACCAACGCATGGCGGGATCAAATCGTGACGCTGGCCACGAAGTACTGCGCGCCGCTGGGACTATCGCGCTCTAGCACTGGGCGCGGGGGCACCTAGATTCGCACGAGTGGAGTTCCTCCTCGTCCTTCCGGTCCCCGGCTCGTCCTACCGCGACCTCGACGAGTTCAGGCACCTCGAAGAGCGCGTCTCGCAAGCGATCGGCGAGACCGGGCGAGTGGACCGCCACGACGCCGGCGCCGGTGAGACCGACTTCCTCATCCTGACCCAGAAGCCGCTCGAGGCCTACGACGCGCTCAAGGGTTTCGGTGACTTCGACGCGCGCCCCGAACTCCGCGCCGCATATCTTCGCAACGACAACGACGACTACGAAGTCTTCCAGCGCGAGGCCACCTTCCGCTTTCACATCGCTTAGGTCTCGTCGCCCAGTAGAGCCGACCCGGGTCCTGTCCGCTCCGCGGTCAGGGGCCCCTGCCCCTGGGGTCGGGGGTCGCGCGCTCGCCTACCGGTCCGCTCCCCACCACTTGCACCGCCCCCGACTGACGCGGCCGGTCAGCGGCTCGCGCGCAACCCGCTCCCCCGTGCCACCCGTCGTCGGCTCGGCCGTGCTCCTCCTGTGAAGAGGGCTAAGACTTCTTCATGTATTGGACGCCATCAGTGCGGCGCTTGTAGCCCATCGTTTCGTTGATGTGCAGGATCGGCTTGTTCTTGAAGTCGTTGTCGGTGCGGATCCGATCGACGCCGAGCGCGATCGCCTGCATCACCGTTTCGCACTTGACCGCGCGCGCCACGCCGCGGCCGCGACCGGCGCGCGCGACGCCGGTCCAATCGGTCGAGA
>VBDV01000186.1 GCA_005882765.1 Chloroflexota bacterium | reverse complement strand
CCGCGAGGTTGGAGTTCTGTCTTGCGCGAGACATGCTCGGTCCTCCTTGGGTTCGACAACACCTGCGACGCTACGACCGCGTCGCCTGGAGGTCGTCGGAGCCAGGTCGGATCGAAGCTCGTACCAGCCGATGATTCGGCCTCCTACTCAGGTAGGAGGCGTGCCGCGCGACCACGTGCTGAGCGCACGGCAAACGTCAAGTCCTGCGAACCTGAACGTCCGCAGGACTTGACGAATCGAGAGTCGCGGAGCAGGCGTGCGGCACAGAGACGCTCGGCCGGGCCCGCCTGCCGCCATCAGCCGGTCGAGGGACGCGCCGGTGGCGTGGAACCCCAGCCAGGCTCCGACGAGAGCGCCACCAACCGCCGCCGCGAATCCCACGGCCTTGGTTTGGGCGGCCCAGCCGCGGTTCAGCCAAGCGAAGTAGAGACACAGCCCGACCGGTACGCCCACCGAGAAAGCTGCGAGCAGCTCGTTGTCGAGCGGGGTGCCGGGCATCGTCGTGATGACGATCATCACGCCGAGGAACCAGCCGCCCAGGCCGAGCACGATCGGGTAGAGCGACCGCAGCGTCGCGCCAGCCTTGCGTCCGAAGCGTCCTCGCCTGTGCGCTCGCCAAGCCATCGCCAACAGCGAGAGGACGGTGAGGAGCGCGAGACCGACCATGGCGCCTGCGATGCCTTTGCCGAGTGCCGTCTGCGTCACGTCGGGCGTGAAGTCGACGCTCGTCGGCTTGTAGAGCGAGCGGTCGATCCGGCCGCTGTCGAAGAAGGTGTTGATCAGGTGGCTTCCGGCTTTCGGCTGCTGCGTCCAGAAGGAGGTCGTGTGCCCGATCCCGGCCAGCACGACCTGGTGGCCGTTCGGCAGGTACGGGAGGAGCTCCTTCGTCGCGATCTGCGGCGGCGTCGCGAAGTCGAGCGCCCCGCCGATCAGCAGCGTGTTCACCTTGGACGTGCGCACGCGGTCGAACGCGTTCTCGTTGGCGTTCGCCGGCCACGCACGTGCCAGCTCGCCGCCGCCCCAGATGAAGTCGGTACCGGGATTGCCGAGGATCGAGTCGTTGCGATCGTGACCCAACGAGAAGTACTGCTCCGCGGCGCGGGCATCCGGCCGCGCGGCGGCTGCCATCTGGCCCCAGACGAATGAGGTCGGGAGGGCAAAGTCGGCGAGCAGCGACTGGAACCAGAGCCCGCTCGCATCGCCGTGATCCGCGGAGAGCAAGGTGCTCAGCGTGGCCGGTGCTGAGAGGGGCGCCGCCTCCGGGCTCGATTCCATCAGTCCGTAGAAGGAGGCGATCCGCACGTTGCCCTTCTTGATCGGCAGGAAGAACCAGTGGTCGGGGATGCGCGCGGCAGTCGTCTTGATCGTCGCGGCGAGGTCGTCGGTCCGCTGACGGCAAGTGTCGTCTTTCGAGCAGAGGGCGGAGTACTTCCGGATCTGCTCGTCGGTCGTCTTCGCGTTCCAGAGGAAGTTGCCGGGGGGGTTCACCCCGATCATCACTGAGCGGTGGATGCTCTTCGGGTAGCGCCAGGAGTAGATCATCGCTGTGCGTGTGCCGGCGCTCTCGCTTAGGAGGTCGATCCGCTTGTAGCCGAGCGCCCTGCGCGCGGCCTCCATGTCGTCGACCTGCTGCGGCAGGCCGTAGCCGGCCAGATCGACACCGTCGTTCGTCAGTCTGTGCGCGCAGGACCGGAACGCGTCGCCGTAGGCGCGAAAGAACTTCTCGCCGAGAAAGTCGGTCGAGTGCTTGAGCGCCGACTCGACCTCCGGGCAGTCCAGCCGGGCGGAGCCGTCGACGCCTCGGTAGCCGACGAGGACGACGTCATGATCATCCGCGAACCGGCTTGCCTTGCTGAATTCCATGTTCGTGAGGCCAGGGCCGCCTACGAGGCGGAAGATCGGTACACCCGGTTGCGCTGAGCGCGCACGGATCCGGGTTACCGGGAGCGCGATCAGCCGCGAGTGCGCCTTGTACCGGCTTTCGGGTACGACGAGCGTGCCGCAATCGGCGCGGTAGCTGCCGCCCTCGGTCGCGTAGTGGCAGGAGTGGAGCGTCAGCTGGCCGGCGTGTGCCCCGGAAGGCACGGACACCGAGTCGTTGCCGGCGCTGAAATGGAGGTAGGCGAGGCCGAGTGCGGTGAGGGAGATGAGCGCCAGGGCGACGATTCGCGCTGGGCCAAACGGTCTGGTTCTCGAGGCTTCCATCGCTTTTCCTTTCGTCGAGTTCGTTAGCTCGACGCTAGAAGCGCGGCAGCCGGGGGTCATCGTCGCGAAGTCGCGCCGAGACTCCTACCAGCCGCTGATTCCGCGTCCTACCCAGGTAGGAGGCGGCGGGCGCAAGCGTGCAGTACCTTCAACGCGTGAGCCGGATCCGATACCTCTCGCGCACGTACGTCGTCGACGTGCTGATCGCGCTCCTGCTGATCGCCGCGATGCTCGAAGTGCTGGTCGGACGCGACTCGCCGGACGCGCCGCACACGACGCTGTGGTTCGTGCTTCCGGCGATCGCGATCCTGGTGCTCCCGATCATTGCGCGTCGGTGGTTTCCCTTCGCGCCGGCGGCGCACTGGCTGCTGGCGGCGGGGATCTCGTTCGTCGATTGGCGCCTGATCCCGTTCGCGATCAGCATCTTCGTCGTCGGGCTGGTAGCCGCGTTCCTGCTCGGGAACCTGCGCGACCCCGTGCAGGCAGGCATCGGCCTGGCTCTGGTGATCGGCGGGGCGGCGACCGTCGTCTACAAGATCCCCGGCCACACAGCCGCCATGCTCATCTTCATCCCGCTCGAGTTCGCGATCAGCTGGGTGGCGGGCTTCGCTCTGCGCGAGCGTGCCGAGCAGGCCGAGGCGGCGGAAGTACGCGCGAGCCTGGCCGAGCGGGAACGGGACGCGGCGGCGCGAATCGCAGTAGCCGAGGAGCGCGTGCGGATCGCGCGCGAGCTCCACGACATCGTCGCGCACGCCGTCAGCGTGATGGTGCTCCAGGTCGGCGCCGTCAGGCACAAGCTCCCCGACGCGCTCGCCGAGGACAGTGACGCGCTCAGAAACGTCGAGCAGGCCGGCCGCACCGCGCTTGCCGAGATGCGCGGTCTCCTGGCCGCCATGCGCCGCGACGGGGACGAAGCCGAGCTCACCCCGCAGCCTGGCCTCGACGGCCTCGACTCACTGCTGGAGGAGATCGGCCGCGCCGGCCTTCCCGCCCAGCTGCATCTCGACGGCGAGCCTTTCCCGCTCCCACGAGCGATCGACCTCTCTGCCTATCGAATCGTTCAAGAGGGCCTGACCAATGCCCTCAGACACGCGCGCGCAAGCACCGCCGATGTGACCGTCCGCTACCGGCTCGACGAGCTGCAGATCGAGGTACGCGACAACGGTGAGGGCGGCTCGACGAGCGAGGGCCTCGGCCACGGGCTCGTCGGCGTCCGGGAACGCGTCAAGATCTACGGTGGCGAGATGACCGCAGGAACCGCAACCGAGGGTGGCTTCATCCTCAGCACGCGCCTTCCGCTCAGCGGCGACCGACCATGACGATCCGCGTGCTCGTCGCCGACGACCAATCGATGGTCCGCGCCGGCTTTCGCATGCTGCTCTCTCAAGAGCACGACATCGAAGTCGTGGCCGAAGCGAGCAACGGGCTCGAGGCAGTCGACAAGGCCGCCCGCTATCGACCGACGGTCGTGCTGATGGACATCCGTATGCCCGAGCTCGACGG
>VBDV01000185.1 GCA_005882765.1 Chloroflexota bacterium | reverse complement strand
TGCTGACCGCGGTAGAGATCGAGCAGAGCCAGCGACTCGAGGTCTTTGCCGGCTGCCGCCCGGATCTCGCGCTCAACATCGGCGTAGGGCGCGGCCTCCTCGACGACGACGGCGAGGTCACGAAGCGCCGCGGGGAACCGCGGCGGCGCGACCACGCGTGGGGGCCGCGACGACTCCCGCCAGGCAGCCAGGTCGATCTCCGCGATGAATGTCTCTACCGGGAGCTCCCACATCTGGGCGACCCGCGGGTCGAGCTGGCCCAGGGTCAGGTGCGTCCTAGGTCCCTCGGCGAAGGTGATGCTTCGTCCCGGATGAAGGCCGGGCGCATCCGCGCCATCGCCGGAGACCTGCACGTCGAGAAGCTCCGCGAGCCCGGACACGATCCCTTGCAGGTCGCGCGCGTCGAACCGGCGCTCAGGCACGAGCCATGTCTCGCCATCCTTCACCGGTTGTGCGTTCCCCGCGAGGAGGATGCCGATGGTCCAGCGCTCCTCAGGGAGATCGCCTCGTCTTGGCAGATATATAGGAGCGATCTCGAAGATCGCGACGGACGATCGGTGCCGCAGGTTCTTTCGCGCCGTGTCGAGCAGGCTCGCACGCAGGGTCGGCCGCGCCGCGGACTGCGCCACCGTGGTCGGGTTCACCACGCGCAGAGGCTCCGGCGCGATACATGAGCCGTCGGCGGTGAGCCGCTTCAGCCACGCGGGATCGATGAGCGAGTACGAGACGGTCTCCTGAAGACCGAATCCGGCCAGACCGTCGCGCGCCCGTTCGCGGAACTCTTCGAGGGGATGCCGCTCCGCTAGCGGGAGTGGGCCATCGGGTATTCGCGTCGGCAGCCGGTCGTAGCCCGCGATGCGGCCAACCTCTTCGACGATGTCTTCGGCGATCGCGATGTCGGTCCGCACCGCCGGCGGTGTGGCGACGAGAGTGTCGCCATCCGCGGCCGCCGTGAACTGCAGTCGCCGAAGGATGTCGAGTGTCTCCGCCGGATCGATATCGATGCCCATGACCCGAGGAACATCGGAGAAACGCATGCGCACGTTCACTCTTCGGCGCGGATTCGGGTAGCGATCGACGACGCCCTCGATCTTTGCTCCGGCATGCTCGCGGAGCAGCCGGCAGGCGCGCGCGAGCGCGATCGGTACCAGGTCCGGTGAGAGCTCCCAGGAGAACCGGCGCGCCGCTGCGCTGCCCGACGAGCCGTGCAGTCCAAGCTTGGTCGCGGTCCGACCGATCCCCCGCGGCTCAAATGAGGCGCACTCGAGCGCGACGGTGGTCGTGTTCGTGCGGATCTCCGAATCCTCGCCGCCGAGGATTCCTGCGACCCCAAGAGCCCGTTCCGCGTCGGCGATCACGAGCGTTCCCTCGGGTAGCACGCGGTCGACGCCATCGAGCGTGCGGAGCGACTCGCCGCGCCGAACCTGCCGCGCGACAAGGGCTCCTCCGCGCAGCTGGCGATGGTCATAGGCGTGGAGCGGCTGGCCGACCTCGAGCATGACGTAGTTCGTGATGTCGACCACGTTGTCGATGGGCCGCATGCCGGCGGCGACAAGACGCGCCTGCATCCAGGCGGGCGACGGGCCGATCTCAATGCCGCTCAGCAGCGCCGCGGCGAACCGCGGGCAGGCGCGGTCATCTTCGATGCGCACGTCGAGACCCTTTGGCGCGCCGGGCGCAAGCCTGTCGACCGGTGGCTCACGGAGACCCGTGCCGAGGAGGGCGGCGACCTCGCGAGCAATGCCGACGACCCCGAGGCAATCGGGGCGATTCGGCTGGAGCTCGAGCGCGAGGACTGTTTCACCGAGGACCTCGCGGAGCGCTACGCCCACGGGGAGATTCGCGTCGAGGATGTGAATCCCCTCGTGCTCGTCGCTGAGGCCGAGCTCCTTCTCCGAGAGGACCATGCCCTCGCTTTTGATCCCGCGCATCGGCTTGCCGCGCAGGATCGTGCGCTCGCCCGTGTGGCCGTCGATGATCGTCGCGCCTTCGTCGGCGTACGGAACGATCGCGCCCTCAGTGAGATTCGTCGCACCCGTCACGACCGTTTTCTGTGCGCCCGCGCCGTAGTCGACGGTCGCGAGCTGCAGCTTGTCGGCATTCGGGTGCTTCGCGAGCTTCTCGACGCGCGCCGTTCGGATCTTGTCGTCCCACCACGGACGCTCGACGGCCTTCACCTCCGTGCTCGACATATGAAGCTTCAGAGCGAGCTCGTCTATTGGCACACTGATGTCGACGTACTCGCGCAGCCACGACAGCGGCACTTTGATCAACACAGACTTCCCCCGACGTGAAGGAGTGCTGCGCGAGCATATCCGAGGGCCCCCGCGCGGCGGGGAGCCGGCCGAGGCTCCGAGGCCGGGGGGACCCCGCCGCGAACAGAGGGTTTCGGACGTGCGAGCGCGGCACGGCGCACCACTAGAACTGCTCCAGATAGCGCAAGTCGTTCTGGTAGAAGAGTCGAATGTCAGGCGCCCCCGTACGTAGCATCGCCAAACGCTCGATGCCCCCACCGAAGGCGAAGCCCTGATAGCGGGAGGGGTCATATCCGACACGCCGAAGCACATCGGGATGCACCATGCCGCAACCAGCCGCTTCGATCCAGCCGTCGCCACCGCAGACGTGGCACTCGGGATCGCGGCCCTCGCAGGCGAAGCAGTCGAACGCGATCTCCGCCGATGGCTCGGTGAAAGGGAAGTAGTCGATCCGAAAACGGATCTTGCGGTCGCTGCCGAAGACCTGTCGCGCGAACGCATATAACGTCCCCTTGAGGTCGGCCATCGTGAGCTTCTCGTCGATCGCGAGGCCCTCGTACTGGAAGAAGATCGACTCCCGGATCGCGTCGGTCGCCTCGTAGCGGTAGCAGCGTCCGGGTATCACTACTCGGATCGGCGGCTTGCGCTTCTCCATGACCCGCACCTGCATCGGGGAGGTGTGCGGACGTCCAAGGAGTGGTCGCGATGGATCGTCGCCGAGAGGATTCGAGATCCAAAGTGTCTGCCATTTCTCGCGCGCCGGATGGCCAGCCGGGATGTTGAGGGCCTCGAACGCGTAGTAATCCCATTCGATCTCGGGACCCTCGACCGTCTCGAACCCGAGCGACCCGAAGATCCGAGAGACCTCGCGGACCGTCTGCGAGATCGGGTGTAAACGGCCCACGCGAACCCGCCGCGGCGGGAGCGTCATGTCCTCGCGCTCCGCACCGAGATCGCGGTCCAAAGACTTCGCTCTGAGTGCGGCGCCGCGCTCGTCGAGCGCCGCCTCGATGCGACCCTTGGCCTCATTCAGCGCCGCGCCGTATCCAGGCTTCTCTGCTGCGGGAAGCTTCGCGATGCCCTTCGTGGCCTCGTTCAGGGCGCCCTTCCGTCCGAGGTACTTCACGCGGGCGGCCTCGAGGGCGGCCTCGTCCGCGGCGGCGCCGATCTCGGCGACCGCGCGGTTCGCGAGCTCCTTCAGGTCTTCGCCGGTCACGTCGCCTCCTCTAGGAAACACAAAGCCCGCCGTTCGTTCGGGACGAAGGCGGGCCTCCGCGGTACCACCCGTGTTCCCTTCTTGGGGCCCCTGCCCCCGGGAGAAGGACGCTCGGTCGAAGCGTTATCGGGCTTCACCCGGACCGGCTTTTCTGCCGATCGGCTTGGGAGCGAATTCGCGCGTCGTCGGCGCGACCGGGCTTTCACCTTTGCCGGTCTCTCTTTGGCGCCGTGTGTCGCGGTACTGCTCTCCTTCGACGCCGCTATGACTTGTTTGTCTGCTGGCTCGACTTCTCTTTGATCAGATCGACGTAGTGACGGAACACCTTAGGGTCGCGGACCGCCATATCCGCGAGGATCTTACGGTCGAGGTCGATCCCCGCCAGGCGAAGCGCGGCCATGAGCCGGCTGTACGAAACGCCGGCGTCGCGGGCCGCGGCGTTGATGCGCGCGATCCAGAGCGCGCGGAACTGCCCCTTCCGAGCGCGGCGGTCGCGATACGCGTAGCGGAGCGCGTGCATGGCGGCCTCGCGGGCGGGACGTACAAGCTTGTGTTTCGATGCCCGCCGGCCCTCAGCCTGCGAGAGCAGCTTCTTGTGCTTCTTGTGCGCGGCGACTCCGCGTTTGACGCGCGACATCCCTTAGCTCCTTCCCTTCAGGTTCGGCAGTAGCTTGCGGACGAGCTGGAGGTCGCCCTTGGCCACGAGTGCCTTCCCTGCGTGACGGCGCTTGCGTGACGGCGATTTGTGCTGGTTCAAGTGTCCCTTGTAGGCCTTGGCACGACGGAGGCGGCCGCTCCCCGTGAATTCGAAACGCTTCTTCGCGCCGCTATGGCTCTTGATCTTGGGCACGGTGAACGACCTCCGGTCTACGCGAGACGTGAACGCTCAGTTTACTAGGCCGGTCGTTGTGCGCGCGGGGGCGGTGACGGACGGGCCGCAGGCGGCCGAGCGGGCGGCGCCGGTGGACGGACCGGTGCGGGTGCGGGTCGCGGGCCGGGCATCGGCGGCTTTGGCGCGGCCGACGCGGCGGGCGGCGGCGGAGTCGGCGTGGGGGGCGTCGCGGCTGCGACTGCTCCAGTCGCATCCCGGCGCACGGGGTTCATGACCATGTGCATCTGCCGGCCCTCGAGGAGCGGAGCGCGCTCGATGACACCATGCTCTTTCAGCTTCTCGCCGATCGCGATGAGAAGCACGCGACCGCGAT
>VBDV01000061.1 GCA_005882765.1 Chloroflexota bacterium | reverse complement strand
CGTGAAACCTTTCATAAAAGGTTTCAGGCGCGAGTCTTTCAGGACCGGCGCCCGGCTGTCAAGAGTTTGGCGAGTCGTCCCTGAGAGGTCAGACCATTAGGCCGGGCGCAGACCCGGCTGGTCCAGAAGCCAGCCCGGACCCGAGCGCACCAGATACCACGACCCGACCCAGTGGCGGATCGTTCCGTCGCTCAGCGTCTCGATCAGGTCGACCGCGACCGCCGCCGACCCCGGGTTAGCGCTCGTCACCGACGCCGAGCGCGCGACGATGGAGCGGGTGCGGTCGAATCGCCCCCAGATGTTCGTCTGCGGCGGGTAGATCGCCCGCATGCGATCGCTCCACATGCCCAAAGCGGACGCGTAGTCGTGGCCGGAGATCAGCTCATAGAACGCCAGGATCGTTCCCGCAGGATCGCCCTCCGTCGCAACGACGGGCGCGGGCGTGGCCGCGGCGGTGGGCGCGGGCGTGGCCGCGGCGGCGGGTGCGAGAATCGGCACGGCGATCGGCTCCGCGGTGGGCTCAGCTGAAGTGCTCGGCGCAGGGCTGCTGGTATTGGCGAGCATCGCCGCCGTGGGCGCCGGCGCGCTTGTGGCGACGGCGAGAGGCCTCAGCTCTGTCGGGCGCGCAAAAGCGAGAGTTCCGCCAATGAACGCCGCGACGAGCGCCAGTAATGCCATGAGGGCGGCCGCCGAACGACGCTGTGGTGCGCCGTGACGCGCGCGCCAGGACGCGACGCCGGCAGCGACTGGCGCGAGCGATGGCCGAGGCATCGCGACGACCGGCATCCGCGGCGGCGCGGGCAACCTGATCGTGGGAAGCGCGTCGCGAAGGGCTGCCACGCGATCCACCCGATTCGCGGCATCGCGGATCGACGCGGTCAGCACGGCGAGGGCCGCGACCAGCGGGGCGACCGACGGCAAGCGGAGCCGGACCACCCAGGGACCTGCGCGAACTGGCGCTGCCGGTCGCCTCACCTGGAGCAAGGCATCGCGAAGGTCGGCGGCGCGGCGAAAACGGCGCGCCGGGTCGCGCGCCAGCGCACGCAAGACAAGGGCGTTCATGACTGGCGCGAGGGCAACGAGTCGCGCGGGCGGTCGCGGGTCCGATCGGAGGCGACGCGCGACGATCTCGGAGGGTGTCGTGCCACCGGTCGGCTGCTGTCCTGTGAGCATCTCATGCAAAATCACACCGAGCGCGTAGACATCCGCGCGCTCGTCGATGACATCGCCGCTCATCTGCTCCGGCGCCAGATACTGAGGCGTACCGAGAAGCTCACCTGCCTTCGTGATCGCGGTCGCGGCGGCGAGGCGCGCGATCCCGAAGTCGGCGATCTTCGGACGGCTCTCGGTGTCGAGCAACACGTTCTCAGGCTTCAAATCGCGATGTAGCACGCCACGGATGTGGGCCGCCTCGAGACCGTCGGCGATACCGGCCGCGATCTCGGCCGCCGCGTATTGATCCACGCGCCCGGAGGCACGCATCAGATCGCGCAGCGTTCCGCCATTGACGAGCTCCATCGCGATGAACTGGCCATCCGGGCTCGCGCCGGAATCGAGCACGCGGACGATGTTCGGGTGGTCGATGGCGCCGGCCTCAGCTTCGCGATGGAAACGCTCGACGAACTCCGCGTCGCCGGCGAATTCCGGCCGCATCATCTTGAGGGCGACGTCGCGCTCGAGCGAGCGATCGTGCGCGCGGAAGACGTCCGCCATGCCACCCCGGCCGATCCGCTCCAAGAGCTCGTAGCGACCGAGGACCAGGCGCACGCGCCCTCCCCGTGCATGCGAGTTGCCGACCTGCGGATACTCCGGCGGTGAGCGCGACGACGGCACAGGCAGACACGAGGGGAAGGCCGGTCGGTGCGCTGCCGATGTTCCAGATCTTCCAGCTCTCGATCTATTGGTTCGGCATCAACGCGATCTGGGGCGGCCTCAACAACGTGATCCTTCAGCGGCGCATGGACGATCTCGTGGGGAAGGCCAACGCCGGCTCCGGCTTGGCGTTGCTGACTCTTCTCGGCGCCGTCGTGGCGATCCTGGTGCAGCCGACGATCGGCACGATCTCCGACTACACGATCACCCGATGGGGGCGCCGCAAGCCATACATCGTCATAGGGGCGGTTCTCGACGTCGTGTTCCTCGCCGGCATCGCGACGTCGAACACCTACGTCTCGGTGGTCGCATTCGTCGTCCTGCTCCAGATCTCGTCGAACTTCGCGCAGGGTCCCTTCCAGGGATACGTGCCCGACCTCGTCCCCGCCGCGCAGGTTGGACTCGCGAGCGGCCTCATGGGCGTGATGATCGTGCTCGGCCGCATCGGCGGCGTCGCGATCGGGTCGATCGGGCTCTTTACCGGGAGCTTCGTCGCCGCGACGATCGGCCTCGGCCTTCTCGAGCTCACGACGGCGATCGTCACGGTCGTCACGGTGGATGAAGGGCGCGCCGCGGTGTCACGCGAGGGTCGCTCGTGGCTCCAGATCGCGACCGGCGCGTGGGGCCTCGACATCCTCAAGGAGCGAAGCTTCGTGTGGCTGCTCGGCTCGCGGCTCTTCGTTCTGATGGCCACGGTCACGCTCACCGACCTCATCTTCTTCTACATGAGCCGATCGATCGGTCTCTCGGATACCGAGATCGCGATCTGGATCAACGTCGCGACCGCCGTGATCGCGGTCACGACGGCGCTCACGACATTTCCCGCCGCGCGACTTTCCGACCGTCTCGGTCGAAAGGCGCTCGTGTACTTCACGTGCGCGCTCGGGTCCCTCGGCATGCTCGGTGTCGCGCTCGCGCCGAACATCGTCGTCGCGATCGCGTTCGTCATTCCCGTCGGCGTCGCCGCCGGCGCGTTCCTCGCCGTCGACTGGGCGCTCATGACCGACATCGTTCCGAAGGCCACCAGCGGGCGGTACATGGGCATCTCGAACGTCGTTACAGGCGCCGCGGGCCCGATCGCGATCGCGATCGGCGGGGTCGCGATGGATCGCGTCGGCGCCTTTGACTTCTCTCTTGGGCCGCGCGTCGCGTTCCTGTTCGCGCTCCTGTACTACGCGCTCGGCGCGCTGCTGCTACGGCCCGTCGACGAGCGTCGCCGTGATCACTAGCTCTCGCCCGACGGCCGGGCGGGGAGCAAGCCCCGCCCGGTCCGCGATTCAACGAGGAAAGTCAACCCAAACCGGCGAACCGTTCGCGAGGTCTGGCGCGATGTCGACGGATGGGAGATTGCTGGAGGACGGGGACGTCCGGGTCGCGGCGATCCAGCGGAAGCCCGATGGGTCGCCAAGCTGGGATGCCGCGACGAACCCCTTCACGACGTTGTTCTCGATCTCGTAGTCGAAGTCCCCTATCCGTTGTCCCGTCCCGGCACTTGTCAGGGCCGATTCCCAATGCCAGTCGTTGCCGACGCACGGCCCCTGGACGAGATGGCTGCAGAAGCGCACCACGACGACGTAGTTCGCGATGCCGTTGCCATCGGTGTCGACGAGCCAGTTGTAGGCGGTGAACCCGTTGTATGTCCCCGGACGCGACGGCGTCATGGGGACCGTACCGGCCAGGAGCATCTGGAAGTAGAGGCCTTCTCTGCCCTCCTGCGCGGTCACCTTGGCCATCACGATGTCGGTGTACGGCTCCGCCGAACTATCTCCGGACGCATCGCGCGTGATCGTCGGAGTCGCTGATGCGGGAGTCGCCAGGATCAGTGTGAAGGTCGCCACGAGCGCGAGGATCAGCTGGATGTGTCTACGCATCGCCTTCCCCCTGCGCGCGACATTTCGACTGCGCTGGTCGCGCGCCCGCCCTCCCTCAGAGGCAGGCGAACTCTACCGCCCTAGGCAAGCGCTCTAGGGCACGACGATCAGCCAGAAGACTCCCTGATCCTCCATCCACACGGTCCCGTCGATGACCGGCCGCAGATTCAACCGATACGTGCCGCGCGTCATCGGAGCGCCCACCCCAAAGCGGAACTCCGCAACCTCGCCCGGGGCGACCGTGGTGACCGTCGTCGTGGCGATGCGGTCGTCCCAGAGCCAGTTCGCGGCCATCCCCAGCCGATACGGAGACTTGTCGTCGGCGTTGAGGCCAAGGTTCGCCTGGCGGCCCCAGATGCCGCGGTTCCAAATCTCGGTGCCGGTGTTCGTGAACCTGATCCAGAAATTCGCGACCTGGCCGGGCGACATCACGAGGTAGTCCGACTGGCTGAGCCACCGCGAGTGCCAGCCGCTCTCGAGCGCGATGCCGCTCGCGCCGCGCGCGAGACCCGAGTTCGGATCGACCATCAGCGACGACGCGTCAACGGCATCGAACGCGCCGGCCGGGATGCGCTTGAGCTCACTGATGAGCTGGTCGCTCCAGCGCGAGTCCACCTGGCCCTGAAAGAAGAAGTTGGATCCGTTGTCGGCGAGGATCAGCCCATACCGCTGCAACGCCGTGAGCACCACGCGCGTCTGCGCGCTGTAGGGCGACATGTCGAAGTCGCTCCGCAGCCGGAAGCGCGCGCCCATCGGCGGAAGCGATGCATCGCGCGCCGCGCCGGCCTGATGGCGCGCGGGCCACACGAACGTGCGGTCGGTGCGCTGTGCCGTGAAGCGGATCGCGTGATCCACGACGCCACTCGCGACTTCGTCGTAGCGCAGGACCCCGGGCCAGATCGGTAGCCCTGCCGCATCCGCGCTCGTCCATCCGGATGGGCGGAGCGCATGCGACCCCAGGTCGAACACGGCTCCCGAACCCGCAGTCGGCCGACCGCCGTTCCACGACGCCGCGAAGAGCTCGTAGAGAACGCAGGTGTCCTTGTTGAGCATGAAGGCGTGCGCGTCGGAGGCCGGTTCGATCGGCGTGCTCGCGGTGAACGGGTACGGCACATCGTCGCTCTCGTCGGCGTAATCGAATGCGAGGCGCGTCGTCGGCGTCGCGTTGCTTACGACCTGCAGCTGGTACCCATATGGCCCGCCGAAGTCCGGGTGGAGGAGGCGCGAGGCGCCGCCCATGTTCGCGATCCACGTGGCGCTCATCGGGTGGACCGGCATGTTCTGGATGTTCGAGTGCCACACGTCGCTCGTCGGATAGATCGGGCAGTTCGGCGCCTCGGGCATCGCCGAAGCCGCCACGGTCGCGCTCTGCGGGACGAGGAGCGCCAGCGCCGCGAGCACGGACAGAAGCCTTCCCACGAGGAAATGAACGCACGGACAGGCGTGATTAGGGCGTCATCTTGACGTCAGAACACCCGTTCCATATCGTCCGCTGGTCATGCGAACGGCCGTTCGATTTCCAGCCCGAGTCAGCCTCGAGCAGATCCTCGACGGCCTCGCGCGCGACCCTGAGTTCAGCCAGATGGTCACGCGGTGGGAACGCATTCCGCCGCGGCGCGCGAGTTACGCGGAGTACCCCGCATGGCTCGACGGGCGCATCTCGGCAACGCTCCGGCGACGCGGGATCCTCTCGCTCTACTCACACCAGGCCGACGCGCTCGAAAGTACCCACGCCGGAAAGCACACCGTCATCGTCACGCCGACCGCGAGCGGGAAGACCCTCTGCTACGACCTGCCGGTCATCGACGCGATCGCCAAGGATCCGACGGCCCGCGCGCTCTACATCTTCCCGACGAAGGCGCTCGCCCAGGATCAGCTCGCCGAGCTCATGCGCCTCGCGAAGGATGTCGACATCGATCTCAAGACGTACACGTACGACGGCGACACGCCGCCCGCGGTGCGGGCGGCGATTCGCAGCGCCGGTCACGTCGTGATCACGAACCCGGACATGCTCCACACGGGCATCCTCCCCCACCACACCAAGTGGGTGAAGCTCTTCGAGAATCTCCGATTCGTCGTGCTCGACGAGCTGCACACGTATCGCGGCGTTTTTGGATCGAACGTCGCGAACGTGCTGCGCCGCCTGCGACGGGTGTGCGCCTTCTACGGATCGCATCCGACGTTCATCTGCACCTCGGCGACGATCGCCAACCCCGAGGAGCTCGCGCGCCGCCACGTCGAGGACGACGTCGTGGTCATCGATCGCAATGGCGCGCCCAGAGGCGAGAAGGTGCTCGCCTTCGTGAACCCACCCGTCGTGAATCAGTCGCTCGGCATCCGCAAGAGCGCGCTCTTCACGGGACGTGATATCGCGGCGACGCTTCTCGCGTCGGGCGTACAGACCATCGCGTTCGCCCGGTCGCGCGTCGAGACCGAGCTGCTGCTCACGTACCTTCGCTCGCGTTTCCCCCAGCCGCAGTGGCCGCAGGACCTCATCCGCGGCTATCGCGGCGGCTATCTGCCGTCGGAGCGGCGCGCGATCGAGCAGGGCCTGCGCGATGGCTCCGTCCGTGGCGTCGTTTCGACGAACGCCCTCGAGCTCGGCATCGACATCGGCGCGCTACAGGCGGCCGTTCTGCTCGGCTATCCGGGGACCGTGGCGTCGACGTGGCAGCAGATGGGGCGCGCCGGCCGGCGCGAGGATCTGTCGGCAGCGTTCCTCGTCGCGACGTCGTCTCCGATCGATCAGTACGTCGTACAGCATCCCGGGTACGTGCTCGACCGCTCGCCGGAGGCCGGCCTCGTGAATCCCGACAACCTCCACGTGCTGGTGCATCACCTGAAGTGCGCCGCGTTCGAGATCCCGTTCGAGGCGCGCGAGCGGTTCGGGACCGAGGACACGCCGGGCGTGCTCGCGTACCTCGATGAGCAGGGCGTGCTCCACGAGTCCGGTGGGAAGTACCACTGGTCCGACCAGGCCTTCCCTGCGGAAACGACGTCGCTGCGTACGGCGACGAACGACAACGTCGTCATCGTCGACACGACGGGGCCGGCCCCGCGCACCGTCGGGTCAGAGCACCACGACGGCAAGGCGCGGGTGATCGGCGAGATCGACCGATTCGCCGCGCAGGTGCTGCTCCACGAGCAGGCCATCTACCTGCACGAGTCGAAGCAGTTCCAGGTCGAGCGCCTCGACTGGGACAACGCGAAGGCGTACGTGCGCGAGGTGAAGGTCGACTACTACACGCAAGCGGAGCTCGCTGTGCGCATCCGCGTCATCGACGAGTTCGACCGGCGCTCGACGCAACGAGGCTTCGACCTCGCGCACGGCGAGGTCCTCGTCTCGACGCTCACCACGATCTACAAGAAGCTCACGATGTACACGCACGAGAACGTGGGCTGGGGCAAGATCCACCTCCCCGAGCAGGAGCTGCAGACGACGTCGTTCTGGTGCTCTCTGCCGGAACGAGCGGTAGCGGGCTGGCCGAAGGAGCGGGTCGAGGTCGCTCTTGCCGGCCTCGGGAATCTGCTGCACGGTCTCGCGCCGCTGCTGCTTATGTGCGCCCCGCACGATCTCGGGCTCGCCGTGGAGGTGCGTTCGCCGCACACCGAGCGGCCGACGATCTACCTCTTTGACATGACCCCCGGAGGGATCGGCTTCAGCGAGCGACTCTTCAAGTCGACAGACGTACTGCTCGACCGCGCCCGAGAGCACCTCGACTCCTGTGGATGCGGAACCGGCTGCCCGTCCTGCGTCGGTCCGGCCTACGCCCTTGGCACCGAGGTGCGCGAAGCCGTTGCGGATCTCCTCTCCCTCCACTCATGAACGATCTCCGAGCCCGGATCGCGCAGATCGTCGAGCGCGATCGCGCTCATCAATCTGACAAGCGCGGGGAGAGCCGCGGCACCGACCGAAACCCTCTCTACGCGGCGGTATCCCCAGCCCCAAGGGCCGGGGACCCCTCCGCCGCGCGGGGGCCCTCGGTCGGTGCCGCGGCTTGGCCCTGTTTCGAGGTGCGCGAACAGCGCTTCGCTATCGACGATCTCGGACTCGAGATCGTCGGGAGGGGAGCCTGCGACGCACTGCTTCTCGCGCACCTCGGGCTCAAAGGCGAGGCTCCCCGCGACTGGCCGGACATCCTTTTCCTAGATACGGAGACGACGGGCCTCTCGGGCGGGACCGGCACGTACATCTTCCTGATTGGCGTCGCTCACTTCGCCGGTAAGGAGCTGATCCTGCGGCAGCACATGCTTCTGGATCTCGGTGCGGAGCGCGAGTTCATCGAACAGCTCAAAGGCGAGATCGAACCGTTCCGCGCATGCGCGTCGTACAACGGCAAGGCGTTCGACCTTCCGATCATCCGCACGCGGTTCGTCATGGCGATACGCAGCGAGGTCACCGTGGACGACTCGCACCTCGACCTCCTGCACCCGGCGCGTCGGCTCTGGCGCGATCGATTCGGTTCCACGACGCTGAAGCAGCTCGAGGAGAGCGTGCTCGACGACGGTCGTACCGCGGACATACCCGGCTGGCTCATTCCCGACGCCTACTTCCACTACCTGCGCAAGCGCGATCCGGCGATCATCGCTCCGGTCCTGGAGCACAACGCGCGCGACGTGATCTCGCTCGTGCGGATCACTGATCGCGTGGCACGGGCGGTGACGGCCGCGCGGGCCGGCCGCGCGCCCGACCACGCGCCCGCGGCATTCGCTCTCGCGCGCGGCTTCGAGCGCACGGGCGAGATCGACGCCGCGTTCGCGTGCTACGAAAGTGCGTACTACGACGGGGACAACGCCCTGCGTGCGAAGCTGGCGCTCGCCTTCGCGCGCCTCCTGGAACGCCGCGGCGAGCTCGAGCGCGCGCTTCGCATGATGGAGACGCTCGTCGCACTCGGCCTCGGCTCGGAACGCTGGCGCGAGCAAGCCGAGAGCCGAATACGGAGACTCACCAAGAAGAAATGGCGGAAAGCTCTCCCGACCGCAAGCTGACGATACGGCCACTCACGGCAGCGCGGGTCGACGACGTGAAGACCGTGACGCGGGGCACGTGGGGCTCGTCCTGTTGGACCTCTTCCCGCGCTATTCCGCCGCGCAGCAGCGTGCTCTTGGCATCATCGGCTTCGGTCCTGGCACGGCCGAGGAGAGGCGCCGGGCCGTGCTCGCGAAACTGGCGCGCCGTCGAAAGAACTCCGCCGGGCTGGTCGCGTACCGGGGCGGCGAGCCGATCGGGTTCATCTCGCTCGGACCGCGGCACGACTTCTCGCGGGTCGAGAACTCGCGCGCTACCCCACCCGTCGACGACGTCGCGGCGTGGGTCATCCCCTGCATCACCGTGCGGCGCGGCCACCGCGGTCAGGGTGTCGCGGTCGCCATGATCCGCGCGGCGGTCGATTACGCGGGCAGGCGCGGCGCGCCGGCCGTCGAGGCGTACCCACGAGCCGATGGCAAGCGCGTGCACGACGATTTCGCGTTCTTCGGCACGCGCGCGATGTTCGCCAAAGCCGGCTTTCGCCAGGTCCGCGGGGTGCTTCCGCGCTTGCCCAAAGGATGGCTCCCGCGCGTGACGATGCGCCGGACGATCGGGAAGCGCGCACTCACGCGCACCGCGCCCACCGTGACTTGACTGGCTGCGGGCTCTCGGTCAGATCTCGCTGACAAAAGGTTGAGCGCGCGGGCTACGGGTCAAAGTGGTAGACGCCCGAAAATGAGCCACTCGAACCGCCGTTCGAGGACTGGAAGGTCCCAACCACGTGAAGGTTCGCGAGGCCACCCGTCGCGCCTGTGATAGTGAAGCGCCCACTTGCGGCACCGCTGGCATCGCCTGTCCCGGAGAATGGGAGCACGATCGTGCCCGAACGTCCCCCGAGCGTGCACGCGCAAACGTCTACCCCATTGAAGTTGAGCGAGCCGTTCGGATGGATCACTAGATCGATCTGTTCGACGACGGATCCCGAGAGGTCTCCCGCGTAGACAACCTGTACGGTCTGGCTGATGAACGTGTTGCCGTCAGCCTGTCGGAAATCCGTGAGGACCACGCTTCCGTTTTGGAACGTCCCGTTGAAAGCTACGTGTGTGCTTGCTGAGCCCGGTGATCCGACAAGAAGCGCCGCCATCGCCATATCGGCTCCGAATAGCGCCTTTCGCCATAAGTTGCGCATCGCGTTCTCCCCCTGCGGCCTGAGGGGCGGCGCCATTTCGCTTCGGCGGTGTCTCCCCTTCCGCCCTCGCCCGCTTCCGTTTTGGAACGTCCCGTTGAGAGGGATGTCAACGCTTCGGGCGCTTGCGTTCACGTAACGATCGAGCCTCGGCGTACACGCAATGTGCTGGCTCGGCTGCGCCTGACGATGCGCCGACGATCAGGACGCCCGGCGCTCGCGCGGCGCGGCCGCCGGCGCCGGCCGCGGCCCCACCAGCGAAGAGAACACGCGCCCGAAACGCGCGGCCAGAACGACCGCCAAGAACAACACGGTCAACCCGAGCTCGACGAACGGGATTCCGTGCAGGGTCGCGAGCGCCGGCTCGCTGAGCACAAGATCGGCCGCGGTCCACAGGATCGCGACCGCGCCTACCCAGACCACCTGCGGGAACCGGTCAAGGACTCCGACGACGATGCCGCTCCCGAAGAGCACGATCGGGATCGATAGACCGAGGCCAAAGAGCAGCAGCGCGATGTTGCCGTGAGCGGCCGCTCCCACTCCGAGGATGTTCTCGAGGCTCATCGCGAAGTCCGCGGCGAGGATCGTCACGGTCGCCGCGCGGAGTGTCGTGACCTCGCGGACCGTCCGGCCCTGTCCGCGATCGGGACGAACGAGCCGATATGCGATCACGACAAGCGCAAGGCCGCCGACCAGCTGCAGGTACTGGATCGTGAGCAGCAGGGTCACCGCCGCGGCAGCCATGACCCGGAGGACGACCGCGGCGCCGGCTCCGAACACGATCGCCCTGCGGCGCTGCGAGCGCGGCAGCCCGCGCGCGACCATCCCGATGACGAGCGCGTTGTCACCGGACATCGCGAGGTCGATAAGTGTGATCGCGAGGATGGCCTGGAGGATGTCGCCCATAGTCAGCGAGAGCGGAGCTTGAGTGCGACGGAAACGATGACCCCGAGGATCCAGAGGACCGGTATGGCGAGGATCAGGATCGCCTCATCGCCGGCGGCCGCGACGACGTGGTCCGTCCCTATCACGAGCATCGTGTCAGTATACTGACGTGCGGTCAGCAGACTGGCTGCCGCTGACACCGTGCTAGCGTCCTGTCATCGCGAAGCCTCGCACGAGACCGCCGCTCGCGCTCGCGGTTCGCGCGGCGCGCGAAAGCTTGCATCTGACGCAGGCCGAGGTCGCCCGCCGGGTCGGGATCTCACGCGCCGCGATCGCCGAGCTCGAGGCCGGTCGTATTCAACAGCCGCGCGCCGCCGTCTTCGCGCGTCTCTCCGCCGTT
>VBDV01000060.1 GCA_005882765.1 Chloroflexota bacterium | reverse complement strand
CGGCCCGACGAGGTGACCCTTGTCATCAACACGCACCTGCATTTCGACCACTCCGGCGGGAACACCTACCGCGACGACGGTCGGATCGTCCCGACCTTCCCGCGCGCGAGCTACGTGTTCCAGCGCCGCGAGTGGGAGGACGCGATCGCCCCTAACGAGCGAAGCCGCGGCAGCTATCTCCCCGACGACTACGCGCCCCTCGAGGCCGTGGGCAAGCTCGAGCTCATCGATGAGTCCGTCGAAATACTTCCGGGCGTGCGCCTCGACCGCGTGCAGGGCCACACGCGCGGGACCCAGACCGTGCGCATCACCGATCGCGACACCACGCTCTTCTTTTCGAGCGACTTCATGCCCGATCGCCACCATCTCCCGCTGCCCTGGATCCCGGCGTTCGACCTCTTCCCGCTGGACACGCTCGCCGCGAAGAAGCTGATCCTGCGGCGCGCGATCGATGAGCGGTGGATCGTCGGTTTCACCCACGATCTCCCGCGGTTCGGCCGCATCTCCGAGGCCGAGGGCAAGTTCCGGTTCGACGAGGTGGATGGCTGATCGATCTCCCTCGCACTGCGTCGACGATCATCGTCGGGGGTGGCGTCGTGGGAGCCGCCGCCGCGTTCTTCCTCGGCGATCGCGGCGAGGGCGACGTCCTCGTCCTCGAGCGCGACCAGCTCGGCTCCGGCACGACGAAGGGCGGACTGGGGGGCATCCGTCATCAATTTGTCGACGAGCTCGACATTCGCATGTCCCAGCTGGCGACGGCGTTTTGGCGCAACTTTGAAGACCGCACCGGCTCGCGGCATGATTTCGAGGAGCGCGGCTACCTGTTCATCGCGAACACGGAGGAGGGTGTCGCGCAGCTCCGCGAGCCGATGCCCCTCTACGAGCGCATGCGCGCTACGGTCCGCATGGTGGATCGTGTCGAGATCGCGGAGCTCGTTCCCGGGATCCGCACGGACGATGTCTTCGGCGGCCGGTTCGGCGCGCGCGACGGGTACGGCGACCCGCTCGCGGCACTTGCCGGATTCGCAGCCGCGGCGCAGCTGGGCGGCGCGTTGTTCCGCGAGGGCATCGCTGTCGATTCGATTCTCCGCGAAGGCGATCGCGTCACCGGCGTACGTACCGCGGGTGGCGACATTCGCGCAGAGCGCGTGCTCGTCGCCACCGGCTGCTGGACCGCCGCGCTCGCCGCGACCGCTGCGGTGCCGGTCCCGATCTGGCCATACCGCCGCTCGATCATGCAGTCAGGTCCGGTTCCCCAGCTCGCGCGCATTCCCCTGACGATCGAGTGGGAGTCGGGCTTCCACTTTCGGCCGAAGGGCGCCGCTCAGCGCTTCGCCATGCCGAACATCACGACTGATGGCAAAGAAGAGAAGGGACCCGCCGGTACGCCGGCGACATTTCCGGGCGAGTTCGCGCCGCTCGAGGTCCCCGCGTCGCTCGAACCGTGGGTGCGTGCCCGCGCGGCGTGGCGGCACTCGGCCTTCGCGGATCTGCGGATCGTGGACTCGTGGTCCTGCTACTACGAGATGACGCCGGACGATCATCCGATCGTCGGCGCCGCGCCCGGCGTGGCCGGCCTCTACATCGCGGCGGGTTTCAGCGGCCACGGCTTCATGCACGCGCCGGCGACGGCGCAGCTCGTCGTCGAGGAGATGCTCGACGGCCGGGCGCACACGATCGACATCGGCGATCTGTCGCTCGAGCGCTTTGGGGCCGGCCGCCGCCCGTTCAAGGCGGCCGTGCTCTGAACGTCCGGGTCACGTCCCTCCTCGAGGGCGCGCGCTCGGCGACGGGCCACGTCGTGATCGTCGACGTCTTCCGCGCGTTCACGACCGCGGCGTTTTGCATCGGCGCGGGGGCACGCGAGATCGTGCTCGTGCGCGATCACGAACAGGCGCTCGCGATGAAGCGCGCGGACCCGACGCTTTTTCTCACAGGCGAGATCGAAGGCCGGCCGATTCCCGGCTTCGACATTGGCAACTCGCCCTCGGCGATCGAGCGCCTCGACCTTAGCGGCCGGAGGGTCGTTCAACGCACGAGCTCGGGGACCCAAGGCGTCGTCGCCGCGAGCGGCGCGGAAGCGATCGTGCTCGGCAGCTTCGTGATCGCGGCCGCGACCGTCCGGTATCTGCGCGAGCGCGCGAGCGACGTGACGGTCGTCGCGATGGGGCAGAACGCGGTCGAGGACGCCGACGAGGATCTCCTGTGCGCGCGCTACCTCGCGTCAGCGCTGGCCGACGAGCGGCCGTCGATGCCACTCGTCACGCTTCTCGCCGATCGCGACGGCGAAGCGTGGCCTGACTGGTTTCCGCGACGCGACGCAGAGCTCGCGCTGGAGGTCGATCGCTTCGCGTTCGCGCTACCCGTCTATCGCGAGGATGGGCTTCTTATCGCGCGTCCCGACTACGGGTAGCCCATTCTCCGGACAATCGGCTTGGGTAGCCGCTCGGTCCCATCGCACCAGGCGGCGGTCCCTCGTCGCCCGGACGCGTGAAACCGGTGATCCGCTCGGCGAGGCGGCCACCTTCGGTGAGCTCGTCCATCGCCTCGTCGAGGTGTTTATCCGTGACGTGCAATCCGGCGCCATTGCCGTCAATCGCCGCGAAGACTGCCGCCTTGCGCAGGAGCTCCTTGATGTACGCCGGACTCGCGCCTTCGGTGCGTGCGATGAATTTGTCGAGGTCGCTCACCTTGAAGTCCAGGCCGCGCGCGTAAAGCGCGAAGAGCCTGCGTCGAGCGTCCGGATCCGGCAGCGGAAGGGGTACCGCGAGATCGACCCGTCCAGGCCGAGCGGCGAGTGCCGGCTCGAGAATGTCGGGGCGGTTCGTCGTGAGGACGAAGAGGACATCGATGTCCTCGCGCAGGCCGTCCATCTCGTTGAGCAGCTCGAAGAGGAATGGTTGCGTCTGCACACCAGGCATCCCGCGCTCTTGCGCGATGAGGTCGACGTCCTCGACGACGACGGTGCTCGGCTGGAGGAGCCGCGCCATCTGCGTGACCGCCGCGATCATTCCCAGAGCCCGCCCGGTCGTGAGGAGAACGGTCCGCCCCTGCATGCGGCCGGCGAGATACATGATGGTCAGCGTTTTGCCCGTCCCGGGTGGGCCGAAGAGCAGCAGGCCGCGTTTGACCGGGCGACCCGAAGCGATGAGCTGGTCCGCGTGCTCGCTGAAGGCGATCGCGTGACGGTCGATGCGATCTAGGACACCGCTTGGAAGGATCACGTCATCCCGCGTCACCTTCGGCAGGCGATGGAACGTGATGATCGTCTGAGGCCCGAAGCCGAATTGCTGCGGGCCGAGCGAAACGATCTTGCCCCGGTAGACGTTGTGCTCGGCCATGAGCCCGGTGATGTCGGCCACGAAGCGCTCTGCGGTGGAGCGCTCCGCTGCCATCACCTCGACGCGCGCACGCGCCTGTCTCGGCCCCATGTTCTCGTTCGGTCCGGAGACGAACGCGATGAGTGGCACGCCGTCCGCCTTCACGAGGTAGAGACCGAATTGCACGACCGGAAGCACGCGATCGCCGTCCAGGTGGAAGTTGACGTAGTCCACGGGGCCCTCGGCCAGACGAAGGCTGTACGGCGACGTCCCGCGATTCACGAAGTCCGAGAGGCCGAGCCCCCACTGCCGCTTGTTCTCCGCAGCGAGGCCGATGAGCTCCGCGCTGTGGCCAGGCTGCTCGACGTATGCATCCATCGCGACCTGGAGGTTGGCCTGCTGGAACCGCTCGAACTCTTCAGAGATCACTGACATCCGCGTCGGTTCGCCACCGAGGTGCGCGCGAAGGCGCTTCAGCAGCGGGCCTTCGGGCACCTCCGCGCGGTTGACGATGTCGTCGAGAAAGCGCTTGAAGAGGAGTCCGAACTCCTCCGGCGACGTGCGCTCGTCCATGCGCGCGAGATTAGAAGCAGTCGTGCGACCGAGCGCCCGAGGTGGGCGCTAGGCGCCCGCCGGCGCCAGGTTGAGCGACCCTGCCTCGTCGTTCGGAAGGCGTCGGATCGCGAACATCCGCCGGCCGTCCGGACCATCTTCGTGATGAACGACAACCTTCTCGCCGAAGCGCTCCTCGAACGCTGATCCGAAGAGGGTCTCGCTCCAGCGCGTCGCGTTCCAGCCCGCGCCTGCCGCGCCCATGAAACGCACCACGAATTCGCGGAGCTTGTCCGCCTCTACGGGGATACCGACGCACACGATCTCGGTCCCGTCGGGCATACGCCAACTCACCATCCCAGCCACCCCCGGCGAAAAAATATGTCGGATGGCGCCATCCGGCATCCACCAAATCAACTAGACAAAACGGTGCAAACCGCCGGCCGGGGCAAGCCCTCGGGCGGCTCGTTCAGACTGGGCCGGTGCGCACGAGCCGGCTCGAGGCCTTCAGCGACGGCGTCTTCGCGATCGCGGCGACGCTGCTCGTCCTGGAGCTCCGCGTGCCCGCTGACACGTCCGATCTGCCCGCCGCGCTCCTGCGCCTCTGGCCGGCCTACGCGGCGTACCTCGTGAGCTTCCTCACGATCGGCATCATCTGGGTGAATCACCACACCCTTCTCGAGCACTGCACGCGCGTCGACCGGCGCTTCCTCTACCTGAACCTTCTGCTCTTGATCGCCGTGGGGATCGTCCCGTTCCCGACATCGCTCGTCGATCAGTACATCCTGTCCGAGCACGGCGCCACGGCCGCGCTCGTCGTCTACGGGCTCGGGGCGATCCTCATCGCGCTCGCGTTCACCGGCATCTTTCTCTATGCGACCTACGATCACCGGCTGGTGGGCGATGCGGCGGCAGCTCGCCGCATCCGCCAGGAAGGCCGGCTCTTTCCGATCGGCCTTGCCACGTACGCGGTCGGCATTGCACTCGCGTTTGTCGCGCCGATCGCCAGCCTCGCGGTCTACGGCCTTACCGCGCTGTTTTATGCGCTGCCGCAATTGCCGCTTCCGACGCATGCCAGGAGTCACTAGACGTCGAGTGACGTGACCGACACCCGACTGCGGCGCAGGCGTGTACTCGCGCTCACCGCCGCAGGAGTTCTCGGCGTGTTCGCGGTCCTGCCTCATCCACTCGAGCATCTGGCGCAGTTCTTTGGGACCGGCGTCCTCATCGCCATCGCCGCGGCCGCAGGAACGGTATTCGCGCCCCGCGTCGGTTTGGTGACGACGATCATCGATGCTGCGCTCAGCCGTCAGCCCTTCGCCGCTCGCGCGCGCTCGAATGCCGCGCTCGCGGTCGGCGTAGGCGTCGCCGTGGCGCTCGCGATCGTCGCGCTCGATGTCGTGGTCTTCGCGCCGCTCGTGCCAGAGACGAGGACGGTAGCCGCGCGGCCGCTCTGGACGGGCGCGCTCGCCGCCCTGTACGGCGGGCTCAGCGAGGAGACCCTCTGGCGCTACGGCGCGGTGTCGTTCCTTGCGTGGCTATTCACGAGAGTCGTCCGCGGCCCCACCGCTTATTGGGCGGCGATCGTCGTCGCGTCCGTTGTTTTCGGTCTCGCGCACCTTCCCGCGACCGACGCGCTCGTGCCGCTCACGCCGGTTGTCGTGACGCGAACGATGATCCTCGTCGGCCTCGCCGGCGTCGCTTTCGGATGGCTCTACTGGCGCCGCGGGCTCGAGGCCGCGATGATCGCGCACGGCGCCGCCGCGCTCATCGTGCATGTGACGGCGCCCGCGATCGGCATTTGAGAAGAGTGATTGACTGTCCGCGAGAGTTTGGGCCGCGATAGGGCAACTGACTCCCGATCAGTCGAGGAACTTTGCGCCGCCGCTTGCATCGGTACTCCCATGCGCTCTCGGCGGAAGTCGGGATTTGGCGACCCCGCTCCCGATCCTCACAACCGTGACGCGCGGTACCGTGGAGCGCCGTAGTCTTCAGGTGTGGACACCTCTCGCTCGACGATGGTGGCGATCGTGTTCGACGTTCCATTCATCCATTGCGACGAGCCGGCGTCCGGGCGTACGTGACCGACGCAGGATCCTGGCCGGCGAAACAAGGGAGAACACGATGAACGACAAGCGGGCGCGCGAGTTGGTTGCACGCGAGCGGGCGCGGATCGAACAAAGCCTGCGCGAGCTGAACGCGGAGGTTACGGCCGAGGAGGAGCTGCATCAACAGCAGACCGGAGAAGCCTCTGAGGCAGGAACCGAACTCGACCGCGAAGAGATCGAGCTCGCCTTGGTCGCTGACCTGCGTGAAGAACTGAAGGCGGTCGGGCGAGCCGAGGCGCGCATCGCCGCAGGAAAGTACGGCCGGTCGGTCGACACCGGCGCCCAGATCCCTGACGAGCGTTTAGAGGCAGCTCCCTTGGCCGAGCGCACGATTGGGGAGCAACGCCGACTCGAGAATGGCGTGGGTTGAGCGCGATCGGCTTGGACACGCAGCTCGCCCACGATCTCGTTCGGTCACGTCCCTAGCCGCAGGACGCGGGCTCATCGCCTTGGGCGCGCCGCGAGCACTGCGGCGTCCGAGAAGTCGGTCTGAAGGATGTCGGGTGAGTTAGTGTGCCGCGCGTGAGGTGAGCCTCGCCGACGGGCCTCTGACTCCCGATCAGATGCCGTACCTGGGCACCGCGCGGGAGGGGAAAGGTTGATCGCGTCATGTTTCTGCCGTTCCGCTCGGCGGACGCGGCGCTATGGGAGCAGCACAAGGCACCAGATCAACGCCAAGCGAGGCTCACCTGCTTGTGCGCGTGTGAATGAGAACTAATTCGCACACTCATCGAAACCGCGTCTGACGCGAAGAGCGGGGAGTACGATGCTCGAGCCAGGGAAACCCTCGCGGGACCCACTCCCAGGCTCGTATCACTCGAGGACAACGCGCAGGCTCATTGTGGGCGAGCTGCCGTGCGCTTTTGATCCGTGGGGGAGGTCCTGTCTTGATTCGCAAGATCGCAAAAGGCCTTGGCATCTTTTTCGTAACGCTGCTCGCCATCATGGCGATCGGGGTCGGCACAAGCGGCGTCGCCCGCGTGCAGGCACGCCAACTCGCGGAGCCGACCGGACCTTCCGCGGTCGGGCGGATCGAGTTGGCACTCACGGACACAGCGCGGGTCGATCCATTCGCGAGCGACGGTCGACCGCGTGAGATCGCGGTGTGGATCTGGTACCCGACTGCGAAGGGAAGCTCGGCGGCGACCGCCCCGTATCTGCCAAAGACGTGGGCGGACGCGGCCAACAACGTCAACGGTCCCGCGAGCGTCCTGTTCCAGGACAACAACGCGGTGCGTACCAACTCGATCGAAGGCGCGGCGCTCCAAGGCAAGAGCCCACCGGTCGTGGTGCTGTTGCCCGGCCTCGGCCCTTCGATCGCCGAGTACTCCGCACTCGCTGAGGATCTCGCGAGCCACGGCTACGCCGTTGTGGGTATCAACCCGAGCGGGTCAGCCCAGGTCGTGGGCTTTCCGGATGGGCACCTCGTGTACGGCACCCCGGAGGGCAGCATCGCGGAAACCAACATTGACGCCTGGTACGCGACTGCGAGTCGGGTCGTCGGCGTCTGGGTCGACGACGCATCGTTCGTCGTATCGACCCTCGCGAAGAATCCACCGGCCCTGGGCGCGTTGGACTTCAGTCACGTCGCGTACGTGGGTCACTCGCTCGGAGGCAATGCGTCGTTCGAGGTCTGCGCGCGTGACCCCCGATGTGGCGCCGCGATCGATCTCGACGGGACCATCTTCAGCCAGGTCCGCAGTAGCGGCTTGAAGGTTCCGGGGCTGATCTTGCAGGCCAACGACAAAGCGTCGTGCGACGGGTTCTGCCAGCGGAGGAAGGACGACTTCAAGGCATTGACGTTGTCGGGACCTGTGCGGGACTTCGCTGTCAATGGCGCGGAGCACCTCAACTTCACAGATAACAGCGTGCTGTACATGCCGGTGCTTCACCCCGTTGGCCAGCTCGGATCGATCGACGGCGCCCGGGGCATCGTCATCACGCGCGACGTGGTGCGGGCATTTCTCGACCAAGGGATTCGCGGCACCCCTGCATCGACCTTCGAAGCGACAATCGGACGATACGGGGAGCTCCATGCACCCTAACGCTCGTACCTCAATGACAAGAAAGAAGGGCACATGACAGTCGCTCAAAACACCATCGCGATGGGCCTCTCACGGGCTCAGCCAAAACGAGAGGAAGGCATTGCGTCCTCACCCAAGCGCCTCGCGCGAATCGCCGGCGTCTTCTACCTGCTCGTCGGGATCTTCGGTGGCTTTGCCGAGGGATTTGTGGATCCCAAGATGTACGTCGCTGGCGATGCGGCGGCCACGACTGCGAACGTTCTCGCGAACTCCGTACTGCTCCGCATAGGTGTCATCGCCCACCTGGTGGATGGGGCGTTCTTCGCCTTGACGGCCTTAACGCTCTACGTCCTTCTCAAGCACGTGCACCAAAGCGTGGCGAGGGCGATGCTCGTCTTCGTCGTCATCGCGGTAGGCATGATCAGCCTCAACGCGGTCTTCCAGTTCGAAGGCTTGCAGGTCGCGACCGACGGTTCCTACGCGACCGCGTTCGGCGCCGCGGGGTCGAATGCCATGGTGATGATCTTGATCGAGATCCAGCACTTTGGGACCCTCGCCGCGCAGGTCTTCTTTGGCCTGTGGCTCGCGCCCCTTGGGTATCTCGCCTTCAAGTCGGGACTCTTCCCCAGAGCGCTGGGCGTCGTCCTCGTTGTTGCCACCGTCAGCTACCTGGTGGACCTCCTCGCGGCGTTCTCGTCCCCCGATCTCGCCAAGCAGATCCACCCGTTCCTGATCATCGCCCCAGCTATCGGTGAGGTCTGGATGGTCGTGTACCTGCTCGTATGGGGCGTGAGGACCCCGCACGTGACTGGTCGCGCGCCCATCGCAGGACAGGCCTCCATCGCGCGATAGGCGACGGCCTGCCATTTTGAGATCTGGCGGCGGCACGTGGCCGCCGCCCCTGGTCCCGGTTCAATCGACTCGCCCGAATCGAGAAATCCGGCTGAGGCGGCCGTTCGGTCTCGCTATCCGCCGATGCGGCCGCTGTCAAATAGTGCGCAGTTCCTCCGTCGCGCGGAAGGCTTATCGCCCGATACGAGCGACCACATACACAAAGGTGCCCGCCGGCATTGCGAGCATGAGCATCAGGGCGACCCGGTAGAGCGGCAGCGCGCCAGTGATCGCGGTGCCGAGAAACAAGAGCAGTCCAAGGATCGTGATCGTTGTGAACGTCGCGCGCACGTGCGTCGGGAGGGTCGTGCCGTGCCCGCCCCTGATGTCGCTGAGCATGTTGCCGAACCCTAGGCTGGAGGACGCGATCAGCATTACCCCGCCCAGCCACTGCACTCCTTCCCGCTGCCCGAACAGCTCTACGAACGGAATTGTCGAGAGCGACCCGAAGAGCGTCGTGATCGCATACGCGACGATGATGCGCAGCTGATAGAGCTCGATCGGTGCCCACGACTCACCGCGACGACGAAGCGCGTTCATGAGCCCGGCGAAGCCTGCGAAGCTCATCGCGATGCCGGCAACCGTAAGGAAGAACGCCTCGTCGATCACGGCCGGGAGGGTAACCGGTCCGCCGCCACTCTCGCGATGGGAGCGGGGCGGCCGAGCTGGTCGCCCCGCGACCATTCAGTTGCCTACGACGAAGAGGTCTCCGAAGTTCTCTGTATAGATCTTTCCATCGTCGCCGAGGGCGAGCGGCGTGTAGGCCGCTCCGAGTGCGAGGCGCAGGAACTTGCTCTGCTTCAGGGTGCCATCGGGATTGATCGCGTAGAGGTTGCCGTCCTCGCTATTCGCGTACACGACGCCGTTCGGGTCAACCGCAGGCGCGTTGATGCACCACTCAAAACCGCCGGGGTGATCGTCGCGACACTTCAGGTGACCGAAGTTGTCAAACCCGCAGCTGAATGTATTCGTGTTCTGGAACTTCCACTCGGGAGAAAGATTCGCGTCGAGTCGCGTGATGTAGTACGGACCGGCGGGCGCCACCGGGCAGAACTTCTTGTCATTGCAGTAAGAGCCGGCGTCGTAGTGGTTGTCCTTGACCACGATCGAGTACGTCCCGTCGTGGCCGAAGACGGCCGGCGTCTGATCCCAGCCGAAGTCGTATGTGGCAACGATGTGGCCATCGCTCGGGCTGAACTTCCAGAGGTGTCCCCGAGCAAAGTTGTAGCGGCTGTACGAGCCGTAGAGGATGCTTCCGTCCGGCGCGATCGAGGGCGAGGAGGACGATTGGTCGATGACCCGCCCCGCCGGCCTCTCGTTCGTGGCTGGATCCACGCCCGTCGTCGCACCCTCGGTGCAGCCGCCTGGCGTGCCGTTCGGCGGCAGCAAGACGTTGCACCCGTCGTTCAGGAAGTCACGCAGCGAGGTGTGCCATTGCGGGCGCAGGTCCGCGGTGAGGGCGACCATGTACGAGTAGCGCGTGCGCAGGTGCGCGCGGCTGACCGTGTAGATCGTGCCGTCGGGCGCGATCGCAGGCGCGACGTTGATGCCCGGCCGTTGCGATCCGCAGGCCCCCCGCGGTGGCGTTGCTGTCGGACTGGGCGGCCATGGCAATTGACCGAGGCTGAAGGTCGTCGTGCACATCGTCGGTGCGTCAGGTACCAGCGTCCGGTACTCCACGCTCCGCGCGCTGCCGTCCGCGCCAATCCTCACCAGCCAAGCCCCGGCGATGTCAGTGCCGGACGCGCCGTACGGGTCAGCGGGATCGAACTTGAGCGCGTTGTAGTAAATGTTGCCGGCGGCGTCCGCTGCCAGCGGGCCGGCGACGAACGTGTTCGGATCGAAGTCCGCGCCGTTTGAGAATGGCGTGAGCCTTCCCAGGATGGAGCCGCTCTCTTTATTCAGCTTCCACACAGCGCCGGAAGCCCCCGGCACGTAGATGAAGGGGCCCGCCAGTACGGCGTGGA
>VBDV01000059.1 GCA_005882765.1 Chloroflexota bacterium | reverse complement strand
GGCGATGACCCAACGCTGAACGGGTTCGGGTCGGGCTTCCAGTCGGTGATGTAATTCCATTGCTCGACGAGCCGGCCGTCCTGCCAGCGAAGCCGCTTCTCGTTCCAGATCTGGGTGTTCCAACCCTGCTCGCCGCTGTACGTCCCGGTCTTGAACTCCATGAACACGTCGCGACCGTCGATGAGCGGCGCCTGGTAGTGCGTGCAGAAATTGCAGGGCGCCTTG
>VBDV01000058.1 GCA_005882765.1 Chloroflexota bacterium | reverse complement strand
ACACGCTCGCGGCGATGGAGGAGGCGAAGAAGCAGGGCGCGCGCCTTCTCTCGGTCGTGAACGTGGTCGGAAGCCAGGCGAGCCGCGTCTCCGACGACGTCATCTATCTGCATGCCGGGCCCGAGATCAGCGTCGCCTCGACGAAGGCGTACGCGGCGATGCTCGTCGACCTCTACCTCTTCGCGATCTACCTCGGCCAGCGCCGCGGGACGATTGACGCCGACCGATCGCGGAAGCTCTTGGCCGAGGCGTTCCATCTGCCGACGCTCGTCGATGCGGTGCTCCGGGAAGAGCCGAAGGTTCGCGCGCTCGCGTACCGGTACCACGCAGCGCGGAATTTCCTCTTCCTGGGCCGCGGCGTGAACTACCCGACCGCCCTCGAGGGGGCGCTCAAGCTGAAGGAGCTTTCGTATATTCACGCGGAGGGCACCGCCGCCGGAGAGATGAAGCACGGGACGAACGCGCTGATCGATGAGGATCTGCCTGTCGTTGCGATCGCCCTCAAGGACTCCGTCTACAAGAAGATCCGCAGCAACATGGAAGAAGTCCGCGCTCGCGCCGGCGTCGTGATCGCGATAGCCACCGACGGTGACGACGAGATCACAGGAAAGGCCGACGAAGTGATCCGCATCCCAGCCGTCGAAGAGCTCCTCTCCCCCGTCCTCGCCGTCGTACCGCTCCAGCTCCTCGCGTATCACATAGCCGATAGACGGGGCAACGATGTGGACCAACCGCGCAACCTCGCAAAAGCTGTGACGGTCGAATGACGAAAGCGAGCCGGGTGCCGCACGGCGGGTGGCACCGGCGAGCGGGTTGTGCGCGAGCCGCGGAAGCCCAGGACCCGCGTTGCGGAGCGAGCGAAGCGAGCGACGCGAAATGCGGGAAGGGTGCGGCGAGCGCGCGGCCCCGAGCCGGGGACAGGACCCGCCGTGCGTCACTGGAGCGAGCGTGAGCTCGGAAGTCGGCATCGACATCATCGAGACGGTGCGCATCCGCAACGTGCTCGAGAAGCACCCGCGGCGATTCTTGGATCGCGTCTATACCGAGTGGGAGCAGATGTACTGCCGCACGAACATCCTGCATCTTTCCGGTCGGTGGGCCGCGAAGGAAGCCGTCTCGAAAGTGCTCGGACTCGGTGTCCGCGGCGTCGGTTGGAGAGAGATCGAGATCCGTCGAACTCGCGCCGGGCAACCCACGGTGACGCTTCATGGTCGCGCCGAGGCCCGGCGCGAAGCGATCGGGCTGAAGAGTCCACTCTCGGTCTCGATCTCGCACATCCGCGATCTGGCGGTCGCGGTCGCCGTAGGGCTGCGCTGACCGAGCGCTCGAGGCCGACGGCGCTCGACGCTCGCGTCGTCCGCGCCACGCTCAAACCACTGCCCAGGAATGCGGGGAAGGAGGCGCGAGGTCGCGTCCTCATCATCGGCGGATCGCTTCGCTACCCCGGTGCCGCGCTGCTCGCGGCGCGCGCGGCACTCCGCTGCGGCGCGGGAGTTGTGACGATCGCCGCGGGACGCACGGTCGTCGAGGCCATCGCCGGTGAGGATCCGAACGTGACCCTCTTCCCACTTGCCGAAGCGCAGCCTGGTGTCGTCGCCGCGAGCGCGGCAGCGCAGGTCTCGACGATCACCAGCGAGCGGACTCGAGCGCTGCTCCTCGGCCCTGGCCTCGCGCACGCGCCGGGGACGGATGACTTCGTGATCGCCGCTCTCCGCAACGCCCGGTCGATCGCGACGATCGTCGACGCCGACGGCCTGAACGCGCTTGCTCGCACCGAAGCCTGGCGAGACGCGCTTCCGAGCAACACGATCCTCACGCCACACGATGGCGAAGCCGCTCGTCTCGCCGGCGGTGTCGTGCCATCCGGTTCCGCCCGGGTGACCTTCGCCGAGCGACATGCGCGCGACTGGGGAGCGGTCGTCGTGCTCAAGGGTGCGGTCACGGTCGTGACGGACGGGAAGAAGACCTATGTCCACGATCAGCCGAATCCGACGCTCGGCATCGGTGGCTCCGGCGACGTCCTGGGCGGGGCCATCGCGGCGCTGGTCGCCCGCGGCATCGCGCCACTCGCCGCCGCGGCGTCGGGTGTCTGGGCACACGGGCGCGCGGGTGCCCTCCTTGCGAGCGAGATCGGAGAGTCCGGAGCCCTGGCTACGGAGATCGCCGACGCGCTTCCGCGGGCGCTCCATGAAATAGTCGAGGGAAGATGACCACCTCCGACGCCATCCGCTCGACCGTGGCCGACGTGGACCTCGACGCGATCGCGTCGAACGTCGAGGCCATCCGTGCCCGGGCCAAAGCGGACGTCATCGCGGTGGTCAAGGCCGACGCGTACGGCCACGGCGCCGAGGCCGTCACGGAAACCTGTTTCGAAGCCGGCGCGGTCATGGTCGCCGTGGCGACGGTCGAGGAGGGCCTCGCGCTACGCGACGCGGGCATCAACGGGCCGGTCCTCGTCCTTCTCGGGCCGACGGACTCGTCCGAGGTCGGGCACGCGGTCGCTTTGGACCTGCTGCTCGTCACGTGGGACGTCGAGCGAGCGCGCGCGATCAGCGAGGCGGCCACCGCTCTGCGGCGAAACGCGCGGGTGCATTTCAAGGTGGACACCGGCTTGACGAGGCTCGGCGCTCCGGCGCACGAGGCCGCGGCCCGCTATCGAGCGATCGGGTCCCTGCCGCACATCGAGATCGACGGGATCTTCACGCACTTCGCGACCGCGGACGATCCGGATACGACCAACGATGGTGTCCAGCTCGAACGGTTCCGCGAAGTACTTCGTTCGATCCCCGACCGCCCGCGGCTGGTACACGCCGCCGCGAGCGCGGGGGTCGCCGCATTCGGATCGGTGGAGGGCATGACCGCCGTGCGCACCGGGCTGTCGATCTACGGCCTGCACGCCGCGCCGCACCTCGAGAACGCCCTCGCGCTACGGCCGGCGCTCACCTGGCGGTCGCGGGTGCATCGCATGGCGAGCGTTCCGGCGGGCACGGGTGTGTCCTACGGGCACGAGTACCGCCTTCCGCGTGACGGCCGGATCGCCACTGTCCCGGTCGGTTATGGCGACGGACTACCGCGCGTGGCAGGGAAGAGCGGCACCGTCCTTCTTCGTGGGCGTCGCGTGCCGTTCGCCGGACGGATCTGCATGGACCTCGTCATGCTGGACGTGACTGGCATCGACGGCGCGCGCGAAGGCGACGACGTCGTTCTCATCGGCTCGCAGGGCGGCACGAACCAGACGGCCGAGGACCTCGCCGAGGCGTGCCGAACGATCAATTACGAGATCGTGACCGGTATCCGCCGGCGCATCCCGCGGCGCTATTTCCGCGGCGGCCAGGTCGTCGCGACGCGAACCCTCGCCGAGGGGTACCACGCCCGATGAGGCGCCGTCGCTGGCTGGCGCTTCTCGCGCTCGTTCTTCTCGTCGCGGCGTGCGTTCCGCCGCAGGCAACTCCCAGTCCCTCGCCGACCGACTCGGGCGCGACGCCCGTGTCGAGCACGCCAACGCCTCTCGCGTCCTCGACCCTGTCGAGTCTCGACATGACGGCGGCGTTGCTCGCGAAGTCGCTGCCGTACGCGAACGGGTTCGAGCTGACGCGAACGGTGCGCGGCCGCTCCGGCCAGCCCGCGAACGGCTTCGAGCCCGTCCGCACCACGCCTCCGGCCGAGGACATCGGAAGTACGCACGATTTCTGGACGTACGACTTCGCCGCGAAGAAGAACGTCAAGACCACCGCGACGCTTCGTCTCATGACCGATCACGCGAAGTGGTGGGTCGCGAACAACGCGAGCGTCGACCTGAACGGCCTGCGCACCACGAGCACGAGCTTCGAGAACAAGATCTACCCGACCGACCGCAGTCTCTACGGGGAGGAGTGGTCTCCGGGGATCGACGCCGACCCGCTCATCAACCTCGTGTTCGCGCGGCTTCCGGGCTCCGCGGCCGGATACTTCAGCGGCTCCGATGAGGAGCCGGCCTGGGTGAACGAGTTCTCGGCGGAGCGCGAGATGATCTACATCAACACGCTTGGCGCGCGCGCCGGCTCGAGCGAGCTCGACCGGATCATCTCCCACGAGTTCTGTCACATGATCCAGTTCAATACGCGCCGGCGTTCCGCGGTCTGGTTCAACGAGGGCCAAGCCGTGCTCTGCGAACGGAACAACGGCTTCACGCCGACGGACGGCGACGTGTACCTGCGTACGCCCGACACGCAGCTGAACGACTGGGCCGATCTCGACACCGCGCGGCCCCACTACGGTCTCGCGTACATGTTCCTCGACTACCTTCGCCAGCACGCCGGCGGGACCGACCTCGTGCGGGCGCTCATGCAAAAAGGCATCGATACCCCCGCCGACTTCGATGCCGTGTTGAAGCAGCGTGGCCAGGCCGGCGTCGAAGAGCAGTGGCTCAGCTTCGTCGCCGCCAACTCGTTCATCGGAGTAAACGCGGATCCGCTGTACAGCTATCCGCAGGGCGCCCCCGCACGCCAGCCCGCGTCGGTCGTCGTCGGCGATGCCGTGGCCGCCGGCGGGACATTCCAATCGACTGTTCACGAGTATTCCGTGAGATACGTGGACCTCCCGCGCGGGAAGATCACGCTGAAGTTCGGCGGGCCCACGAGCAACCGGCTGATACCGACCGATCCCCATTCCGGCCGCACGTTCTGGTGGTCGGATCGCGGAGACGGCATGGACGCGACGCTGACAAAGACCATCGAGCTCGGGTCAGCGCCCGATGCGAAGCTCGCGTTCTGGACGTGGTACGGGATCGAGGCCGATTACGACTACGCCTACGTCGAGGTCTCGACGGACGGCGGCTCGCATTGGACGCCGCTCAAGACGGAGTCGTCGTCGACGACGGATCCGAACGGCCAAAACCTCGGCAACGGGATCACGGGTTCCTCCAGTGGGGAGACCGCGACCGGCTGGAGGCACCTCACCGCCGATCTCGCGCCGTACGCCGGCAAGAAGGTCCAGCTTCGATTCCAGTACGTGACCGACGGCAACCTGAACTTCGGCGGCTTCGCCGTCGACGACATCGAGATCACCGGCTTTCCGCTCGACGAGGCCGAAGCCGACAACGGCTGGACATCGTCCGGGTTCATCCGCTCGACGAACCTCGTCTCGCAGCGCTTCGCGGTCCAGCTCCTGCACTTCGCCGGCGACCGGGCGACGGTCGAGCGGTGGACCGTCGACAACGGTGAGCTCAGCTTCGACGTCGACACGTCCGGCGACCGCCGCGCTCTCCTCGCGGTGACCGGGTTCGCCGTCAGGACCACCGAACCGGTCGCCTTCAGCATCAGTGCCGAGAACCGCCCATGAGCGACGGCGCGAGTCGCCTCAAACCGGTGCGGTACGGCGTGATCCCGGCCGGTGGGCTCGGGACTCGCTTCCTCCCGATCAGCCGGACCGTCCCGAAAGAGCTCCTGCCGATCATCGACACCCCGGTCATCGAGCTGGTCGTGGCGGAGATGGCCGCGGCGGGGATCTCTCGAGTGGTGATCGTGAATGCCCCCGGAAAGGAATCGCTCGACGCGTACTTCCGTCCGAACGAGCGCCTCGAGCGTCGCCTCGCCGTCGAGTTCCGCAAGGAGGACATCGCCCTTCTGAAGCGCCCCGAGCGCCTGGCGACTGTGCGGGTCGTGGTCCAGCAGGAGGCCAACGGGAACGGCCACGCCGTCCTGCAGGCGCGCCCGCTCGTCGGCGCGGAGCCGTTCGCGATGCTCTGGGGCGACGACATCGTCATCGGCGACACACCGGCCGTGGGGCAGCTCATCGAAGCTCGTCAGCGCCTGGGCGGCGGCAGCGTGGTGGGGACGATCCGGATGAAGAAGGAAAAGGCGGCGTCGTACGGGGTCGTCGCCGGCACGCCCGTCGATGAGCGCACCCAGCGTGTCCTCGCGATCATCGAAAAGCCGAAGCCCGCCGACGCGCCGAGCGAGTTCGCGGCCGTTCATGGCTACGTCCTAGAGCCGGAGATCTTCGACGTCCTGGAGCGCGCCAAACCGAGTCGAAACGGCGAGATCTGGCTCACCGACGCCGTGAGCGAGCTGGCACGCGAGGGAGCACCGGTCTGGGCGGTCGAGCTTCAGGGCACCCGCTACGACACCGGGGACAAGCTCGGTTACGTCAAGGCGTTTGTCGACGCCGCCTTAAAGCGCGAGGATGTGGCGCCGCACCTCCGGGCCCACCTCAAAGAGATCGGCTGGCGGGCCCCGGGCGAGCGCTAAGCATCCCCGGGCGGCCAGCGGCTAGACTTCCGAGGTCCCCTTTGCTCCTGTACAGGGCATCGCCATGGCCGGAGCGGAGTGGGCTGGGGAGGCGTGCTGGTGGGGCAAAGGCACCTACTTTCGATATTGCTGCGCTTTGGCCGGCTCGCGGTCGTCACGCTCGTCGTCGGGACGAGCACGTGGGCGATCCTCGGGCCGACGCCATTCGCGCGGCCAACGGCGGTCATCGCCGGCCGCGCGGCGCCGGCGGCTCGCGGCGTCCTCGGCGTCGAGTCGGCACCGCTTACCGTATCGGTTGACGGTCTCGCGGCGAACGTGCGGACCTCCTCCGAGACCGTAGCCGACGCGCTCCGCGGTCTCGGGATCGCCACAGGGACGGGGGACCGGCTCTCGTCTCCGGGGGAGTCCGCGGTCGTCCCAGGCCAGCGCCTGGCGCTCGATCGGGGCCTGCCCGTGACCCTCATCGACGGCGGCCAGGAGGTCGCATCGCGCTCGGTCCGCGGGACCGTCGCGGATCTTCTCGCGACCGCGGGCATCGTCCTGGGGCCTCTCGACCAGGTCGACCGACGGCTCGACGACAGCCTCTATCCGGGCGATGTCGTCCGGGTCACCCGGATCGCCGACCAGGAGGTCACCATACAGGAGGACGTCCCGTTCGCGGTGCGCCTGCAGTCTGACCCGAACCTCGAGCGTGCCCGCCAGGTCGTCGTCACGGCTGGCTCGGTCGGCCGAGTGGAGAACACCTATCTCATCCGCGTCGTCGACGGCCGCGAGACCGGGCGCGAGCTCCTCGCCTCTCAGCAGATCGCGGCGCCCGTCGCCGAGATCCGCCGGATCGGCACTCGGACGCCGACCGGCTCCGCTGAGATCGAGCAGATCATCCGCGACGCCGCCGCGGCTCAGGGAGCCGACGCCGAGCAGCTGCTCCGCGTCGCCTACTGCGAAAGCCGGTTCAACCCCGGCGCGTACAACGCCTCCGGCGCGTCGGGGCTTTTCCAGTTCCTGCCGAGCACCTGGGCGGCGAACAGCGCGCGCGCCGGATTCGCCGGTGCGAGCGTCTGGGATCCGGTAGCGTCGGCAAATGTCGCTGCCTACATGTTTCGGATGGGCCAGTCGGGGCAGTGGGTATGCAGGTGACGGTCTAGCCTCGACCGCATGAACGTGGCCGACCCGCGCGCGCTCCGTGAGCTGCTGCGCCGCCACGACATCCGAGCCGCGACTTCTCTCGGGCAGCGCTTCCTCGTCGATCGCGCCGTGCTTTCCGCGATCGTCGACGCCGCGGACCTGTCGGCGGACGACGATGTACTCGAGGTCGGTCCGGGACCGGGCGTTCTGACCGCCGCACTCGCCACGCGGGTGCGTTCGGTGACCGCCGTCGAGGTCGATCCTCGGATGGTCGCGTTGCTCGAAGAGACGCTGGCCGAATACAAGAACGTGCGAGTCGTGCAGGCGGATGCCTTGAAGGTCGACCTGCTCGGTCTCGCGGCACCACGGCTCACGCGCATCGTCGCCAACCTTCCGTACCAGATCACCACGCCGCTCCTCGAGCGATTTCTTGCCGATGCGCGCCGCCCATCGCTCGTCGTTGTTCTCGTCCAGCAGGAGGTCGCGCGGCGGATCGCCGCCACACCACGCGACGCGCGCGAGCGGGGCTACCTCTCGGTGTTCGTCCAGTCCTTCGCCGAGCCGCGCATCGTGCGGCGCGTGCCGGCGCGCGCGTTTCGCCCCGCGCCCCGGGTGGATTCCGCGATCGTCGCCCTCCGGACGCGGCCGCAACCTGCGTTCGCGCCGCTCGCGCAGGAGCCGTTCCTCCGACTCGTGTCCGACGCCTTCCGGCATCGCCGCAAGCAGCTGCGCTCGGCGCTCGGTCACGAGGCGGGACTCGATCGGGAGCGCGCCACCGATGTTCTTCATCGCTCCGGCATCGCGCCTGAGCGGCGTCCCGAGACGCTGTCGCTCGAGGAGTGGGTCGCTCTCGCGCGGGCGATCGGCGTTCCAGAGCAGTGAGCCGAGCCACCGTGCTGATGGCGCCAGCGAAGGTGAACCTCACGCTCGAGGTCGTCGGCTCACGTCCCGATGGCTATCACGAGCTCGCGTCGGTGTTCGCGACCGTCGATCTCCGCGATCGCGTGCGCGTCGCTCCGTGGCGCGCGCTCGACGTGAAGATCGCGCCCGCGGTGGACGGTCCGCGCGGCGATGACCTCGCGTCGCGGGCGGTGCGCGCGCTCGCCGACGCGTCGGGCCGTTCGGCGCTCGCGCACGTGCGCGTGCGGAAGCGGATCCCTGTCGCCTCCGGGCTCGGAGGCGGATCGAGCGACGCGGGCGCGGTGCTGCGCGGCCTTTCTCGCGCGTGGCGACTGGGCAGTGTCGATCTCACCCCCATAGCGGCACGCGTCGGCTCGGACGTTCCGTTCTTCGTGAGCGGCGCGGCGTTCGCACTGGTCAGAGGCCGCGGCGAACTGGTCGAGGCTCTTCCCGCCCCGTCGGACGCGCTATGGATCGCACTCGTGCGGATGCCCGAGCGGCTGTCTACGGCCGACGTGTTCGCGGCACACCGCGCGGGACCGTATGAAGCCGAACGCAGCGCCAAGCTGGCCAAAGCGTTACGCGATCGCAAGGCGACGGTCGGCGTCGTTCGCGAGTCGCTGCACAACGACCTCCTTGCGGCGGCCGAGAGTGTCGCGCCTGCGATCGCCGATGCGCGAAAGAGAGCGTCGGCATTGGGGATCGATCTCGCCATGTCGGGCAGCGGTCCCTCGCTCTTCGCCCTGGGAGATGACCGGGCGCATGCGATCCGGATCGCTCGACGACTGCGCCGAGCGGGCTTCGGGGTGCGCGTCGTGCGGCTCGGTGTCAGTCCCTGAGCGACAAGCGAGCGAGGGCTGTCCCCTTACGTTTGAGGCGATGGATCCACGAGGAGAGCTCACGGTCCGGCAGGCTGGCCAACGCGGCGGGACATCGACCGCCGGAAAGCACGGCTCGTCCTTCTACCGCGAGATCGGCCGTCGCGGTGGGCAGGCCCGCAAGGGTCAGCTAGGACCTGAGGGCTACGCGAAGCTCGGGCGAAAGGGCGGCGAAGCGCGAAAGACGCAGCTCGGATCGCGCGGGTACGCGGAGCTCGGCCGAAAGGGTGGCGAAGCGCGGAAAACGCAGCTCGGCAGCGAGGGATACGCGCAGCTTGGTCGCAAGGGCGGCCGTCGCGTCGCGGAATTGATCAAACGGGGCAAAGGGGGTTCGGCCGGGACCTAGTCCCGTTCGACGGCCCCTATCCTTTTGGCCGTGTCCTGTGGGGCGTGGCCAAGTGGTAAGGCGGCGGACTTTGGATCCGCTATCCCAGGTTCGAATCCTGGCGCCCCAGCCTGACGCAAACCCCCATGGGCGAGGCGCCGCTGGCGATAGTGCTCGCGGCGGGCCTCTCGACGCGGATGAAGTCCAAGACTCCGAAGGTGCTCCACTCCGTCGCCGGGCGTCCACTCGTCACGCACATCTTGCGGACCGTGCGGGCCGCCGGTGCACGGCCGCTGGTGGTCCTCTCGAAAGAGAGCGCCGCGGCACGCGAGCTCTTCGATGACGGGACACGCCTCGCGATTCAAGACGTCGCGCGCGGCACCGGCGACGCCGTCCGCATTGCGCTCGCCGCCGCGAACGGCGACCACGGCGTGGCCTTCATCGTCTATGGCGACACGCCGCTCCTGCGCCCTGAGACGCTCACCCGCATGCGTGCCCTCGTGCGGGAGCGCGACGCACCGCTTGTGCTCCTCGCCGGCGAGGTCGGGACGGATAACGCGTACGGGCGCGTGGTCCGCGACGAGCGAGGGGACGTCGCGCGCATCGTCGAGACGCGCCTTGCCACGAGCGAGGAGAAACAGCTCAAGGAGTCGAACCTCGGCGCCTACGCGGCGGATCTTGGCTGGCTCCGTGTCGCGGTCGAGCGGCTCCGCCCGAACGACACCGGCGAGATCTTCCTCACGGACCTCGTGGCTGAGGCCCGTCGCGAGGGGAAGCGCGTGGCCGTCCATCTCACCGACGATCCGGAGGAGGGTATCGGCGTGAACACCCGTGCCGACCTCGCCACCGCCGAGGCGGTGATACGAAAGCGCATTCGCGACCAGCACATGCTGGCGGGCGTCACGTTCCGCGATCCCGAGTCCTGCCAGGTCGATAGCGACGTGCGCATCGCCGCGGACGTGGTGATCGAGCGGGGGACCATCCTCGAAGGAAAGACGTCCATCGGCGAGGGTTCACGCGTCGGCCCGTACGCGGTCCTGCGCGACACCACGGTGGGCGAGCGCTGCAAGGTCGAGAACTCGACGCTCGAAGGTGCGACGCTCGAAGACGACGTAAGTATCGGGCCCTACTCGCACCTGCGGCCGGGCGCATATCTCGAGCGCGGTGTGCAGATGGGCAACTTCGGTGAGGTCAAGAACGCCCGCCTCAGAGCTGGCACCAAGATGCACCACTTCAGCTACGTCGGGGACGCCGAGGTGGGCCAGCGCGTGAACATCGGTGCCGGGACGATCACGCTCAACTACGACGGTGTGAGGAAGAACCGGACCGTCATCGGCGACGACGCCTTCATCGGCTCGGACACCCTGCTGCGTGCGCCGGTCACGATCGGCGCGGGGGCGACCACCGGTGCCGGGGCCGTTGTCACCAAAGATGTGCCCGAAGGCATGGTCGCGGTGGGGATGCCCGCGCGCGCGATCAAGAAAGCCGATCGCCGCCAGAAGAAGGCGACCTAGTGGACGCTGTCATCGTGGAGCTGCTCCTGCTGGAGCTGCTGCTTGTCGCCCTTCTCGCGGTGCTCTCGGCGAGCGAGGCCGCGATCCACACGATCCGGCGTCCCCAGCTCATCGAGGAGC
>VBDV01000141.1 GCA_005882765.1 Chloroflexota bacterium | reverse complement strand
CGCTGGCCGCGGTTGGCAGCTCACCCAGGCCCGCTTCTACACCGGCATCCCGGACCCCCAAGACGACCCGCGCTGGCATCACTTCTGGTCGGCCAAGCTCGCCGTGATGGGGCGCCAGGGTGTCCACGTCTACTCGAGGTCGCTGCGCTACCGGAACCGGACCGTGCGCTTGCCCGACGGCAAGACTCACACCTTCCTCGCGGGCGAGGAGAAGGGGATCGACGTGCGTGTCGCGCTGGACGTGATCCGCATGGCCCATCGAGCCGAGTACGACGTCGGGGTCATCCTGAGCCAGGACCAGGACCTCTCAGAGGTGGCCGAGGAGATCCGCACCATCGCGCGGGAACAGAACCGGTGGATCAAGATCGCGTGCGCGTTCCCCTCGAGCCCAACGAGCCGGAACCGCCACGGGATCGATAAGACCGACTGGATCAGGATCGACCGCGCGACCTACGACGCGTGCCTCGACCGGCGGGACTACCGCAGAGGTCTGCCCGCCGATGCCCGTGGCGATGCGTGAAGCCGTCGTCCGTGAGCCGTTCGGATGTAAGCGAGCAACCCCAGTCGTCTTAACGAGAGCGCAAGATAAAGGGCGAGGGCCGGATGGCCCCTAAGTGCGCGCGGTTATTGAGCGGCTGACGGCCCTCTCCGAGCGTAAACCCATTCAGCCATTTCAGCGTGAGGGCCGTCTGAGGGCCGTCGCCAAACGGGCCAAGACGCTTGGCGGAGGTCCCTCCTAAAGGGCGCGGGCGCGAGCTTCGCCGGGCGTCGAAGCCGAAGCCCAAGCTGGGCCCAGCGCCGGCAGCCCGTGAGCACTGCTTGGAGTGCCCTGATCGCAACGCGTCGTTCCGCGCAACCACCTACGGACGGTCCAAGCCGCGCGACATTGGTGCACCAGGGCCGGACCGATCGGGGACGCAGTCGTGGCACTGACGACGAGCACGATCCGGACCCAGAACAGGTCCGAAAACACGACCGAGTTGGAAACGGGAAAGCGCCAGCAGCGGAGAGACAGCCCGTCTTAGCGCACGTGCCGCCCTACGGTCACCACTCTGATGGCACGCCGAAAACGCGAACCCCTGCAAAAGGGGCCTACCGCGGGGGGAACGCCGGGTCGAACGCGTAGCTGCCGGCAAACTTGTCCGGCTCGTTGGTCCAGCCGACCTGACCTCTGGAGTTCCTGATCTGCACCCACCAGACGGACTCGGGGTGCTCAATGATCCCCGATTCGTGTGGAAATTCGGAGTGGCTTCCTCCGGTCCTCCTTGCCGATACGTTGTGGAGACGGATAACAATCGTGGGCCTGTGTCATTCCGGCCAATGAACGTTCATTCGCGAATCGCTCTGGCTTGGTCGAAATACGTGTAGCTCGGGCTACCTCGGGTGAGGACCTTCGTCGTGAGTTCGACGGAGTACGTCGTCAGGTTAGGATCAACGCTGCGGCCGTCGAGATCGGTGGGGAGCCTCATCTTCAAGCCGCTCTTTTCTGAGGACCGGTAGATCTTTCCCAAGACCGCGTATTCCGTGACCCGCGGCCCGTCCTTCAATGCCTCCTCAAGCACTCGCCCCTGAGCGTTCGGCATGTTGAGCCCCAGAATGCGCGCGACCGTTGGCGCGATATCGACGTTGGCTGTGGGAAGCGTGTCGTACATGCCCGATTTGAAGTCGGGCCCATGGGCCATCAGCGAAATATGGGTGTCGGTGCGTGAGAAGCTGCCGTGGTCGCCCCTGCGATTCACCGAGCTCGCGTAGCTGATTCCAGGCCGCCCCGCCACGGCGACGTTCTCGTCGAAGCTGAAGCTGACGATGATATCTGGGCCGCGACCGCGCGCGGGACTGTCCGTGTTGACGAGTCCCATGCGCAGGGTACCCGGAATGTCCCCGTACTTGTCACTCACGAAGATGGCGCCGAACTGGAGGCGACTCTGGAGGCTGAGCACGGCGGCCTTGACGGTGTTCACGTCACCATCGGGGACGAACAAGTAGTCGCTCCCCGCGTTCGCGGCGACGACGATGGCGCCGGCGGGAACGGGCTTGGGCACCACATACCTCGGCGACGTGAACATCTGCGCTTTACCGCAGAAAGTCCCATCCGCGTCGTTCTTGGCGGGATGCAGGTGGGTACCGTCGAACAGAATCCCCGACAAGGTGGGGATGTTCCGACAGCCCGCACCATCGTAGGCCTTCAGGCCATCAAGGGTGAGCAACGCGGCCGTCCGCACGAAGCCCGAGACGGAGTACCCATATGGATCGTGCGAACCGACCCGGCCGTCGGCAACGCCGCGGAACGGGAAATGGGCGACATCACCCGAGACGGTGCTGTGATTGTGGTCCTGCGTGATGATGATGTCCGTGGTCTGTTCCCACCCGAGCTGACGAATCTTGTCCACGACGCGACCCAAGATCTCGTCGTTCATCTTCGTGGCATCGATCGAGTTATACGTTCCGGGGCCGTACGCGTGATTCGTTGCGTCTGGCTCCTTCGACCAGAAGATCGTCAGATCCGGCTTTTTCGTCGGAAGGATGTAGTTCACGAATGCGTCGGTCAGATACGTGAACCCGTGCCGCGAGAGAGCCCCGGTGCGATCGAGTGGATTCGCGGTCTCCCGATCGTTGAGCCTCTGAATCGGAATCGGCGCTGTTGGGTCGCCGTTGTTACCGGCGAGCACCAATGCTCCCGCGCTGTACGCGTTGACAGTGTTCCGCGGAAGCGCGTACCCGGCGTTCTGGAGCTCCTTCGCGAAACTCAGTGGGATCGCCGCGTCCTCGTCGAGGATGATGCCCCCGCGGTGGTAATCCTGGATGAACGCGGCGCCGAATTTACCGACGGCTGCTGTGATCAGGCCTTTGGCCTGTGCCACTTGAAGCATCGTCGGCACAAGCGTTAGCTTGCCCTGGTACGAATCGCGCACCCCTTCCACCACACCGAAGTCTTCGATGAATGCCGGGGCAGAAAAATCGATAGCGACCCCCTTGGCGTTCTTCCCCTTGGCATTCGGCGCGTACACCACGTTGCCATAGAACCCGTGGCTCCCCGGATACGTCCCGGTGGCAATGGATGCAGAGTTCATCATAGTGAAGGTCGGATAGACGGCGTGGTGGTCCGAGAAAACCACCCCCGATCGTGCGAGGGCGAAGTAATTCGGCATGTTTTCGGGAGTGATATCGTCCGCTCGCAGTCCATCCCATACGAAGATGATGACCCTCCGCGGAGTTGGTCCGCCCGGCTGCGGCGTCGCGGCTTCTCGTCCAAATCCGAGCACAACAAGCGACAAGATGATCAGGAAAATGAATCTCTTCATTTTCATGGGTGACCTCGTTTCATTCGAGGGCGGTCGTTCTCCGGCGGCACTCCTCATCGTCCAGATGACCTCGACCACTGCGGACCCGTATCGCGGGTCGTCGCCTTCCAGGCCGCGGTAATCATGCTGCCACCGACGTGTTCTGGCTGAGCACGGTGGCGATCTTCTGCCAGCCGTCGACCCTGCGCAACCTGATCTGCCCGCTGGCCACGAGGCTGAAGAGCAGGACCACCGCCGAGTCCTCGGTGGGCAGCGAGCTCTGCGTTTTCACGCGTCGGCGAAATTCCTCATGGAGCCGCTCAATCGTGTTGGTGGTTCGCAGTGTCTTCCACTGCTCTTTCGGGAACCGAAAGAACGTCAGGAGCTCCTCGCCGCCTTCCCGCAGGCTCGTCACCACACCCGAGCAGCGCTTGCCCCAGGTGCGCTCGAAGAGCGTGTAGGCAGTGCGAGCCGCCTCAGCATTGGCCGCGTAGACGATTCGATGGAAGTCGTCGCGGATCTCGGCAAGCGCGTGTTTGGGCGCTTTGCGCTCGAGGTTGCGCAGCTTGTGGACGCAGCAGCGTTGCACCGCAGCCCTCGGCCACACCAACTCGACGGCGCGTCGCAACCCGGCGTTACCGTCGATGATCGCCAACAGCGGCGCTCGCAACCCTCGTGCGACGAGATCGTCGAGGCAGCCTTTCCATGCCGAGAACGACTCGCCCCCGCACAGTTCGAGGGCGAGCAGATGCTTGTGCCCGTCGGACAGGACGCCGACGACGCCCAGCACCGGCACGCTGACGACCTTTCCGGCGCGGCGTACGCGCAGAGCAAAGCCATCGAGGTAGACATAGATCACGTCGAGGTCGGCGAGCGAGCGGGTCCGCCATGCCTCAAGGCCGCCCTTCAGCGTGGCCACCACGCGTGACACGGCGCTTTTCGAGAGAGGTGCGGCCTTGAGCAACGGCTGGAGCGCGCCGCGAATCCGTCGGGTGTTGCCGCCTGCCAAGTACGTGGCGACCACGGCTTCATTGACCTCCGGCATTCGCCGCTGATACCGCGGGACGATTGTCGACGTCCACTCTTTCGCGCTGGCGCCCCTGAAAAGGGTGGCCCGAGGCAACGCGAGAACAACCGGGCCGGTCGGCCCCGTCAGCGTCCGCTCTCGGATGCCATTGCGGTAGCCCCGTCGTACTTCATTGCGCTCGTAAGGGCTCGTCCCGAGCGCGGCCCGCAACTCCTCGTGCACGGCGGTCTCGATCGCAGCGCGGACGTGCTGGTGGATCAGTGCGCTCAGCGAGACGGGTTCAAGCTCATGCGCTCCGACCGACTGGCTGATACCCTTGCCCA
>VBDV01000057.1 GCA_005882765.1 Chloroflexota bacterium | reverse complement strand
TTAGTGGTTTTCGCGGTTTTTCTCAGCGCATGCGGTGCCCCCGCGTCGAGGACCCTGTCTCGCGATCTCCCGCCAGTGACGGTGGTGGCGAGCTCGAATGAAGAGGTCACGGTCAATGTCCTCGAGCTCATCTGTCGGAGCTGTGCCGAGCACGTCCTTGCGGGATGCCGGCAGATCGCGGGTGTGGCGTCGGTCGCCGTCGATCGCCGGGAACGGCTCATCACGCTGTATTTCGATCCCGCTGTGACCACTCGCGAGCGGGTCGTGGCCGCCGTCGACGATGTGATCGCGACCATCCCCTGAGCCTCGGCCGAGTCCTCGTCTCTCACCACGCCGATCCCGTCGGTCATGTGATGGGGCTGCTCTCGTTCGCGCTTCCGCGACATCGCGACGGCTGCTTCCTCTATGTCAGCGATCGCGGTCTGGCGAATTTCGTGCTGACCCGGCGCGGCTTCGGCGCGATCACGTTCGGGCACGTCATCGTCGCCAGCGTCGAACCGACGCCCGCGGTATGGCGCCACGAGCTGCGGCACGTCGCGCAATACGAGCGGCTCGGTCTCTCGTTCCTACCCCTGTACCTCTGGTATCGCGCGAGGTACGGATACACCGAACATCCATTGGAGCGAGACGCGTCGGAAGACCCTAGGCTCTTTTCTTAGTGGCCTCGTACGACATCGCGATCCTCGGCGGCGGCCCCGGCGGGTACGTCGCGGCGCTCCACGCCGCCGTCAAAGGCGCGAAGGTCGCACTGGTCGAGCGGGATCGTGTGGGCGGGATATGCGTCACCGTCGGGTGCATTCCATCGAAGGCACTGCTCGACTCGAGCCACGCGTACTGGGTGACCACGCACGGTGAGGACCACGGCATTCATGTCGAGGGGGCCCGCTTCGAGCTACCGAAGGCCGTCGCGCGGAAGGATCGCGTCGTCGCGCAGCTCGTGTCGGGTGTCGAAGCGCTGCTCAAAGGACGGAAGGCCGATCTCATCAAGGGAGAGGGGACGTTTGTTTCCCCGACCCAGCTTCGGGTTGGCAGCCAGACGATCGACGCGAAAGCGCTAATAGTCGCCACTGGGTCAAAGGTCGGGATCCCACCCATTAAGGGACTGGCTGAGGCGAAGCCGCTCGACAACGTCAGCGCACTGGCGCTGACCGAGATCCCGAAGCGTCTGATCGTGATCGGCGGCGGGGCCGTCGGGCTCGAGCTCGGCACGTTCTTTTCGGAGGTCGGGAGCGAGGTAACCGTCCTCGAGATGCTGCCGCAGCCGATCGCGTATGCGGATCCCGAGCTGGTGCGTCTTCTCGTGCGCGCGCTCGAGCAGCGCGGTGTCAAGGTTCGAGTGAACGCGAAGGTCACCGAGGTGAAGCGCACCGGGCCCGTCGTCATGGTGAACGCCGAGATCGACGGCAAGCAGGAGTCATTCGAGGGCGAGCACGTCCTCCTCGGGGCCGGCCGGGTTGCGAACCTTTCGGGTGTCGAGCAGGCCGGGCTCACCACGAACCGCCTCGGCGTCACCGTCGATGGCCGCATGCGTACGAACATCCCTGGCGTGTGGGCGATCGGCGACTGCATCGGCGACCCGCGCGCGCCGAAGCTCGCGCACGTCGCGTCGACGCAGGGCGAGGTCGCGGTCGACACCATCCTCGGGGAGGACGCAACGATGGACTACGACGTCGTGCCGAACGTCGTGTACACGCATCCGGAGATCGCGCAGGTCGGGCTCACCGAGGCGCAGGCGAAAGAGAAATACGGCGCGGACGTGAAGGCCGCGCGCTACAACTTCCGCAGTTCAGGACGGGCGCTCGCGCTCGGCGAGGCCGACGGCCTAACCAAGATCATCACCGCTGGCAAGGATCAGCGGATCGTCGGCGTACACATCGTCGGCCCGCAGGCGAGCGAGCTGATCGCCGAGGCGACACTGGCGATGCGCTTGGAGGCGACCGTCGAGGACGTGATCGCCACGATCCACGCGCACCCCACGCTGGCCGAGACCTTCCGCGAGGCGGCGCTCTCAGCGGCCGGCCGGCCGATCCACTCCGCGCGCTAGTCGCTCCGAAAGCGCACGTCCAGGAGTCCGTCCCGCTCCGCCTTGCGGATCTCGACCTGTGGCGCGCCCCGCTCTCGGAGTGACGCGTAGCGCCACTCGGTGTCGGCGATGTCGGTGGTTCCGATGATGACCAACGCGATGCCGATCGCGCCATTCGCGTGATCGGCAGCGGCACCGCTCGGTACGCGGAACTCGCGCGGGGTGAGGTCCTCGATGATGAATGGGAGTGGCGCCTTCAGAACGGCCGTGCGCCACTTGAGCTCTACTCCGTCCGGCGTGATGCGGCCGCTCTCCTTCGCCGGAGTCTTCACGAGGTCCGCCAGCGCAGCCGTGTCGGCCGCGATGTCGTCGGAGAGGAGCGCGAAATCGGCGATGCCGCCGCCACCCGCCGCGACGGTCCACCAGCGATGCGTCGTCGATCGACTCGGATCGCGGAACCCTACGAGCTCGAGATAGGTCCCGTCGGCAAAGGGTATGAGCGCGTTGTGCGTGATGCGATCCGCATGCTCGCCGCCGGGGGTGACGGTGAAGCCGCGGCGTCGGTAGTCGTCGATAGCCGACTGGAGCTCGCGGAAAACGAAGACGACATGGTCGAGCTGGCGGAGCACTGCGCGAATAGATAACACGAGATGAGTGATTGCTGCGGGCCGTGCGCGGCTCGAACGCGCCCGCTCTCGCTTAGAAGGCGAGTGCTCTATCCAACTGAGCTAACGGCCCGTGCCTCGCAATTATGAACGCGATCGGTTTCAAAGACGGATGGCATGTGCAATGTCATGTGCTTTCGTTCCCAGATACCGCGCTCCTTCGCCGTCTTCGTCATATGACAGTTGGCGCAGCGGATCTCGCACTTCGCGATCTCTTCGAGGATCGTGTCCCACTTGAAGCCGTTCAACGTCATGTAGGAGACGTCCGTGCGCTTGTCTCGAAGATGATCGAAGTGCAGAACGACCGGATCGCGCTCCCCGCAGTCGACACATGGATGAGCCGCCAGGTACTGCCACATACGGAGCTGGTTTTCGGCTGAATGCTGGTCTCGCAACATCCGCACGTGAGCGATGTGCTTCTCGCGGTTCTCCACGTACCAGACACGCTTGTATTCCACGTAGCAGGGCTTGCACCACGACTGGCGGATCCCTCGCTCGCGATACTTGAAGCCGAATTCTTCGATCGGCTTTTCGATGCCGCACCGAGTGCACGTGCGCGTCTCGGGAGACTCCATAGAACATGCATTCTATCGCGTCAGACTCGAATTAGGAAGGCCCACGAGGCCACATATGTGTCCGCACGAAACTTCTTCGCGCGGTACTTCAGTCCCGTGACTTCGCCTTCTTAGCGTTCTGACCCCACCTTCTTATCTCCGCGCGGTAACGCCTCCCCAATGCGCGCGCGTTGAGTTGATGGAGATTCGGTTCGACCAGCCGCTCATCGAGTTGAGGGGAGGGAAGCGGCCAGCGTCGGGGCATTCGTCGAGTGAGCGTGCGACCCGTCCGGGCCTTCGATGGGGAGGGACGTAAGGGGCCGGAGGTACCGCATGCGCGATCTATCACATTCCGTCGTCGTTGCACTCATTCTTACGATCATCGCCCTCGCGGTCACTACCACACCTGGCGACGCAACCACGTTCGCCGCAAGGACACTCGACGGCAGGAACAACAATCTCGCCCATCCCGCATGGGGCCGGGCGGGCACTCTCTACCTTCGCGTCGCGCCGGCGAACTATGCCGATGGGATCTCCAGCATGGCGACCGGTCCGTCGATGCGATACGTCAGCAATCGCGTGTTCAATGACGTGGGCCAGAACATCTTCTCGAAAGACGGCGTCACTCAGTGGGGCTGGGTCTGGGGACAGTTCCTCGATCACGACTTCGGTCTTCGCGACGAACGATCAGCCGAGAACGCTCCGATCGGCTTTGACCAGGCCGACCCGCTCGAAGCATTTACGAACGACTTTGGAGTGATCGGCTTCGCGCGCACGCCTGCCGCTCCGGGAACAGGCGTCGACACACCCCGGGAGCAGGTCAACACTCTGAGCAGCTACATCGATGCATCGAACGTTTACGGTGTCGACCCGAACCGCCTCGAGTGGCTTCGCGTCGGTCCGGTCGACGGCGACATGTCGAACAACGGCGCGCGCCTCATGCTGACGGCTAACGACTTTCTCCCCCGCGTGGATGCCCGTGGCGATCCGTCGACCGCGCCGGCGATGGATCTCATGGGCCCGCTCGTCGGGACACCGGACCGCGCGGTGGTCGCGGGAGACGTTCGCGCGAACGAGAACATCGCCCTCACGGCGCTGCACACGCTTTTCGCGCGCGAGCACAACCGCATCGTCGCGTCCCTGCCCTCATCTCTATCCGCGGATGAGCGTTTCCAGATCGCGCGCCGCATCGTCGGCGCGGAGATCCAATACATCACCTACACGCAGTTCCTCCCCGCGCTCGGAGTCCGGCTCGAGCCCTATCTGGGTTATGACCCCACGGTGAATCCCGGACTCTCGAATGAATTCGCAGTCGTGGGTTATCGCGCGCACAGCATGGTCCACGGCGAGTTCGACACGACCGTTGGCGCCACCACGTACACCGATGCGCAGCTGGCGGCCTTCGCCGCCCGCGGGATCGTCGTGACGGCGGACGGCGACCAAGTCACGCTCGAGATCCCACTCGCCGCCGCATTCGGCACGCCTGATCTCCTTGAGGATCTCGGCCTTGAGCCCGTCTTCCTAAGCCTTTCCCAGCGGCAGTACGAGAACGACGAGCAGATCGACAACGCGCTTCGCAGCGTGCTCTTCCAGATCCCCAAGCCGGATATCGCCGATCCGACCGTCTGCGGCGTTCCTGTCGTCAATCCCGACTGTTTCAGCGGCGTGAGCGACCTCGGCGCGATCGACATCGCCCGCGGCCGCGATCACGGTATCCCGACGTACAACGATCTGCGGCGGGCCTACGGCCTTGCGCCAAAGGCATCCTTCGTCGATGTGACCGGAGAGACCACGCAGCGCTTCCCCGTCGATCCGCTGATTAACCCACGCGACCCGATCAACGATCCGAACATCCTCGATTTCGTCGAGCTACGAGACGCGGACGGGAACGTCGTCGCTCCAGGCACCGATGCAGCTGAGGAGGAAGTGGTCCTCGGCGTACGGCGCACCACGGTCGCTGCGCGTCTCAAGGCGATCTACGGGACCGTCGATCGCCTCGACGCATTTGTTGGAATGGTGTCCGAGCCGCACGTCAAACACACAGAGTTTGGCGAGCTTCAACTCGCGATCTGGGCAAAGCAATTCGCCGCCCTGCGGGACGGCGACCGCTTCTTCTACCGGAACGACCCAGTTCTTCGTTTCATCGGTCATGAGTTCGGCATCGACTACCGGCTCACGCTCGCGGAGATCGTGAAGCTCAACACCGGAGTCACGCTTCAGCGCGACGTCTTCAAGTTCGCGGGCTAGACCGACACTGCCTCGGGAGAGGGCGCGACGCATAGCGCCTCTCTCCCAGGGGCTCTACTCCAGACGCACGTGCGTTGCCGGCACGTCAAGAATTACGAGCTGCGTTCCGGCGACGGACGGGTTGATCTCGAAGACCAGCGGTATCAGGACCGGACGGCCCACTGGGAAATCCGTCGGCCACGCGTATGCGGACTCCGGATTGAGCGCACTCGAGTACACCGCACTCGTCGATGGCTGCGCGGCGTATTCCTCGCCGCTTCCCGCGACGAGTGAGAAGTTGCTTGGCTGAAGCTGAGCGCCGGCCGAGCCCCGATTCGTCGCCGCGACCTGGACGACAAGGTACGTGCCGCGCGCTTTGGACGAGCCGATCGTCGCGACACGGCGAACGTTGCCCACGTTGTACGTCCAGTTGGTTGCACTCAGTGATGTGCCTACGCCGACTGTGGTCGACATCGGACCGCCGCCGGTCATCAGCGAACGGATCGAGGGCACGCTGAAGGCGGCGAGAAGAACGATGAGTGCGCCGATGATGCCGTAGCGCAGCTGCCACGCGGCGCCGCCCCACTCGCGTGCGTCGGTCTCCAAAGCCGGGCCTGCGTAAGGCGGACGCTCGGTGCCGATGCGATCGCGTAGCGTCAAGCTCGGATCTTCGAGCGGTCGTGCCGATCGGGTTGGCTCGGCGGTTTGCGCGGCCGCCGTCGGCGCCGCGGGCTGGCTCGCCGACGCGACCGGTCCCACTCCCGTCCGAAAGGGGTTGATCTCGGGGTGGTATGCCGTCGATCGCGTGCGAAAGGCGATGTCCGGGCGGATGACGCCGGCGAACGCGCTACCGCCCACGCCGGTCAACTCCCAGAGACGCTGACCGGACCCCGTCCGTGTCGCGAGCGGGTCGCCATCGGCTTCGACACCGCGGCGCCCGATGATGACGACCGCGTACGGACCGAGTTCCGGCACGGCGTCGTGCTCGGCGGCTTCGCCGAAGGACACGAATCGCAGGTACACGCCTTCCGGTGCGCCGATGCGAAGATCGGGACGCGTGGTGCCGCCCGGCTCCTGGCCCGTCGCACGCCGGAGCTCACGCTCTGCTTCGACCCAACGACCGCCAAGGACGAACGGGTCGGTTTCGCCATCCTTGCGGTCGGCCAACAGCATCTGGTCTCGGACCACAACATGCTCGAGCGGACCGACCGGCGGCAGCTCGCGGTCGAACGCCTCGCCTTCGTTGAAGAACGTCACGTAGAGGCCGGGTTCCACCGCGAGGAATCTAGGGCGACTCCGAGTATCTAATCCATGACCGCGTCGGCTTCGATCTCGACCTTCCACCGCGGGTCGAGCATTCCGACTATCACCACCATCGTGGCGGCCGGCCGGACCTGCCCGAACACCGCCCCGTGTGCGCGGCTCACGGCTTCGGCGTAGCTGGGATCGGTGAGGAACATCCGGGTGCGCACGACGTGCTTTGGCGCGGCTCCCGCCTCCGCAAGGGCGTCGAGGATGATCTCGAGGCACCTGCGCGCCTGGATCTCGGGGTCGGGGTCGCAGGAGCCGTCGGGCCAGATCGGCGCGGTCCCCGACACATAGACGTTGCGGCCGACACGGAGCGCGCGACTGAAGCCGACGCTCGGCTCATATGGGGATCCGGACGAGACGCGTTGGCGTTCGGTCACCGAGCATGAGAATAGAGTGGGAGAAGAGTGGCAAACGAGGACTTCATCGACGAGCTCTGGCGGATGGCGCGCGAGCTCTTTATGCCGGATCACCCCTGGTTCAAGGGAATCGTCGAGCATCGCTGGAGTCGGGAGCAGATCGTCCTCGGCGAGATCCAGCACTACCTGCGCGTTCGCACGAATCCGATCTTCTTCGGCTACATCGTCACGAATGTCGCCAGCGAGCGGAATTACGCGCTGATGGACATCGTCATGGAGAACTTCATGGAGGAGCTAGGCGGAGAGAAGACGCACGTCGACATCATGCTGCAGATGCTCGATGAGGCCGGGATCTCTCGCGAGGAGGCCGACAAAGCCGACCCGGCACCTGGCACCCTCGCGGCGATCGAGATGATCCGCTCGGGATGCCAGAACCGCTCGGCGCTCGAAGGCATTTCGCTCCTCTCATTCGTCGAGGCGATGCACGGCGGACCCGACGGCGCGGCCGCGCGCGTGTACAAGGAGCTCACCGGCCATTACGGCTTCTCGCGCCGCGCGGCGGCGACGTACGAGCTCCATGCCGAGCAGGACACCGGGCACGGTGACCGGCAGATCGAGGCGATCCGGCGTTACGCGACCGACGATGAGGTTCGCGAGAAATGCCGCCGTGCGGTGCGGCTCGGGTTGGAAGCATTCAACTTCGAGTGGGACGGGCATGTGCAGGCCATGACCGGTCAGCGGAACTCGTACTGGAATGGCAAGACCGGAACTGTTGAGCTGCGTCACCCCGAGGTGCGTCTGCCGGCGCGGGTCTAAAGCGGCCAGTCCTTCGGCAGCGCGGCGCGCAGCTTCTTGTAGTCAGAGTCCTCGGCGTATTTCTTCTTGAACGCCTTGACCTGCTTCAGCAGATCGCCCGGATCCACCTCGAGCACGTTGGAGACCATACCCGTGGTCTCTTCGAAGCCGAGGCTTCAGTTGCGGCGTCAGCCTCGCATCCGCTCCATGACTGTGCGGTCTTCCGCGTTCATGCGAGCTCAGCCTAGTCCGCTCGACCGATTCCCACCTTCTGCGTCGTAACGACGACCGACTCGCCGGCAAGCGGCTCGCCGCGTGCTCCCGCAGTTATGCGGACCCGGGCAAGCGCGCGCCATTCGCCCCCGTCGCGCAGCCTAAGAATGAGGAACGGGTTCTCGACGACGGCGCCCGGTGATTCGTTGAAGCTCACCGGGAGCGTCACATCGGCCGCCGCTCGCGGTGCGATCGCGACGTCGAGCGCAGTCTCGGCGGTGCGGAACTGAGAGTGCGGCTGCTGCGCGCTGACTAGGCGCAAAGGCAGGTCACCTTCGTTGGCGATCCGCCACCGGACCGTCCACTTGCCGTCGGCGCCTGCGGTCGTGAACGGATGGACGCGAAGACGCAGTCGTTCGCTAATAGCCGGACGTGGGCGCGGGTGAGCCCTGGCCACCACCACCGCCGTAGCCGCAGGCCGCGCCGCCGACCGCGGCGACCATGACGATGACCAAGAGCGCGACGAACATCTGACGCATGAGACGACCTCCTCGGGGTTTCATACGAACTTCGGCATGACCTCGGCTGCGAATGCCTCGAGCGCATCCCAGTCGTACGGGCCCTCGCGGAGCGCGATGTTCACGCGGTACGCGCCCGCGTCTGCAAACGATCCGACGACCTCGGTCGCCGCACGCGGCGTGCCGCGCAGGAACCCGGTCATGCCACGCGTGTCCTTCGACCAGTGCTTTTGGTAGAGCGCCTCGTGCCGCTTTGCGCCGGCCTCGTCGGCGCCCATGTAGAAACCGACGTTGATCGTGCGGACGATCGCCGCGGGGTCGCGGCCGACTTTGGCGCACCAGGCGTCGAGCACGCGGCTCTTGCGTGTCCAGTCCGCCGGAGGCAGGTACGGTGCGTTCCAGCCGTCGGCGAACCGAGCCGCCGTGCGCAGCGTCCGTTTCTCTCCGGCGCCTCCGATCCAGAGAGGAAGTCGCGCTTGGATTGGCTTCGGATTGTTCGGCGCGTCCACGAAGCGGTAGTGCGCGCCGTCGAAGTCGGCGCGACGCCGATCGAACAAGAGACGCAGCGCCTCCGCGTATTCCTCGAGCTGATCCTCGCGCTCGGCGATGGACGGGAACGGAATGCCGTACGCCGCGAACTCGATCTCGTCCCATCCCGCGCCGATGCCGCAATCGGCCCGCCCGCCAGAAAGATGGTCGATGGTGCTGAGCGCTTTCGCCAGGACGCCGGGATGCCGGTACCCGACGCAGAAGACAAGGCATCCGACACGAACCCGGCTCGTCTCCACAGCCGCGGCGGAGAGTGTCGCGATCGATTCGAAACAATCGCCGTCGCCTCCCTGCGGCGGCGTCTCCTGAAAGTGGTCGGACACCGAGAACCAATCAAACCCGCGCTCGTCGGCGAAGCGCCAGAGGCGACGCATCTCATCGAGCGGACCACCGAGGTGGCCGAGATGTATCCCGAACTTAATACCCAGAATCCGAGTATGGGTCGCCTGACGGTTTTGCCGTCGGATATTCCTTCATCGGGTTGGCTGGCTCGTTCGTCCCAAGCGCTGGGGCGGCCGTCGCCGGAGCCGCCGAGGTGATGCCGCCGGCGCCACCACTGCCTGTGCTGCCACATGCCGCGAGGGCGAGACCGCCGACAAGAGCGGCGAGGAAAAGCGCGCGGAACCTCGTCATGATGGGAAGACCTCCTGCTAAGGTGAGTACGGGCGGGAGGCCGCGACGGATATGGGTAGTTTTGGTGTCGTCTTCGTCGTTTTTGTCCTTCTCGTTCTGGCCCTCGCGGGCCTTGGCCTGGCGCTCGCGGCGGCCCGGGCGGCTTCGCGCCCACGGCCGGCACGTCCCGCGAACTGCGGCGACTGCGTCTACATGATCCCGCGCGCGAAGATCTACAAGCGCGAGACGATCGAGGACCTCGACGGTGTCGTCCATTACCTCTGCCAGCAGCGTTGGATCGAGATCACGCCGTACTCGCCGTGGTGCGAGCTCGGAAAAAGCAAGACCCGAACGACGACCGTTCCGACCTGAGGCTAACCTTCCGGCGTGACCACTTTCGCGGACTTCGATGCGTACGTGCGCGCCCGGGAGCGCGAATACATCGATGAGCTGAAGACCCTGATCCGGCAACCGACCGTCTCGGCGCAGGGGATCGGGATTCCCGAAACTGCCCGCATCGTCCTCGACCGAGCGAAGAAACGCGGGGGCATCGCCGCGGAAGCGCTGACCGTCGACGGCGGACCTCCGACAATCGTCGGCGAGACCGGTCGCGGCGATCGCACCCTTCTTGTCTACAACCACTACGACGTACAGCCTCCGGATCCGCTCGACGAGTGGGAGACGCCACCCTTCGAGCCGACCGAACGCGACGGCTTTCTCTACGGCCGCGGCGTTTCGGACAACAAGGGCAATCTGATGGCGCGCCTCCAGGCGATCGACGCCTACCGCGCCACGATGGGTGAGCTCCCTCTTCGGATCCGTGTGCTGTACGAAGGCGAGGAGGAGAGCGGCTCGGCGCATCTCGCCGCATTCGTGGCGCGCCATGGCGAGCGGCTCCGCGCGGACGGCTGCATCTGGGAGGCGGGCTACAAAGACGCCGCGGGAAGGCCGACCATCTCGTGCGGTCTCAAAGGCATCGCGTACGTCGAGCTTCGCGTGCGCGGCGCGAACAAGGACGCGCATTCATCCCTCGCGACGATCGTGCCGAACCCGGCGTGGCGGCTGGTCTGGGCGCTCGCGACGCTGAAGAACGGCGCCGACCAGATCACGATCGACGGTTTCATGGGTGCGGTGCGCCCGCCCACCGCGGCCGACCGCGCGCTGCTGGAGGGTCTGCCCTTCGACGAGGAGGGCATGCTGCGAATCCACGGGATCACCCGTTTCGTGCGGGGACTGCGCGGGTACGA
>VBDV01000117.1 GCA_005882765.1 Chloroflexota bacterium | reverse complement strand
GGCGTCGCAGAAACGCACGAAGCGCGCCGCTTTGATCGATGCGTCGATGTCCAGAACGCCCGCGAGGATCATGGGCTGCTGCGCAACCACCCCGATCGAACGGCCGTCGAGGCGCGCGAAGGCGCAGATGATGTTCTGCGCCCAGCCCTCGTGGACCTCGAGCACGTCCTCATCGTCGACGACGCGGCGGATGACCTCCTTCATGTCGTAGGGCTTGTTCGAGGCATCGGGGACGATTCCGTCCAAGGACGGCTCCTCGCGACCGGGCGCGTCGTCGGTCGCGACGATCGGGGCCGCGTCGAGATTGTTGGACGGCAGGAACCCGACCAGCCGTCGGAGCAGGGCCGCGCAGCTCACCTCGTCATCGGCCTCGAAATGCGCGACACCCGAGCGATGTGCGTGCACGTCAGCGCCCCCCAGCTCGTCGAGCGTCACGTCCTCGTGCGTCACGGTCTTCACCACGTTGGGACCGGTGACGAACATGTAGCTCGTATCGCGGACCATCACGACGAAGTCGGTGATCGCGGGCGAGTAGACCGCGCCGCCCGCGCACGGGCCCATGATCGCGGAGATCTGCGGGACGACGCCCGAGGACAGCACGTTCCGGAGAAAGATGTCGGCGTAACCGCCGAGCGAAACCACGCCCTCCTGGATCCGTGCGCCACCGGAATCGTTCAGTCCAATGATCGGCGCGCCGGTCTTCACGGCGAGGTCCATCACCTTGCAGATCTTCTCGGCGTGCGCCTCGGCGAGCGAACCTCCGAAGACCGTGAAGTCCTGGGAGAAGATGTACACGAGTCGCCCGTCGATCCGCCCGAACCCGGTGACGACGCCGTCGCCCATCACGCGCTCGTCATCCGCGATGAGCTCCGTCGGACGCGCCAAGACGAATGCGTCGAGCTCACTGAAGGAGCCCTCGTCGAGCACCAAATCGATCCGCTCGCGCGCCGTCAGCTTCCCCTTCGCGTGCTGCTGAGCGATCCGTTGCTCGCCGCCACCGACGGCGGCTTTTGCTCGCATTTCCGCGAGCCTGTCTGTGATCTTCATGCGCGCAGGATATGCGGCGCTTGCGTCCGCCCCGCTCGGCCGACCGAAACCCTCTTTTCGCGTCGGGGCCCCCCGGCCTCGGACGCCTCGGCCGGCTCCCCGTCGCGCGGGGGCCCTCGGTCGGCCGAGCGCCCGACCGCGCTGGCATGCGACTGGCTCTACCAGGTCGCATGCAAGAAATGCGCGCGAGCGAAGTCGCAAGCCAGTTCGTCGATGGTCTCGATTACCCCATCAGCAGGGACGCGATCTTGGAAGCTGCGCGCGAAGCGAGCATCGATCAGACGGTGTTCGACTCGTTGAAAAAGCTTCCCGATCGCGAATATTCGGCACCCGAAGAGCTGACGCGGGCGTTGAACGCGGCTAACTAGACGGCCGCGACTTTCATCTGGCAGTACGCGTAGAGGGCGTCGAGGATCGGGCGTGATGCCTCGCGCTGCTTTTGATCGTTCGGCTGGTAGACGATGCGGACTCCTTCGAGAAGCGCTTCGATGCCCACGGATTCGGGCGTGATCGTCTTATCCGGGGTATCGGCGCCCCGGATGACCTTCGCCATGTACGCCATGGCCGGATCCGTCACGAGTCCGTACTTCCGCACAAATGCATCGAAGCTGCACTCGGCGCCGCGATGGCCTAGCTCGACATCCTTCACGTCGTATGGCGTGGCACCCTGTTTTCGCGCTTCGGCCATGACCTGATCCGCCGGCACATAAACAAACTCGGCGTTCTTGTCGACGAACTTCTCGACGAGCCAGGGACAGGCCACGCGGTCGACTCGCGGATGCTCTCGGGTGATCCACTTCATGCGTGGCGGCCGATCGCTACGTCTGAGCGCTGAAGATGACGAGCGCACGCAGCGCGAGGACGCCGAGAAGCGCGAGGATCGGCGCCGCGACAGGCGGCCACCGTCGTGCGGCGCCAGAACGCATCGCCAGCGACGCGAGGAGTCCGAGGATCACGAGGACCCAGAGCACGATCCATACGCCAAGCACCTTGCCGATGGTTCCGGCGATCGCGAGGAGCACCAGGAAGATCGCGATCAGGATCGTCTCGAGGATCGCGAAGTAACGGTCCGCCGATTCAAGCCGAACGGCGGTGTCAGCGTCGACATCACGGCGCGAACGAGCGAGGAGCAGCAAGAGAGCCGCGGAGCCCGCGAGGGCCGACGCGACGAACATACCGCCGAGCGCCCAACCGGCGTCGCTCCACACCGCTTGGTTCGACACCGCCAGGAGCACGCCGGTGTACGCGCAGATGAATAGCCCGAACACCGTGCCGATCGCGCTCCACACAAGACCGGCGGCACCGCGCAGCGCGCGCCCGATGCCGTTCGTGGCGCGGAACCAACCGACTTCGGCGATCGCGCCCAGGAACGACACGAACGAAAAGACACCGAAGATGAGGAGCGCCCAGGAGCCAAGGCTCATCGGCGAGTCCGGTTTGAATGCAAGCCCGCCGTTGCTCGTGTCCACGAGCATGTGCCAGAAGAGAAGCGGCTGGCCCAGATCGATGGTGAGGAAAATGGGGCACGGTACGAGCGCGATGAAGCTCGTGATGAAGGCAACGCGCGCGGCGCTTTCGTCCCGCGCATTGCCGCTAAAACGGAGAAGCGTGCCGAGCGCATAGCTTCCACCCGAGATGCCGCCGAAGAAGAAGTACCCGAGGATCCACCACTCCCAGTGCGGCGGCGAAGCGAAGTGCTCCATCAGCGGGGCGTCGTCGTGGTGTTGTTATTCGCGTTCATGCGGCCACTACGGAATGCGAGGAGACCGGCGATGAGCCCGACGACGGCAGTCGCGACACCGCCGACATAGCCCGGGAGGTTGTTGCGGCTGGGAAGGGTGGCGTTGGCCTCGCTCGGCAGCTTGTAGACCTCGGGCTTGTCCATCAGCAGGAAGAACGCGTTGAGCCCGCCGTACACCTTCTCATCGCGGCCGTAGAGCTGCGCTTTCGCATATCCCTGCGTCTTCAAGTTGGCGAGCCGATCGTCGGCGACCTTGTGCAGATCGTCGATGTAGCCGAACTTGATCGATTCGGTTGGGCAGGCCTTCGCGCACGCCGGTTGGAGGCCGCCCTGCAGACGGTCGTAGCAGAGCGTGCACTTCTGGGCGATGCCCTTTTCCTCGTTGAAGCCGATGACCCCGTACGGGCAGGCAGAGATGCAGTTGCGGCAGCCGTTGCAGACGTCGTTCTGGATGTACACGGTGTCGTACTCGGTCCGCATGAGGGCATTCGTCGGACACACTTCCATGCAGCTCGCGTTCTTACAGTGCTTGCAGACGTCGCTCATCATCAGCCAGGCTTGCCCGCCGGCGATGGGCGTCGGGTTGAAGACGACACCGTTGTTGTCCGGCACCTGCTCGATGAACTGCACGTGCCGCCAGTTCTGCGCGTCGAGCTGACCGGTGTTGTCGTACGAGTCCGCGGTAAATTTCGCCGGATCACCCTGGAGCTGATTCCACTCCTTACACGCGACCTCGCAGGCTTTGCAGCCGATGCAGATCGACGTGTCGGTGAAGAATCCCATCGGGCGTTCTTGGAATGCAGCCATACCTTTAGAACCCCATCAGATTGCGCGCGATCTTGGTGTAGCCGCGTTCGGCGGCGACCAGATCGAGCGGCAGCGCCGCGAGCTCGTCGACTGTCGGGACGGCGCGCGAGTCCTTACGCTGATCGACCGTGATGAGGTAGCGCCGGCACATCTCGCACGCGTCGATCCGAAGGTGCGGGAAGAGGTCCACGTCCGAGAGAATCGGTATTTTCGCACCCGACGTCTCGCCGCACGACGCGCAAGTCATTCGGCTCATCACCCATTCGTCGGCGCAACGCGAGCACACGAGGGTGCGCTGCGCTGTCAAGAGAGCCTCGCCCGTCTCCGGGAACACCGCGACCTGCGGAAGGCCCCCGCAGCGTGGGCAATGCCGATCGTCGGTGATCTCGCTGCTCCGGAGCGCCGCCGCGAGATCGGGCAGCGCCTCGAGCACCGGTTGGGTGCTCGCCCGCGCGAGGAAGGTGTCCGTGCCCGATGTCTCGTCGCCGTCGAGCCAGGCTTCGATCAGCCCCTCGAGGTCGGCTTCGTGAAAACGAAGCAAAGTCGCCTCACGCAAGGTCTCAGTGCCCGCGGCGACCGCCGCCTCCATGACCCCGGGCAGCGCCGTGCGAACGACATAGGACACGAGGTCGTCGCGATTGGGGCGATCGGTCCGCGCTCGCTCGAATGCGCGCTCCTGCGCATCGACGATGGCGAGGTAGAGCGCGAGCGGCTGCTGTGCAAAGTCGAGGCGCGCGCCGAGCTCGCGTGCGCGCTCGCGGCGCTGCTCGTACGTCGTAGTCGGCTCCGCTACCAGTGTCATCAGAGCTTCTCGATATTCACGAGGAACGCCTTGAACTCGGGCGTCCTCGCGTTGGCATCGCCGACGAACGGCGTGAGCGCATTTGCAAGCCAGTACTTCGATCGGTCGGGGTTCTGTTCCGCGGAGACCCCGACGAAGCCCCAGTGGATCGGGATGCCGATCTGATAGACCGTCTTGTTCCCGGCGAGCGTGATCGGCCCGAGGCGCTTGGTCACGAGGGCGACGACCTCGAGCTTGCCCCTTGCGCTTGAGACGCGGACCCGGTCGCCGCTCTTGATGCTCTTCTGGTCGGCGAGCTCCGCTGGTACCTCGACGAACGCCTGCGGCTGGAGGCCGACCAGCAACGGGACGTGTTGCGTGACGTAGTGCTCGTGCTCGGTGAGGCGGTAGCTCGTCGCGACGTACGGGAAGTCCGCGGCCTTCCCAAAGCGATTCGGGCGCCCGGCGGCCTGGTCGTAGAGGAACGCGACCGGATCCTCCGATTGCTGCGGGTGCAGAGGGTTGGCGATGGGCGCCTCGACCGGCTCGTAGTGCTCGGGGAAGGGGCCGTCGATCATCGAGTTCGAGAAGAGCCGTCCGACGCCCTCGCCGTTCATGATGAATGGCAGCCACGCCGCCGGATCCTCTGGGCTCATCGTGGGTGGGTAATCCGGGACATCGCCTACCCACGTCGTGCCGTTCCACTGGATGCCCGGCCGCTTGGGGTCCCACGGCTTGCCATGGATGTCGGCGGATGCGCGGTTGTACATGACTCGCCGATTGAGGGGCCAGCTCCAGGCCCAGTTGGGGTAGAAGCCCATGCCCGTCGGATCGTTCTGCGTCGGGTTGGAGATTCCGTTACGCCGCTTCGCGAGGTTGCCCGCGTCCGGATAGCTTCCGGTGTAGATCCAGTCGCCTGCCGTCGTCGTGCCGTCGTCTTTCAGGAGAGCGAAGCTCGCCATCTGTCCGCCTGTCGTCAGGTTCTTTCCGTTGATCTCCTTCGCGATCTCCTCGAGCTCGGGCTTCTTCGGATCCTTGTAGTCGAGCGTGAGCGCCATCAACGGATCGGGGAATTTGCCGCTCTGATTCTTGTACAGCGTCTTCACGCGGTCGAAGAGGTCAGCCAGGACCCAGTGGTCGTGTCTAGCCTCGCCCTCTGGCGGGATGACCTGATCCTTCCACTGTGACCAGCGGCCGCTGTTGACGAACGAGCCGTCCTTCTCGATCCAGTGGGTCGTCGGCAGCATGAAGACCTCGGTCTGGATCGACGCCGGATCGACGTTCGGCGCCTTCCAAAACTCCGAGCTCGTCGTGGGAAGCGGGTCCATCACCACGAGCCACTTCAGCTTCCCGAGGGCGGTCATGACCTGATTGGAATCCGGTCCGATGGAGGTGGCGGTCATACCCGAGAGGATCACGCCTTCCATCTTTCCCTTCAGCGCCTGGTCGTAGATGGACATCCACGAGGAGTTCACGGCTGGCTTCGGGATGAAGTCGAAGGCGTACTCGTTGTCCTTCGTGGCCTTCGCGCCGTACCAGCCCTTGAGCAGGCTCACCATGAAGTTGCGGTAATTCGTCCCGAAGAAGTTCCACGAGTTCGGATCGCTCTTCTTGGGCGCACTGAGACGGACGTAGTCGTCGAGGTTCTTCTGACCCGGAGCGGGGATGCGGAGGTAACCCGGCAGGATCTCCCAGCTGATCGCGTGGTCGGTGTTGCCCTGGATGTTGGCGTGGCCGCGCTCGGCGTTCATCCCACCGCCCGGACGGCCCATGTTGCCGAGAATGAGCTGGAGCAGCGCGCCCGAGCGGATGAGCTGGCCGCCGGTGGTGTGATGGGTGAGTCCCACCGCATAGACGATGGTCATGACCTTGTCCGGCTTGCCCATCTCGCCGACCATTTTGGCGACCGCGTTGAACTGATCGACCGGTATGCCGGTGATGCTCGACACCATCTCAGGCGTGTAGCGCGAGTAGTGCTTGGCCATGAGCTGCCAAACGGTCCGCGGATCCTGGAGCGTCTTGTCGCGCTTCGCGGCGGCCTGCGTTGTGCCCGCGGGAGCGCCCGCAATCGGCTCGCCCTCTGTCTCGTACGTCCAGGTCGAGGTGTCGTACGCGCGCGTGGAACTGTTGTATCCGGTGAAGAGACCGTCATTGAAGTCGAAGCCCTGCTTCACGATGAATGACGCATTCGTGTAGTTCTTGACGTACTCCTCGTGATAGAGCTTGTTCTGGATGACGTAGTTGATCAGTCCGCCGAAGTACGCGACGTCGGTTCCCGTCCGGATGCGTAAGTACATGTCGGCCATCGCCGACGTTCGCGTGTAGCGAGGGTCGGCGTGAATGATCTTGGCGCCCCCGCCGGCACCCGGTCCCTTCGTCGGGTCGAGCTTCGCCTTCACGAACCACTGGAACCCGACCGGATGCGCCTCGGCCGGGTTGGCGCCGTTGATGAGGATGAGATCGGCGTGCTTGATGTCACGCCAGTGGTTCGTCATCGCTCCCCGTCCGAATGAGGCGGCCAAACTGACCACCGTTGGGCCGTGTCAGACCCGGGCTTGCTGCTCGATGTGTACGACGCCCAAGCTCCGCATGAGCTTCGTGGCGAAGTACCCCTCCTCCGACGAGAACGCGGCGCCCCCGGCGAACGCGATTCCCTCCGTGCGGTTGACGGTGTTCCCGTTCGCGTCCTGCGCGACGAACGTGTTGTCGCGTGACGCCTTGATGTTCTGAGCGAGCTTGTCGAGCATGAAGTCCCAGGACTTCTCTTCCCACTTGCTGCTGCCCGGGGCGCGGTACTGCGGCTTCTCGACTCGGCGGGAGCTCGTGGCGAGCTGCATCGCTGTCGCGCCCTTCGGGCACAGCCGTCCCTCGTTCACCGGGCTGTCGGGATCACCCTCGATCTGGAGAAGCTGGGCCTTTCCGTTGATCTCCTTCGTGTAAGCGATGAGAGAGCAGCCGACCGCACAGTACGGACACAGCGAGTGGACTTCTTTGGCGCCGGCAATCCGCAGGTCGAGCGCTCGCTTCTTTGCCGGGGCGAGGTCGAACCCAAGGGGATTTGCAAGTGGAACGAGCGCCATGCCGGCGGTGCCGGCGGCTCCGAGCTTCAGGAACTCACGACGCGTGATTTCCGGCATCGGACTCTCGCTGTTCTACTCCGGCGGTTTTGCGTCCGCAAGGCGGACGCTAGATTTCTCGCCTGATGAATGAGTTCTTCGAATCTCTGGCCAAGCGCTGGAAGAACGCGGCAGAGCGCCTCGGCGCGAAAATCGAAGAGCCGAAGCTTGATGAGAAGGTCGCCGCCGAGATCCTCGAGCTCGCTCGCGTCGCGGCGCACACGAAGGAGCGCCGCTTCGCACCACTCGCAAGCTACATGGCAGGGATCGCCGCCGAGCGTTTGCGAGTGTCGAAAGGCGCCGACGCCGATGAGGTCGCTTCATTCATTCGCGAAGTCAGGGAAGAGCTCGAACACGAGGGGCCGGACTCAAGTTAGGCGCGCCGGGTCCTGTCCAAGGGGTAGGGGCCCCTGAGCGCGTAGCGCGGTCGGGGTCGCGCGCTCGCCTACCGGTCCGCTCCCCACCACTCGCCACCGCTCGCGCGCCGGCGCGGCCGGTCAACGGCTCGCGCGCAACCCGCTCCCCCGTGCCACCCGCTGCGCCCATCCCGGCTCAGCCGATCGCTTCTCGCAACGCTTTGCCAGCGTCGTCGAATGCTTCCGCGGCTTCCGGCAATGCTCCTGGAAAGCCCATGAATCCATGGAACACGCCTTGGTAGCGCTTGTAGCGAGCAGCGATCCCGAGCTCTGCGAGACGCTTGGCGTATTCCTCCCCGTCGTCTCGGAGTGGATCGCATTCTGCCGTGATCACGAAGGCCGGCGGCATGTCGTGGAGATCCGCGCGCAGGACCGACGCGTAGGGATCGTCAGCGTCCGCGGCGCTCCGAACGTAATGCGTGCCGTACCACGTCATGTCCGCGCTCGTGAGGCCATAGCCTTCCGCGAATTCGCGATGCGATGCGGCCTTTGAGCTGAGCTCCGTGGCCGGCACCGTCAGCAACTGAAACGCGATCCTCGGGCCACCGCGATCGCGGGCGACGAGCGCGGCCGCGGCAGCGAGATTGCCACCGGCGCTCGATCCGCCGACGGCGATGCGCGTCGGATCGATCCGCAACTCCGCGGCGTTGTCCGCGACCCAGCGAACCGCCGCATACGCGTCCTCGACCGGACCAGGGAACTTTGTCTCAGGTGCGAGCCGGTAGCCGATCGAGATCACGACGCATCGCGAGCGATTCGCGAGCGCACGACACGCGCCGTCCGCACCTTCCAGTGAACCGACGACCCAGCCGCCCCCGTGGAAGTAAATGAGGCCGCCGCGCAAGGCGTCCTTCGGCCGATAGATGCGAATCGCAATCGGCCCACCGGGACCCGGGATCGTGCGCGCAGTTACGCTCGCCACCGGCTCGGGCGCCGCCGCGAGTGGCTCGGGACGCCCGCGCGCCTCGGCCGGGGTCATGGTCGGAAGCGGCGGAAGCCCGGCGAGCTGATCCACGATCGCTCGCGCACTCGGGTGGAGCTTGTCCTGCGCTACCGCCAAGTTTCTACCTCCCGATCCGTTCGGGCGAGGTGTAGACGTTGAACCGGTCGTCCCGAAGGAAGCCGACGAGCGTCATCCCGAAGCGCTCCGCGGTGGCCACGGCGAGGCTCGAGGGAGCGCCGACCGCCGCGAGGATCGGGATGCCCGCCGCGACCGCCTTCTGCACGACCTCGTATCCGGCGCGCCCGCTCACCGCGAGCACCGACCGCTCGAGCGGCAGCCGGCCATCGAGCAGCGCGCGCCCAACGACCTTGTCCACGGCGTTGTGCCGGCCGATGTCCTCGCGAAGGAGCTGTAGCTCGCCCCGCTCGTCGAAGAGTCCGGCCGCGTGAAGGCCTCCCGTCGACTCGAAGATGCGCTGCTGCACGCGGAGGCGGTCCGAAAGCCGTGGAAGCATCGCCGCGCCGACCGTGGGACCGGCTGCTAGGGGCGCGAAGTCGAGCGCAAGCGACTCGACCGTCGTGGCCCCGCAAACCCCGCATGCCGACGTGGCCAGGAACGAACGCTCCGGACGGCGACCCGCGCTCCCGCGGAGGTAGACGTCGACCTGATTCGATTCCACGAGATCGTTCGCGACCGCCACACGTGGCTCGTTCTCCTGTGCCTCGGCGCTGATGCGTACGCGAGCCACGTCGTCGAGCGATCGGATGACCTGCTCGGCCCACAGAAGTCCCAGCGCGAGCTCGAGGTCATTGCCTGGCGTCCGCATGACGATGGATAGCGGCTTGCCATCGAGCGACAGCTGAAGCGGCTCCTCGGCGGCGACCTGATCGCTGTCGTCGCGCCAGTCGCCGGCGCGCCAGCGCGCTATCTGGACCGGAGGAGCCTGTGGACGAGGCATCGCACGATGCTAGGCGCTCGCTAGCATCGGGTTGCCATGAAGATCGGGGCCGAGCTCCGGCTCGGTGGGGATGTCGGTGAGCTGTTCGCCGATGCTCGCGCGCTCGAGGCGGCGGGTGCCGACTCGCTGTGGGTCCTCACGCGCGACGATCAGGATCCCTGGATCCTCGCTGCGGCGCTCGCGGCCACGACTTGGCGTGCTCGTCTTGTCGTCGTCGGCGCGACGGAACACGCAGCCGTCCGCGTCACGCTCGATCGCCTCTCGCGCGGTCGTCTTTTCATCGGTGAGCGGAGCGCCGATGCCGTCCTGGTCGCCGACGCTGAAGGCACCACGGAGCGCTGGGCGATCTGCGAGATTCCCGCAAGCCGCGCCGACTGGAAGACGCTCCGCGCGGAGCGCGAAGCGCAGGGATTCGCGGGCATCGTCCTTCCGAACGACCCACGGCTTCTCGATCTGGTGCGCAACCCCGACGTAGAGGACGATCGCGCGGACATTCGGCTCGCGTTCGGCTAGCCGACGGAGACGAGGGACTCGGACACGTCCGCGCGGCCTCCGCTCCAGCGGACACGCCATTCTTCCATCAGCGCCGCCTGGCGCTTCGCATTCCCGAAGCTCGGCGCTTGACCGATTTGCCCCAGGTTCAGCTTCGCGAGAAGGCCCGCGCGCTCGTCCGCCCGAGCCACGTACGCCGGGCTGTATAAGAAGCCGACAACCTTCGCGCCTCGTATGGTGGTCACGAAGAACCGGTCTATGTCACGCCATCGAACGAGCCCTCTTCCCCACGGGAGTCCGGTCGCCCGAAAGCCGCGCGGGTCGAGCACGAGACGTTGGCGTGTCCCGTTGATGAAGGCCAGTCCAAGAACGAGGAAGAAGGCCGCCCACCACCCGTAGCTCTCGGAAAGTCCGATCCCCGCCGCCAGAATGAAGAGGATTCCGAGGCCGGCGAAGCCGATCCTCGCAAGTGGCGACCGGGTGAGCTCCAAACGGTTGAGCGGATCGTCCGCGATCAGGTTTGAGATTTCCGGCGGTGTCGGGCCACGTTCGAGCTCGGCGCGGCGGACAACGTCAGCTTCGGCGGCGCGGATGGTTTCCGCTAGGCCCGTCCTAATGCCCACCAAGACGGCTACGCCGATCCCGACGACGAGGCCCCCGATATGTGCGGCGTTCGAGACACCGGGGCTCAGGAAGCCATTCACAAGCGTCGCGGCGATCGGACCGGCCGCGTAGCCGCCCACCTCGCGTTGGCTCCAGAACCGCATCGCGAACACGACGATCGCGCCGAAGAGACCCATGATCGCCCCTGACGCTCCGCCCGTGAACTCGCGCGTCCCGATCGTTGTCAGGTACGCCAGCACATTCCCACCGAGCAGAGCTGCGGAGTAGATAAGGGCGAACCGGAGTCGTCCGAAGCGCGACTCGACGAAGACGCCCGCGTAGATGAGCCCAATGAGATTCAAACCGAGATGCAGGACGTTGAAGTGAATGAAGCCTGCGGTGATGAAGCGCCACCACTCACCGTGCTCGATCGACGGCGGGTAGACCGCGGCACGAAGCGCGAGTGTCGGAGTGATCAGACCACCACCCACCGTGAGGGTTTGCCATGAGACCTGATAGGACTCGACCGCGAATACGGCGACGAGAAGCGTGGCGACGAGGAACGTAAGCGGACAGCGCCATACAACTCGGATCGCGGCTTTCAACATCGAGCGGGCCCGAACGCAGGCATCGTGTGAGGCTAGGTTTCCTGCCACCGCCGCGGGTCGCAATACGGGCGCTATGCCGCCCGGCGCAGTCCCCGCTGGACGTGCCACGAGTCCGCATCGGGTGCGATGAAGAGCGTGAGCATGATCCCGTAGTACGGCAGGTGGCCGATGAACTCAGGGAGACCGAAGACGATCAGCGTGACCGTAAACAACGCGAAGCCGACCGCCATCACCGGACGGGTGATCTGACCCGACAGAATGACGACACCGATCACGAGCTCCGTCGCACCGGCGAGCCAGATGAAGACGGGGTCGCTCACGCCGAACGGCCGCAGCACGTTGAGGAACGGACTCTGATCGAGGAGTGCCTGCGCGAGCGCTGCGTTGAGGAGCTTTTCGGTCAACGCCCCGTACGCGATGCCGAAACCCATCGCGATCCGCAGCAAATTGATGGCGACGGCCGGGGCGTTGCGATGGTCCAGTGCAAGCTCGGCCCCGCGGCGCGCGTCCAGAGAAACAGGGCCGGGCCCTGCGATGAAGAGAAACACGGCAATCCCGAGGATGTGGATTTGCTCGAGGATGCTCTCGATGCTGAACGGCACCATCGCCACGACTCCAAGCAGCGCGAGGACGATCGCTGCGTACCGCGTGAACAGCCCAGCCAATAGGAAGAGGCCACAGGCTGTCTCGACCGCTCGGAGCGCGACGCCGACGGAGTCGTCATGGAGTACAAGCGACGGGACGAAAAGCCAGTTCGCGGCAACTGCGGCGAGGAGAGCGACGCCGAGCGCGATGCGGAGCGCGAGCGGCCCGGTCTTCGCGTAGCGCTCCAGCGAGCGGATCGCCTTCGGTTCGGGCACGCGATGTTGGATGAGGTACGCCACGCCGGTCGCTCCGATCGCCAAGACGAAAGCTGCGATCACCGGCGCGCTCAGCAGAATGGCGTACTGGGTCGGGTGTAGCCGCGGGTCGGTGAACCACTTGACGTGCGCGAGCACTCCGAGCACGAGCGTCCTCAGCGGTATATCTCCGGCGCATGACGCCAGCCCAGCCAACCGGCGGCGTCGTGGCTCGGGAAGACGCGGTCGAGATCGTCGTCGACGAGGGAGCGGATGAGCGCGAGCGATTCCGTCGCGGCCCCGTCATCCTGGGCCTGGATCACGCCGCGCTCCAGGTTCTCGCGCGTGAACGCGGCATCGCCGCAAAGCACGACTCGTCCGGTTTCCTGAAGATCAACGATCAGCGACTGATGCCCCGGTGCGTGCCCCGGGGTCGGCACCACCTCCAGCCCGGGTGCGACGCGGGTCCGCCCGGCTACCGGCAAGTAGCTCAGCTCCGGGATGTCCCAATACACGCCCGGGAAGTTCGGCTTGCCTTTCGCGTACGCGAGATGCTCACCCTGGACAACGAAGCGCGCCTTTGGGAAGGCGCCGTTGTTGCCGGCATGGTCGAAGTGGAGATGGCTGTTCACGACTATGGCGACATCGTCGGGACGGACCCCGACGCTTGCGAGACGCGCGACGATCGCGTCATCGCGAACCATGACCGGTTTCACGGAGCTCTTCGGGCCGTACGTCGCGTCGGGGCGGTCGACATGGACGGGATGAAGACCGGTATCGAAGAGGACGATGCCCTCGCTCGTCCGAAGAAGTGCCGACCACACCGGAATACGAATGATCTCGGGTCCGCCCTCCGGAAAGAATGTCGAGCGCGGCAGATCGATCAGACCGGTCCGTAAGAGCGTCAGCTCGATCACCCGCGCAGGAGCTCCTCCACTGCGGCATACGGATCGATGGAGCGGTCCGCGACACGAGCGACCGCGGCGTCGAGACGAGATTCACCAACGCGGCCCGCGAGCTCGCGCAGCAGCGCCTCCTGCAGAAGCGCTTCGACCTCGCTTCGCGCGGCCGCGCGCTGGCGACGCTGGTACTCGCCCGACTCGCGCGACCAGGCCCCGTGCCGGTCGATCGCCTCGACGAGCTGCGGCAGACCGTCCCCTGACTGGGCGGACGTCCGCAAAATCGGAGTCTTCCAGGGACGATCCTTGGCGAGCGAGAGCATCTGCGCGAGGTCGCGCGCGGTCTCGTCGGCGCCGGGGCGATCCGCTTTGTTCACAACGAGCACGTCGGCGATCTCAAGGACCCCCGCCTTGATCGCCTGTATGTCGTCGCCGAGGCCCGGGACGGTCACCAGACAGACGGTGTCCACGACGCGGATGACGTCGACCTCCTCCTGGCCGACGCCCACGGTCTCGACGAGGACGACGTCCGTCCCGAGGGCGTCGAGGACGTTTACGACGCGCGCGGTCGCGCGAGCCAGACCTCCGGCGTGCCCGCGACTCGCCATCGAGCGAATGAAGACACCGTCGTCGAGGAATCGCTCGCGCATGCGGATGCGGTCGCCAAGGATCGCACCCCCGGTGAACGGACTGGAGGGATCCACCGCGACGATGGCGACCCGTGGCGCACGTTCGCGATAGATCCCGGCGAGACGGTTGACCAGAGTGGATTTGCCACCGCCAGGTGGGCCGGTCATCCCGACGATCTGGGCGTGTCCGGTCTGCGGGTAGAGCGCGCGCATCGCCTCGGCCGCGCCGGGCCCGTCGTTCTCGACGACCGACAAAAGCCGCGCGATCGACCGCTTGTCACCGCCGCGCGCGCGAGCGAGGAGGTCGCCGGTCGCCGTCGCGGCCATCAGTCGACGTGAAGGAGCTCGCGAGCGATGACGATCCGCTGGATCTCGCTGGTGCCTTCGCCGATCTCCATGAGACGGACGTCGCGCAGGTGGCGTTCGATCGGAAAGTCCTGGAGGTATCCATATCCGCCGAGTACTTGAAGCGACGAGTCGGCGGCACGCGTCGCGGCCTCCGACGCATAGAGCTTGGCCTTCGACGCCGCGTCGGTAAACCGCAGGCCCGCGTCGGCGAGGGTCGCGGCCCGGTGAACGAGAAGACGAGCCGCGTCGAGCTCGGTGCGGGCGCGCGCGAGGCGCCATTGGATCATCTCGAACTCGGCGATCGGTCTGCCGAACTGCCGGCGCTCCTTCGCGTACCCGATCGCGATGTCGAGCGACGCCCGGCCAAGGCCAATGGCGAGCGCACCGATCCCGATGCGCCCCTTGTCGAGCACGCCTTTCACGTCAGTGAAGGCGTCCCCGTCGCGGCCGATACGGTCCGCTGCCGGGACGCGGCAATCGTCGAGCACGAGCTGCGCGGTATCCGACGCGTGGAGGCCCATCTTCTCCTCGCGGCGGCCGACCCGAAAGCCGTCGGTCCCGCGGGGGACGCCGAACGCTGAAAGCTTGCGCTCGCCCGCGCCGGCGAGGATGACCGCGAATCCGGCGATCGATCCGTTGGTGATGAATTGCTTTGTCCCCGAGAGCACGTAGTCGTCGCCCTCGCGGCGGATGCGGCTCTGGACGCTTATGGCGTCGGAGCCCGACGATGGCTCGGTGAGCGCCCAGCATCCGAGGTATTCGCCGCGGGTTAACGGTGGAAGCCAGCGCGACTTTTGCTCTTCGCTCGCCACCATGAGCAGGTGGCCGATGCAGAGCGAGTTGTGGGCGGCGACAGTGAGCGCGATGGAGCCGTCGCCCGCGCCGAGCTCCTCCATCACGAGCGCGATCGTCAGCACGTCGAGCTCGGCGCCGCCGTACTCGTGAGGCACCGCGAGTCCGGTGAGACCGAGGGCCGCTAGCTCGGGAAGGATCTCGAGCGGAAATTCGCCCTTCTCGTTCCAGGCTTCGGCGTTCGGAACGATCCGCGACTGCACGAAGTCGCGGACCGTATCGCGAACGAGGAGCTGATCGTCCCGGTACGAAAAGTTCAAGCGAACTTCAACGAGCCGCGGTTGGGTAGTTCCTGGCTTCCGCAATGGTCGGCAGGAGCTCATCGACCATTCGCTGGTCCTCCTCGAGGACGGCTCGGTCGACGTTGTACGCGGCCTGGCGCGTCTTCGTGATCCGCTCCTGTTGGTCGCCCGGAAGCTGCACGAACGCCTTCATTCGCGCGGCGGTGAGACGCTTGCGCTCCTCGCGATTTTGGATGCGCACGAGCTCGCGAAGCTGCGGCGTGAGCGCGCCGACGCGCGCCGTATCCACCGGTATCGCCGCGATGAGTCCGAAGCGTTGCTTCCAAAAATCGATGAGCTCCTGTTCGCTCTTGCCCACGAGTGCCGCAAGTCCTGCGTCGACCGGTCTGTCGTCCTTCTTTGCCATCTTTATCCCCCTCGCTTTCTTGACGTCGCGCGCTATCTCGTTGTCTCGTTGCTCGCCGACTTCTCTCTCGACGGGTTGCCGCAACGACGGGTTCTCGCGGTAGGTCATGCGGCGGCCCCACGCTTTCGCGGCACGGCCTCGCGCACGTATGTCGTGATCTCCTCGAGCGACGCGCCCGGAGGAAAGACTTTCTCGACGCCGACTCTCGCGAGTGCCGGCCAGTCCGCCTCGGGGATGATGCCGCCGCCGAAGAGAAGCACGTCGTCCAGGCCCTTTTCCTTCATCAGCTCGCTGACCCGCGGGAAGATGTAGTTGTGCGCGCCTGAGAGCAGTGAGAGGCCGATCGCGTCGGCGTCCTCCTGCAGGGCCGTCTCGACGACTTGCTCGGGTGTCTGGTGCACGCCGGTGTAGATCACTTCCATCCCGGCATCGCGCAACGCGCGTGCCACGACCTTCGCGCCGCGGTCGTGACCGTCGAGGCCGGCCTTCGCGACGACGACGCGGATGGGTCGCTTCATAGCGGAACGCCGAGCTCCGCGAAGTGCTCCTCCCAGTGGAGGTACGTGTAGTAGGGCATCGTGCTCGCGAAGCGCTCGTCGATCGGGCCGTCGCCGAGACCGCGGATCGTCTCGACGAGATTGCGATAGACGGTGTCGAGCTCGTCGACGATCGCCTCAGGACCGACGAGCTCGTGCGTCCGCACAGATCGTGCGTTGTAGGCGTCGATCGTTTCCTTCGTCCAGCCGGTGCTGAGCTCGCCGCTCCGCATCTCGCGGATCGTCTGCTCCATCCAGCCGATCGAGTGCGCGACGATGTCCTTGCAGGTCCACCCGGTCGAGGTCTTCTCGGTGAGCCCGGCTCGGCCGCGCTCGCGGATCACCGCCCGGAACGGCTTCCAGACCTTCTCGATGGTCTTGATGAAGTCGTCCGCGGTGCGGGGCAGCGCCGCCTCGATCTCGCCGCTGTGCTCGACGAAGTGGCCGTACGTCTCGCCGACCACGAGGCGGGTCGCGAGGAAGGGGATGTCGCGGTCCGCGGGAAGTGCTGTGACGAGATCGACAACGGTCTTGTACGCGGCATCCAGGCGGCTCACCGCGTCGTGCGCTGAGCGCGTCTCGCCCTCCTTCGCCTCACGCGCGTTCTCCGCGTCGACATCTGGCGTCGGCCCGCGGCGCCCGGCGAGACGGTTCGGCATCTCGTCCGGGATCTTCTCCATCCAGTTCGCGACGTGCCCGAGCATCCCCTTGTAGGTCCAGCCCGCGGGCGTCTTCTCCGAGAGCGGAACGAGGCCGAGGCGATTCAGACCGCGGCGGAACGGGCGCCAGCCCTCGCGCATGCGCTCGAGGAGCTCCGCCGGCTTTTTCGGAACGGCAGCGAAGACCTCGTCGAAGTGCTGGGCGTAATGACCGTACGTGTCGGAGGCCACGACGCCGACGACCCAGCTGTTGTTCGCGTGGATCCGCTCGGGCGTCAGTTGCTGGAGCTCGGCGATCATCCGCTCATGGGCGGCGTCGAGCTCGCGGATCACGTCGGCGGCCGCGCGACCGCGCGTCCGCTCCACGACGTCGGCGTTGAACGCGTCCGCATCGTCGACTCCGGGATAGGTCTCCGCACCTGTCTCGCGCATCCCCTTGAGGCGCATCGCGATGTGGTCTTCCCAGGCGGCCGCGTGCGCGACGAGGTCCTTGTAGGTCCAGCCGCTCGAGGTCGCGTTTTCGAGCGCGGGCAATCCGATCGCGCCGATGGCCAGTCGGAAGGCGATCCAGTTCGTTTGGACCAGCCCGAAGAGATCGTCTTTCGTGCGGATCGCCGCGTCGATGTCGGCGAAGTGGTCGGGGTAGTGGCCCGTCGTGTTCCATTCGACGATGTCGAACATGAGCTTGTCGGCGTCCTCGGGGAGCGAACGGACCGTCTCGAGCACAGCCTCGTGCGCGGCGGACCAGCGCGCGAAGAGCTCATCCGTCGTCTTGCCTTGCGCCTCTGCTGCGGCGCGCGCGTTGAACGCGTCGACATCGTCGTAGAGCTTCGGGTCCTCTCCGCTCTCGAGCACCGCGGCGACGCGCTTCGGCACGGTCTCCTCCCACGCCGCAAGGTGCGCGATGTTCTCGTTGAGGGACCACCCTGTGCTGAGCTTCTCCGTAAATCGGTCGCGAGGGAGCGCCTCGAGCGACGATCGCAGCGCGCGGTAGCTCTGGCTGATCTGGCGGCGCAGCGTGTCTTTAGAAGTAGCCGGGATCGTGGTACTCACCGAAGACCTCCTTCAGCACAAGTACCTGCTCGCCGACGCTGGCGTTTGCCCTGGCGCACTCGACAAAGCGGGGCATGAGCTCATCCCCGCGCTTGGCGGCGTGCCGGAGTGCGTCAATTGACTCATTCCAGCGGCCGCGATCCCGCGTCTTCCGCGTCTCCGCGAGCCGCGCGATCTGTTTCCGCTCGACCTCGGTGTCTATCGCGAGAGTCGGGATCGTCGTTTGCTCACTCGTCGCGTACTTATTGATCCCGACGACGATCTTCTCCCCCTCCTCGACCTGCTGCTGGAAGTGAAAGGAGGCTTCCGTGATCTCGCGCTGGGGAAAGCCCCGGTCGACCGCCTCGACCATCCCGCCCATCTTCTCGATCTCGCCCAGGTAGCGATCGAAGCCCCGCTCCATGCGCTCGGTGAGCGACTCGAGGTAGTACGAGCCGGCGAGCGGGTCGATCGTGTCCGCGACCCCAGACTCGTGCGCGATGACCTGCTGCGTGCGAAGCGCAAGGGTCACCGCCTCCTCCGTCGGTAGGGCGTAGGTCTCGTCGAGCGAGTTCGTGTGCAGCGACTGCGTTCCGCCGAGCACAGCGGCGAGCGCCTGCAGCGTCACACGAACGACGTTGTTGTACGGCTGCTGCGCCGTGAGCGAAACGCCGGCGGTCTGGGCGTGGGTGCGCATGAGAAGGGCGCGCTCGTTCGTTGGGTGGTAGCGGCGCTCGATCTCCCGTGCCCAGATGCGCCGGGCCGCGCGGAACTTCGCGATCTCCTCGAAGAAATCGTTATGCACGTCGAAGAAGAACGAGAGATGCGGCACGAAGTCGTTGACGTCGAGTCCAGCCGCGACCCCCCACTTCACGTACTCGAGCCCATCGATGAGAGTGAACGCGAGCTCCTGCAACGCGGTCGCCCCGGCTTCGCGGATGTGGTAGCCGGAGATCGAGATCGTGTTCCAGCGCGGCACCTCACGCGAGCCGTAGCGGAACGTGTCCACGACGAGACCCATCGCCGGCTTGACGGGAACGATCCACTCACGCTGCGCGATGTACTCCTTGAGCGCGTCGTTCTGGATCGTTCCGCCGAGACGGTCGAGCGGAATGCCGCGCTTCTCGGCCGCGGCGATATACATCGCCCACACGATCGAGGCCGGCCCGTTGATGGTCATCGAGGTCGTCACGCGGTCGAGCGGTATGCGGTTGAACAGAATCTCCATGTCGCGGAGCGTGTCGACGGCCACGCCCTCTCGCCCGACCTCGCCACGCGACAGGGGGTCGTCCGAGTCGCGGCCCATGAGCGTCGGCATATCGAACGCGACCGAGAGACCGTCGACGCCGTGCTTGAGGAGATAGTGGAAGCGCTCATTGGTGTCCTCGGCCGAGCCGAACCCCGCGAACTGGCGCATCGTCCAGAGACGGCCGCGGTACATCGATGGCTGCACGCCGCGCGTGTACGGGAATTCCCCGGGGAAGCCGAGATCGCGGTCGGGATCGAACCCTTCGAGATCGTCCGCCGTGTAGAGCGGCTCGATCACCTCGTCGGAGAGCGTCGAAAACCTGCTCTTGCGCTCCGCGTGCTTCTTTGTTGCGGCGTTGTAGACGTCGTCGAGCCAGCGCTGCTTGCTCAATCTTCGGGCGACGCCCGAAGACGCGCTCATGGCTGGTTGACTCGCTCGTCGCGAGTGAATCGCTCGTCGCTCGAGCTTCCCTTTCATTTTGTCCCGGCCTTCTGGATCGTCATGCCGCGAGCAGCGAGCGCGCGATAACGATGCGCTGTATCTCGCTCGTCCCTTCGTAGATCGTCGTCGCGCGGCCGTCCCGCGCGTAACGCTCGACTGCGTAATCCCGCATGTAGCCGTTGCCACCGAGGATCTGGACGGCGGCGTGGGTGGCGCGCTGTGCCATCTCGCTCGCGTACAGCTTGGCCATGGCGGCCTCGCGCGTGAACGGACGGCCGCGATCGCGGAGCCAGGCCGCGCGGAGCGCGAGGAGACGCGACGCGGCAAGATCGCTCTCCGCTTTTGCGATGCTGAATCGAAGGCCTTCGAAATCGGCGATCGGGCGGCCAAACTGCCTCCGCTCCTTCGCGTACGCGCGCGCGAGCTCGAGCGCCCGGCGCGCGATGCCGACCGACTGCGCGGCGATCCCGATGCGTCCGCCATCGAGCCCGCTCATGGCGATCGCGAAGCCTTTGCCGACCTCGCCGAGGACCGCGTCGGCGCCGATCGTGGCGCCGTCCATGACGATGGCACTCGTGTCCGAGGCGCGGAGGCCGAGCTTGCGCTCGGGTCTACCGACTGAAACGCCCGGCGCGTCGAGCGGCACGACGAACGCCGTGATGCCCGCCGCCGTTCGCTTTGGGTCGAGCTCGCCGACCCGCGCGAGCACGATCGCGAACGGCGCGTACCGCGCGTTCGTGATGAACTGCTTTTGCCCGTCGATGCGCCAGCCGCCGCCCTCCCGTCGCGCGGCCGTCCGCAGCGACGCGGCGTCGCTCCCGGACGTCGGTTCGGTCAGCGCAAACGCGCCGAGCCCGGAGCCATCCATGAGCTTGGGCAGCCAGCGCTGGCGCTGCTCCACAGTCGCATGTCGGACGATGGAGCCGGCCACGATGCCGCTGTTGACGGCCACGCCGACCGCCAGCGAGGGCCACGCCGCGGAGAGCTCCTCGAGCACCAGCGCGAACCCGACGCCCGACGCGCCGAGCCCGCCGGCGGCTTCCGGGATCGTCATTCCGAGGACGCCGAGACGCCCGAGGTCGGCGATGACGTCGCGGGGAAGCGCGCCTTCCTTCTCCGCCGCCGGTATGCGCCCGGCCAGACCCTTCGCCCAATCGGCTACCGCGCCCGCGAGCTCGCGCTCGGTCGCCCCGACGAACGGGTTCACGACGCTCGAGCCCGTTTCACCGCGTCCGTAAATGCCGGGACGAACTCAAAGACGTCGGCCACGACGCCGTAGTCGGCGATCTTGAAAATGTCGGCGTCTGGATCCTTGTTCACCGCGACGATCACCTTGCTCGAGGTCATGCCCGCCAGGTGCTGGATCGCGCCCGAGATGCCGAGAGCGACGTAAAGGTCTGGCGTCACCGTCTTCCCGGTCTGCCCGACCTGCTCCTCGTTCGGCCGCCATCCGGCGTCCGTGACGGCGCGCGATGCGCCCACGGCGCCGCCGAGGGCATCGGCGAGCTCCTCGACGAGATGCCAGTTCTCGGGGCCTTTGAGGCCCCGGCCGCCCGACACGACGACCCGTGCTTCCGACAGCGAGACGCGCTTCGTGTCTGTCGCCGTGGCCACGAGCTTCACGAAGGTGAGCTTCTCGACGGATCCGTCCGCATCGATCTTGTCGACCTGCGGCGCCTCGGCGCTCTTCAGCGGGATAGCGCCGGGCCTCACCGAGACCACCGCCGGAAGACCGAGCTGCACTTTCGCGCGCACCTTGCCCGCGTACATCGGCTTGTCCGCCTCGAGCGCGTTCCCGGCCGCACGTAGGCCGGTCACGTCGGCCGCGTAGGCCCGACCCAGCCGCGCCGCCAGGCGCGCGCCCAGATCGCGCCCGTTCAGGGTCGCGCCCAGGAGGACGAGGTCCGGCTTGTCGGACTCCACCTTTTTCGCGAGCGCCGACACGAACGGCAGCGGCGAGTAGCGCTCCCCGGCGATCTCCACGACCGCCGCCTCGCCAAGCTCGCGCGCCTTCGCAGCCAGCTCGAGCGTGACGCGGCGGAGCTCGGTGCCTTTGCGTTCGGCGACGACAAGCGTCTTCACAGGACCTTCGCCTCGTCGCGCAGCGCAGTCGCAAGCTGCTCCGCGATCTGCTTGCTGTCTCCGTCTTTCAGGATCTTGCCCCCGCCGCGCGCCGCCGGTGGCTCCATCGAAAGGATCGTCCAGCTCGGCCCGGACGCGTCGACGCCGAGCGCACCGATCGCTCGCTCGGGTATGTCCTTCTTCTTCGCCTTCATGATCCCGGGAAGCGACGGGTACCGTGGCTCCTTCTCGCTCTTGTGCACCGTCGCAAGCGCGGGAAGCGCAGCCTTCCAGACCTCGTGACCGCCCTCGACCTCGCGCCAGAGCTCGACTCCGCCTTCGACAGGAACGACCTTCGTGATCGTCGCCACGTGCGGCCACCCCAGAAGCTCGGCGAGCGCCGGGCCGACGAAGCCCTGATCGTCATCGGACGCCTGCTTCCCGCAGAGCACAAGGTCCGGCTTCGTTTCCTCGACTACCTTCGCGAGAGCGCGCGCGACGCCGAGTGGTGTTGTCGCATCGGCTGTCACGAGCGAGGCCTCGTCGCAGCCCATCGCGAGAGCCTGGCGCAGCGCGTCGCGCGAGCGGGCCGGACCGACCGTCACGACGGCGACGACCGTCGAGGCATCCGCGTCCTTGCGCTCGAGGGCCATCTCGATCGCGTACTCGTCGTACGGCGAGATCGACCAGGTGATGCCCTCGGTGACGATCGATTTCCCATCCGGCCCGACCTTCACACGCACGGTCGAGTCGGGCACCTGCTTCAGCGGGATGAGGATCTTCAAATTTCCTGCTGGTCCCCGGTGTACCAAAGCGCGAAGACGACGACCGCGAATGCGATGGCAAGCATCACGAGGGTGAACGCGATCGCGAAGATGGTCGTGCCATCCGTGAAATCCACTAGTTCTCCAGCCTTCCCGCGACGAGCTCCAGAACGTCGACCGGGCGTATCTGCTCCTGCACGCCCTTTGCCCCGACGCCTTCCTCAAGCATGATCAAGCAGAACGGGCACCCGCTCGCGACCTTTGTGGCGCCGCTCTTGATGGCGAGGATCTGCTCGACCCGGCGGTGGTTCACCCGCTGGCCGATCTTCTCCTCCATCCACATCCGCCCGCCACCCGCACCGCAGCAGAAGCCGCGCTCGCGGTTGTGCGGCTCGATCTCGACACGCTGGACGCCGGGAATCGCGTCGAGCACCGCGCGCGGCTGGTCGTAGACGCCGTTGTGCCGCCCCAAATAGCAGGGATCGTGATACGCGACCGCCTCGGCCATCCCCCGTCCCACCTTCAGCTTGCCCTCCGTGATGAGCCGGTCGACGAGCTGCAGCGCATGAATGACTTCGTAGTTGCCGCCGAGCTGCGGGTATTCGTTCGCGATCGTGTTGAAGCAGTGCGGGCAGCTCGCTATCACCTTGCGCACCCCGTACTTCTTGAAGGTGTCGATGTTCTGCTGAGCCTGGATCTGCCAGAGGTACTCGTTGCCGATCCGCCGTGCGGGGTCGCCGTTGCAGGTCTCCTCGGACGCTAGGATGGCGAAGGAGACGCCGGCCGCGCGCAGGACCTGCACGAGCGCTCGCGCGACCTTCTGGTTGCGGCGGTCGAACGACGCGGCGCACCCGACGAAGTAGAGGTACTCCGCATCGGGCTTGTCGGCGAACGTGGGCACGCCGAGCTCCTTCGCCCAGTCACCGCGCGTTTCACGAGGCTCGCCCCACGGATTACCTGCACGTTCGATGTTCGTCATCGCGCGCTGCGCCTCGGGTGGCGCCGATCCCTCCATGAGCGTCAGGTGACGGCGCATGTCCACGATCTTGTCGATGTGCTCGATCGTGACCGGGCACGCTTCGACGCACGCGGCGCAGGTCGTGCAGGCCCAGAGCTCCTCGGGCTTGCTCTCGGTGAAATGCGCCGGCGTCACCGTGTCCGCCTTCGGATCGGCGAGCAGCTTCGATCCATCGCGGAGCAGCTGATCGCGGATGTCGAGGACGATCTTCTGCGGGTCGAGCGGCTTTCCGGTGGCGAGCGCCGGGCAGTTGTCGGAGCAGCGCCCACATTCGGTACAGGTATAGCCGTCGAGCAGCTGCTTCCACGAGAAGTCGCGGATGGACGCCGCGCCGAAGGTCTCCTTGTTCTCGATGTCCTCGATGAGCGACAGCGCGCCTCTTGGTGTCTGCTTGCGGAAGAACACGTTCGGAAGAGTGGTGACGATATGTAGGTGCTTCGATTGCGGGAGGTACGCCGCGAACGCGAGCACCGTCACGACGTGGAGCCACCACGCGTAGTAGAAAATGACGGCAGAGACCTCGCCCTTGAAGATGGCGCCGAGGACCGCGCCAGCGATCGGTGGCGGCGTGTATCCCTTCTCAAGCAGGCCAGCGGAGAGGCCCGCCCCCTCGAATACGAGGAGCGTGACCATGAGGATCGCGATCAGCCCGAGGATCACATAACCGTCGAGCGCGACGTGCATCCGCGGCGGCCGGAAGAACATCCGCCGAACAAGGGCGATCGCGATCGAGGCGAGCACGAGCACCGCGAAGATATCAATCGTCCAGGCGAACAGGGCGCTGCCTGTGCCTGGCACGTGGAAGCCGAAGATGCCATTCGCGAGAAGGTCGATCGTTCCGATCGTGATGACGAGGAAGCCCCAGAAGATGAGAGCGTGCGCCAGCCCGCGGATGTAGTACGGCCTTTTCAGGAGCTTCCGCTGACCGAGGTAGACGACGAGTTCATCGCGGACGCGCCGCCACGGATGGTCGATTCGTCCTTCGTCGCGGCCTAGCCGCATGTAGCCGTAGAGGCGCCACGCTCGCCAGAAGAACGCTCCGAAGCCGAGGAACGCGAGCACCAGAAGGACCGCGCCACCGTTGTAGAACCCGCCGGTCGGCGCGATCACTCTTTGAGGATCTCTTCCGCGATGACGAGCTTCATGATCTCGCTGGTTCCCTCGTAGATCTCCGTGATCTTCGCGTCGCGGTAGTGGCGCTCGGCCGGGAAGTCTTTCAGATATCCGTAGCCCCCGAAGATCTGCACGCAGTCGCGCGCGGCTTTGACGGCGACGTCACTCGCGAAAAGCTTCGCCTCCGCGGCGGCGAGGATGTGGTCTTCTCCCGCGTCCTTCAATGCCGCGGCGCGCCACGTCAGCAGGCGAGCGGCGTCGATCTCGGTGGCCATATCCGCGAGCATCCACTGGATCGCCTGGAAATCGGCGACCTTCTTTCCGAAGGCTTCACGCTGCTTGGCGTATGCGAGGGAGTCCTCGAGGCACGCGCGCGCGATCCCGACCGCCTGCGCCGCGATCGAGATGCGGCCGCCATCGAGGGTCGAGAGGGCGATGCGGAATCCCTCGCCGGCCTCGCCCAGCAGATTCGCCGCGGGCACCCGCGCATCTTGGAAAACGAGTTGCGCCGTGTCCGACCCACGAATCCCGAGCTTTTTCTCGAGCTTGCCGACCGAGAACCCGGGGGTGCCCTTCTCGACGATGAACGCCGCGATGCCCTTGTGCTTCTGGGCCGGGTCGGTCTGCGCGAAGACGATCGCGACGTTGGCGATCGCTCCGTTGGTGATGAAGTTCTTCGTCCCGTTCAAGACCCAGTCGTCGCCGTCGCGTCGTGCGGCAGTTCGCATCGCGGCGGCATCGCTGCCTGACGCTGGTTCGGAGAGGGCGAAACAGCCGATCCACTCGCCGCGCGCGAGCTTCGGCAGGTATTTCTCCTTTTGGGCGTCGCTTCCGTGGTGCATGATCGGGTCGACCGCGAGCGAAACATGTGAGCAGAGCATCACGCCTGTCGACGCGCATGCACGGTTGATCTCCTCGAGGATCAGAACGTACGAGACCGCGTCGAGGCCGGAGCCACCGTACCGCTCGGGAACGTAGGTGCCCATGAATCCGAGCCCGGCCATCTCGCGAAGCAGCTCGGGCGGGAGCTTGCCCTGATCGTCGATCTCGGCCGCGCGCGGGAGGATCTTCTCGGTCGCGAAGTCGCGGGCCGCGCGCTGGGCGAGCTCCTGCTCCTCGGTGAGCGTCAGATCAAACCCGGTGTCGGCTGCGGTCGTCACCATTACAGGAGCTCGACTGCAAGCGCGACGGCCTCTCCGCCGCCGAGACACAGCGACGCGATGCCACGCTGCTTCGCGCGCGCTCGCAGCGCGTAGAGCAGCGTCACGAGCAGTCGCGCGCCGGACGCGCCGATGGGATGACCGAGGGCGACCGCGCCACCGTTGACGTTGAACTTTGCTTCGGGGATGTCGAGCTCGCGCCGCACGCACTCGATTCCGCTGAAAGCCTCGTTCACCTCGAAGAGGTCGACGTCGCCGATCACCCACCCGGCCCTTTCGAGGCAGCGCTCGATCGCGCCCTTCGGCGCGGCGAGGAACCGCTCGGGCTCGTGCGCGAACTGCGCTTGCGCAACGATCCGCGCGATGGGCTTCGCGCCGAGCTCGCCCGCGCGCTCCGCTGAGGCGACGATAACCGCCGCGCCTCCGTCGTTCAGCTTCGAGGCGTTGCCTGCGGTGATCGTGCCGCCCGGCTTGAACGCGGGCTGAAGCTTCGCGAGCGCGTCGAGGCTCGTCTCCCGCGGTGTTTCATCCTTGTTGACGATGCTGACCGTGCCCTTTCGACCCGGCACCTCGACCGGCACGATCTCGGCGTCGAAGGCCCCCTCGCGCTGCGCGCGCAACGCCTTCTCATAGGAGCCGAATGCGAAGCGGTCCTGATCGGCGCGGCCGAGACCGCACTGCTCCGCGACGAGCTCGCCGCCGAGCCCCATGTGCCCATGGCCGTACGCGTCCATGAGGCCATCGACAAGATTCGCGTCCTCGAGGTTGTGCTCGCCGAGTGGCAGCCCCGCGCGAAGACCGCGCGCGAGGTACGGCGCGTTCGACATCGACTCCATCCCACCCGCTACGACGAGCCGCGCCTCGCCTGCTGCGATCTGTGACGCCGCGAGCATCACCGCCTTCAGGCCCGACCCGCAGACCTTGTTGATCGTCGTGCACGGGACGGAGTTCGGTATCCCTGCGCCAAGGCTGGCCTGCCGCGCCGGCGCCTGACCCACGCCTGCCTGCACCACGTTTCCCATGAACACTTCGTCGACCTGTTCTGCCTTCACGCCTGCCCGCTCGAGCGCGCACCTGATCGCGATGGACCCGAGCTTCGGGGCGGGCAGCGGCGCCAGGCTGCCGAGGAAGGCGCCGATCGGAGTCCGGGCAGCGCCGAGGATCACTGCGCTCACTTCGCTTCCTCGAGGCGCTTCGTGACGTGGTGCCGATACGCACGGATCTCGTCACGCAGCGCCGCGAGCTCGCTCAGGCGCTCGCTCACCGTGACGAGATGCGAGTCGAGCAATTCGATCAGGCGCGGAAGCACTTTGGCATTGGTGTGATGGCGACCGTAGAGCGTCTCGAGCTCCTGCATCTCGGCGAGGGACAGACCGAGCACCTTGAGCTTCTGAATGAACTTGAGCCGGCGGACGTCGTCGTCGGTGTACACGCGCTGGCCCCCGTCGAGCCGCTTCACCGATTCGAGGAGTCCGCGCTCCTCGTAATAGCGGATCGTCCGCTCGGTCAGCCCGACCTTCGCGGAAAGCTCGCCGATCCGGTAGCTCGCGGGCGCCGCCGTCGCCACGCTCGCCAGTTTACGTCAACTGGCGGAGATTCGCTTGCGCAGCCGCCCGGCGATCTCATCGAGCTCCTTGCGTGGGGCGGCCGCGCCGTAATGCGGTGGGAACTCGATCCGGAAACCGTCGCCCTGCCAGCGCGGGATCACGTGCAGGTGCGAGTGAAAAACCTCCTGGCCGGCGGCCGCGCCGTCGGCGACGAAGAGGTTGATCGCCTCGCAACGGAGGCCAGATGTTCGCAGTGCGGCGGCGATCCGCCGCGCGAGCGACCACATCGCCACGGCCGTGACCTCGTCGACGTCGCCGATCGAGGCCGCGTGCTTTCGAGGAACGATCAGCGTGTGGCCCTCAGTGATCGGATGGAGATCGAGGAACGCAAGGACGTCGGCGCCCTGCGCCACGAAGCTGGCCTGCTCGTGACCCTCGACGATCCGGCAAAAGACGCAGGCGGTCGGCTCGGTCAGGACGCGAGCTCCCTGATCGCGTTCGCGAGCGCCTGCGCGCCGAGCGCTGCGTCGTCGACCGAGGCGAACTCGCGCGGGGTGTGCGATCCGCCGGTCGAACGCACGAAGATCATGCCCGTCGGCACGCCCGAGAGCGCGGGGTTCTGCGCGTCGTGGCCGGCGCCGCTCACAAGCTCAGGCGCGTCGACGCCGACGCTCCTCGTCGCGTGCCTGAGGACTTCGCGGATCTTCGGATCGAGCGAGGTGACCGGCACCCGTGCGAGCTCATCCACGGACGCCTCGACGCCGCGCGAGCCGGCGATGGTAGTCACGGAAGTGAGCACCTCGCGCACGAGGCCATCGTGATCCCGCGCCGCGCGGAGGTCCAGAGAGAAGAGAGACTCGCCTGGAACGACGTTCTTCGCGCCCGGCCGGACCGCGATCTCCCCCACCGTGCCGACCGAATCGGGACGCGCGCGCGCGATGCGCTCTACCGCGAGCACGATCTCGGACGCGGCCGCGAGGGCATCGGCCCGGGCGGTCATGACCGTGGCACCAGCGTGATCGGCACGGCCTCGGATTGTCACGCGCGCGTGATAGATCCCGACGATGTCGCTCACGACACCGAGCGGTAGGCCGGCTCGCTCGAGGCGCGGCCCCTGCTCGATATGCAGCTCGAGGTATGCCGCGAGCTCGGCCGGATCGCGCCGCGCCGCCGCGGGGTCTCCACGCTCGCCGAGCGCGCGCAGCGCCTCGGCGATCGAGACACCGTCCCGGTCGCGACGATCCCCGATGCTCGATGCGAGGCGACCGAACATCGCCGCGGACCCGAAGAGGCCCACACCGAACCGCGCACCCTCCTCATCGGCCCACGCGACGACCTCGACCGGGCGGCGCAGGCGCACGTGGGCATCGACGAGCGACTCGACCGCCTCGATCGCGCAGAGGACGCCGAGTGCACCGTCAAACCGGCCGCCTTCCGGTACCGAGTCCAGATGCGACCCCACGAGAATGACCTTGCCTTCGCCGCCGAATCGCGCGAAGAGATTCGCGGCGGCGTCGCGCCGCACGTGCGCGCCTCTCTTGGATAGCCACGCGCCGACGAGATCGCGCGCTCGCTGCTCGTCGGCCGAGAGACCCAGACGCGACACGGCCGTATCCTGGCCGCCGATCCGCGCGAGCTCGGTCATCCGGCGTTCGAGGCGCTCTCGGTCGATCACCGCAGCTTCTCCGAAAGCTCGTCCGGTCCGAACGACACATCGGCGAAGACCTCGCGCTCGACGGCTCTTGCAGGCGGGATCGCGCGCACGATCTCGGCCGCGTATTTCGGGTTCCGGCGCGCGGTCTCGCGGGCACGTTCCGCGAGCGGCTCGACGGTCTGACCGCCACGCCGATCCGCGACGTAGACGAGCTTCTCGGCCGCGGTGCGCGGCGCGAGCACCGGATCGAGCACGGTGTAGACGGCGTGGCGCCGCGCCGGCTCGACGCAGGCGTCGAGGCCCTCCGCCGCAAGGACAAGCCCCGAGAGGATGTTGTGGTCCCGCGGATCGCCGGCGAGCAGCGGGCTCCGCCCGATGTCGTGCAGGTATGCGGCGAGAATGACGGCTTCGGCGTCGATTTCGGGAGCTCCTCGCCGCCTTGCGGCAACGAGCGCCTCGGCGATGGCGCCGACGACCCGGCTATGGCTCTCGAGCCAATCGGGGTAGCGATAGCGGCGGTAAAAACCCTCGGCTTTGGTGGACAACTTTGTCAATCTGCTATTGACACCGCACGAGGGCCTGACTACGGTCCGCGCCGCAGGGGAGGTGCGCATGGCCGATCCGGCTGTTCCTCTTGGAGATGACCGCATCATCGCGCACCTGCAATTTGCACGGGCGGTCGCCTCACGATCGATCGACCCGCGCTGCCGCGGGGCGGACCGTGAGGACCTCATCGCGTGGGGGCTCGTTGGCCTCGTGCAGGCGGCTCGCCGGTACCGGGGGGACCGCGGCGCGTCGTTCGGGGCATACGCCGCGCGGCGTGTTCGCGGGCAGATCCTGGACGCACTGCGCGAGCGTGATCCGCTGACTCGCAGCGCGCGCAGAGCCTTTCGGGCGGCGCAGCGGGCCAGCGAAGAGGGCACGGTCGCGCCGGCGGCGAACCCGCCGTACGTCGAGGTCTCGCTCGATCGCATCGGGGACGTGGCCGAGGTACGACCTGCTCCGGGGCGTCAGGACGAGCGCTGGCCACTCGTCGCAAGCGCACTTCGCGACCTCACGCCGATCGAGCGCCGAGTGCTCGTCCTCTCTTACGGGCGCGGCCTGACCCTCCGTGAGATCGGCGGCGAGATCGGTCTATCCGAGTCGGGCGTCTGCCGCCTTCGCGCGCGAGCGCTCGCCCGCGTGCGTTTGGCATGCGCTGCGTGAGGCTACAGTGCGGTCGTGTCGGACCTGCGCCGCGCGCGCTTCGCGCGCCTGGTGCGCAACGCTTTGGACGAGCTACCCGCGGAGTTCCGCGAGCGCATCCGCAATCTCGAGATCGTGATCGAAGATGAGCCCGCGCCAGAGCAGCTTCCGCGAGGGGCCACGCTCCTCGGTCTGTACGAAGGAGTCCCACTCACCCAGCGCGGCGCGCAGGAGCCCTACCTCCCCGACCGTATCTGCATCTTCCGCGGGCCGATCGAACGGATCACGGCGTCGCCGCGACGCCAGGCGGAGATCGTGCGCGATACGGTCGTGCACGAGGTCGCGCATCACTTCGGAATCAGCGACTCGCGTCTAACGGAGCTCGGCCTCGGCGACGCCGAGTAGTGAGGCGACTAACGCCGTAACGCCTGCCTGAACTTTCGGAGCGCCGCAGGCGGACCGGCCGGATCCTCAAAGACCGCCGACCCTGCGACGAGGACGGTCGCCCCCGCGGCGACAACGCGAGCGCAGTTGTCAGGCTTCACTCCGCCATCGACCTCGAGCTCGGCCGCGAGCTTCTGCTCGTCGAGCGCCTCGCGGATCGTCCGGACCTTGTCGAGCGCGCTCTCGATGAACGTCTGCCCGCCAAAACCGGGGTGGACGCTCATCACCAGAGCCAGGTCAACCGACCCGAGATAGGGCATGACGACGTCGACGGCGGTCTCCGGATTCAGCGTCAGCCCTGGGCGGACCCCCCGACCGCGGATCGCGGCGAGCGTCCCCAGGACATCCCGTGTTGCCTCGATGTGAATGGTCAGGTACGTCGCGCCGGCGTCGGCGTAGCGATCCACCCACTCCTCCGGCCGTTCGATCATCAAATGGACGTCGAGGGGCAGACGGGTCGCCTTGCGCAGGTCCGCGACCATCTTTGGCCCAAACGTGAGGTTCGGAACGAAATGACCGTCCATCACGTCGACGTGGATCCAGTCCGCGCCGGCCTTCTCGACCGCGATGACCGCCTCGGCGAGGCGGGCAAAGTCCGCGGAGAGGATGGACGGGGCGAACTTCGGTTCAGCCATGTCTGACTTTCGCCTTGTGGCCGCGATGAGCGGCTGGCATCATCAACACCGGGAGGGCGCTCAATGTACCGTCCGCAGAACCTCCGCATCCCTGGTCCCACGTTCGTTCCTCAGGCGGTGCTCGCCGCGTCGGCGAGGCCGCTGATAAACCACCGCGGCCCGGAATTCGCTGCGTTGCTCGCGGCCTTGACCCGCGCGCTGCAGGATTTCCTCCGCACCGAGCACGACGTACTGCTCCTCAGCGCGTCCGGCTCGGGGGGTCTCGAGGCCGCCGTCGCGAACACGCTGTCGTCCGGCGATAAGGCCCTCGTCTTCAGCTGCGGCGCGTTCGGCGAGCGCTTCGCCGCGATCTGCAAGGCGTATGGCGTCGACGCACGGCGCGTTGACGTTCCGTACGGTCGCGCCGTCGAGCCCGATCTCGTCCGCGACGAGCTCGCCAAAGAGAAGGGAAAGGACGCCGCGAAAGCAGTCCTCATCACCCACAACGAGACATCGACCGGGGTCCTGAACCCAATGAAGGACATCGCGGCGGTCGTCCGTGATTCCGGCAAGCTCTTCCTTGTCGACAGCGTTTCCGGCGCCGGATGCACCGAGCTCGAGATCGACGAATGGGGCATCGATGTCTGCGTCACCGCGTCGCAGAAGGCATGGGGCGCCCCTCCCGGTGTCGCGATGGTCACGATGAGTCCCCGCGCGTGGAAGGCGTACGAGAAGTCGAACTTGCCAAAGGCGTACTTCGACCTCGCCACGTACAAGGCGTCACTCGAGAAGGCGCAGACACCTGCGACTCCGGCTGTCACGGTGTTCATTGCGCTGCAGGAGTCGCTTCGGCTGATGGCCGAGGAAGGCCTCGAGGCGATCATCCGCCGGCACCGCGATCTGGCGCGCGCGACGCGGCGCGGCCTTCAGGCCGTTTCTTTGCAAATCTTCGCCGACGAGCGCTACGCCTCTCCGGCGGTGACCGCGTTCCGTCCCCCGGCACGCGTCGACGCCCGCAATCTCATCCGCCTCCTCCGCGATGACCACGACACGATCGTGGCCGGCGGTCAAGGCAAGATGGAGGGGCAGCTTGTCCGCGTCGCCCACCTGGGCTTCGTGACGCTGCAGGACATCGTCGCGTTCTTCAGCGCGCTCGAGCTCACGCTGCGGGACCTCAACCAACCCGTGGAGCCGGGCGTGGCCATGACCGCGGCGCTTCGCGCGTACGCGGAGAGCCAGCAGCAGACGTCGCGGCCCGCGGCCCGCAGCTCGTCGACCGCGAGGTCGGCGAACGACGCGGTCGCGACTCGTCGCTAACCGCCGCAGCATCGTTCACGTCGCGGACCCTCTTGCCGAAGAGGGTCTCGCGTTGCTCCGCGCCCGCTGCGAGATCCGCCAGACCGCCGGTCTGAAAGAGGCTGACCTCGTCCAGCGCGTCGCGGACATCGACGCGCTCATCGTGCGCAGCGAGACCAAAGTGACCGCGCCGATCCTTGAGGCGGCGAAACAACTCGTGGTCGTGGGACGCGCCGGCGTCGGCGTCGACAACATCGACGTGCCGGCGGCGACGGCACGCGGGGTCTACGTCGTGAACGCGCCGCTCGGGAACATCGTCGCGGCGGCGGAGCACACCGTCGCCCTGACCCTCGCCCTTCTCCGCCGCCTCGTTGACGCTGACCGGAGCGTCCGCGCCGGCGAGTGGACGCGCTCGAAGTTCATCGGCCGCGAGCTCCGTGCCAAGACGCTCGGCCTTGTGGGGATCGGGCGCGTCGGTGGCGAGGTCGCACGCCGCGCGGGCGCCTTCGGCATGACGGTCATCGCGCACGATCCGTTCGCGACCGAGGCGTCCGCGCGGGCCGCCGGCGCCCGGCTCGTGGACCTCGACGAGCTCCTGCGTTCGGCGGACGTCATCTCCTTGCATGTGCCACTCACCGAGAAGACGCGCGGGCTCATCGGCGCCGAGGCGCTGAGTCGAATGAAGCCGACCGCGGTGGTGGTCAATGCGGCGCGCGGCGAGATCGTCGATCTGGACGCGCTCGCGGCCGCGCTCGAAAAGGGAACGATCGCCGGCGCGGCCCTCGACGTGTTCGCAGCGGAGCCTCTGCCCGCCGAGGCCAAGATCCGGAGCGCTCCACGCACGGTGCTGACGCCACACATCGCCGGGTCCACGGCCGAGGCCCAGACGAACGTCGCGGTGGACGTGGTCGAGCAGATCCTCGACGTCCTCGACGGCAAGCCCGCGCGCTACGCGGTCAACGCGCCACGTCCGCCATCGGAAGAGGCCGGGGGGATGGCCTGGCTCCGCCTCGCGGAGCGGCTCGGCTCGCTCGCGGCGCAGCTCCTCGACGATCGGCCCGCTCAGCTCGCGCTCGCGTACGGCGGGGCGGTCCTGGAGCTCGATCCGGAGCCGCTTCGCGCGGCCGCGGTGAAGGGCGTGCTCGAGACATTCAGCGAGCAGCGCGTGAACTTCGTGAACGCGCTCGATCTCGCGCGCTCGCGCGGCCTCGTGATCGCCGAACGCCGCGAGACCGAGCCGGCGCGGTACGCGTCGCTCCTTTCGGTGAAGGTCGGATCGACGGAGGTCGCCGGGACGCTCGTGCAAGGCGAGCCGCGGATCGTATTCATCGACGGGTTCTGGGTCGACGTTCCGGTCGAGGGCCACTTGCTGCTGACCAAGCATCAGGACAAGCCTGGTCTCGTCGGACGCGTGGGCACGCTCCTCGGCGAGCACGACGTCAACATCTCATCGATGCAGGTCGGTCGCCTCCATCCGCGCGGCGAGGCTCTGATGATCCTCACCGTCGACGACGCGGTCCCGGATGAGGTGCGCGCGCGGATCGGCGCCTTCGCCGACATCAACGCGGTGCGCACGGCGCGGCTCGGGGTCTAGGAGTACCCTCTCGCCCCTCATGGAATCCTCTCGTTTCGAGCGCACCGTCCGCACCGAATCGAGCGAGATCTTCGCGATATACGGCGGTGCGCGCCGTGTCGGTCGCATCGATCTTCACTATGGCCGCTTCGAGGTGCATGGCACGCTGCTCCTCGAGGTCGACCTGACCGACGACGAGCTTCAACAACTGATCGATCAGATCGACGAGGAGCTCGTGCAGACCCACGATCCCGAGCGCGAGGACTTCCTCGTCACCGTTTTCAAATCGGAGGAGCTGGGGTTCTACTCGGATGAATTCGAGGCGGACGACGAAGCCGAAGACGACGAAGAAGAGCGCTAGCGCAGGGGCAGGGGGCCCTGACGGGGCAGCGGCCCCGCGGGCGACGCGCCCGCGGATGCCGAAGGGCTACGGCGTTCCGAAGACCGAGCGCGGCATGATGCCGTGGGCGACGACGCGAAAGATGCTCGAGCGTGCACAGTCCTACTGGCTCGTCACCATCGACGCCGATGGCAAGCCCCACCTCGTCGGTCAATGGGGTGCGTGGATCGACGAGCGGTGGTACTTCGAGGGCGGCGAGGACACGAAGTGGGCGCGGAACGTCGCCCGGGAGCCGCGGATCGCGGTGGGCGCCGAGTCGGGCACGACCGCGGTGATGATCGAAGGACGCGCAGAGCGGGTGCCCACGGTGGACCGTCCCACGGCGCAACGGATCACGAAGCAGTACGGCGTGAAGTACGGACGCACGTACAAGTACCGGCCCAAGCCGGAGCAGTGGGAGAAGGGCGGTTACGTCCTGACCCCGGCGAAGGTGTTCGCCTGGGATGTACGGGGTTTTCCGCGGACCGTGACGCGCTACCAGTTCGGGGGCTAGCTCAGCGCTCCCACTGAGTCCCGGGGATGGCCGCGATGGCGGCGGACTCCGCGGCCGTCAGCCGCTCCAGGTCGTTGACGGAAATCTCGAACACCGCGTCGGGTAAACCGGCCGCGGCCCAGACTGTTTCGAACCGCACGAGATCCTCGTCCAATAGCAGATCGACCGTTCCCGTGTATCCAAATGGCGGTACCCCGCCGATCGCGTAGCCGGTGTGCGCCTTCGCCTCCTCTGCCGTTGCCCGGCGGACATCTTTCGTGCGAAAGATCTCCTCCAGCCTCACGAGGCTGACGCGACGGTCCCCCGAGCAGAGGACGACGACCGGCTTTGACTTCACCATGAATACGAGTGACTTGACGATCCGCTTGACCTCGGTGCCGATCTGCCGCGCCGCGTCCTCCGCGGTTCGGGTGGTCTCGGTGAAACGCTTCACATCGATGTCGACGCCGCGCTCCTTGGCGTACGCGACGACGCGCGCGACCTTCGGATGGTCCGCGGTCAGCGCCAGAGGTGCGTGATGACGCGGAGAACGCGGCCGGGAAGGAGGCCCACCATGGCCGACGCGGCCTGATGCCATGCGGTCTCCGCTGCGTCACGCAGATCATCGTCGGCGCCTTGCGCGGAGTATCGCTCCACGACGCGGGCCTCCGCGAGGCTCTGCACCGGATCCTGCGTCTCGGGTATAGCCGTCCCCAGGGAGCTCGCGAACTCATACGTTGTCTGCGAGGGATGCGGCGGATGGCCCACGTAGCTCGCGAGGAGGCGCGTCTTTCCCCACGCCGACTCGATGGGTCCGTAGTTGCGGAACCGCCAGTTGAAGCGCACGACGGCGAGCACGAGGAGAAGCAGCAGGAATCCGAGGAACGCGAGTGCGGGGCGCGGATCGAGCGAGCGCACGGCCGCCACGACGCTGTCGCCGGAGAACCCGCCCGAGCTGTCGTCCTGATTGAGCTGGTCCTCGGCGCGGTTGATTCGACCTGTGGGGTCGTTCGGGTTGGAGCTCGAATCGCCGCTCGCCGACCCATCGCCCGAATCCGTGCCGCTCGCCGCCGAGGTGTCGACGCGCGGGAAGGGCGGCTGCGACGGGGTGGGCTCGAACTCGATCCAACCGTACTGGGGGAAGTACACCTCGACCCAGGCATGCGCGTCCTGCTCCTTCACGACATACGCGTTGCTCGCCGAGTCATAGGTGCCGGTCGTGAATCCCTCGACGAGCCGCGCCGGCACACCGGCCTCGCGGAGCATGACCACCATCGCCGACGCGAAGTACTCGCAGAAGTCCTGCCTCAGATCGAAGAGGAAGTACTCGATCGGATCCTTGCCGGGCGGCGTCGCCTTCACCTGGGGCGAGTACGAGTACGGCGGGCTGCGCAGGAAGTTCTCGAGGGTCTCCGCCTTGTCGTAGGCGTTGGGGATGTTGTCGAGCAGGCTGTGGGCGAGGGACTTCACGCGCGGCGGCAGCGTCGACGGGAGCTGTAGGTATTTCGCCTTGATGTAGTCGGGATAGGTCGCCGCGGCCTTTCGCAGCGTCTGCTTGTCCGCGGTCGAGACGAGGCTTGTGACGGTGTACGTGCCCGCGGCCTGCGACCGGTTCAGCGCGTGAAGCGACGTCGAATAGGTCTTGTCGCTGCCCGTGTAGAACTGGTAGGGCACATCCACTTTTTGCGGCTCGTTCGCGCCAAAGAGGATGTTCGAGTGCGGCACGATGATGTCGAAGCGCGCTTGGAACGCCTCGCGATCGGCGGTCGGGAGCGTGATCTTGTCGGCCTTGTCGCTCTCGGTCGTGCGCCATCCGGCGCCGGTGTAGAAGTCGTATGTCACGGCGCGCCAGAAGTGGCCCGACGGCGCCTCGACGGTCATCACCACGCGATCGCCGAGGTTCGGCGCCTGCCCGAGGCGGATGGAATCGGAGAACGACACGCCGCGAAGACGGCTCGGACCCGATACACCCGCAAAGAACCGCTGCCACTCGGCTTCGACGCTGTGGTACGGACCCTCGAACGTGCTCCATGCTCCGTTCAGCACCTCGGCTGCCCCGACGCGCGGCGTTACGAGTGACATGATCACGAGCACCGCGGTCCAGGTCAGCCCACCACGCAGAATGCGCCAATCCATCTCGCCGGACGGCACGATGTTCTGCCGGGTCCAGCGCTCTTGCAGGTTGACGATGTGGATGCGCACGAGGAGCACGAGGACGGCCAGCGTGAACACGATGAGGTCGGGGTAGAGATTCGTTAGGGCTACCGAGACGTTGATCACCAGGCACGCGCCGTTGAAGATCACCGCGTCCCAGATGCGGCCGCTGCGCGCGAGAACGAACGAACCGACGAACGTGGCGCACCACACCGAGGCGCCGAGGAACAGGACGAACACCGTCGGATCGCTCGCGGCCTCGCCGGCCAGCACCTGCGTGATCCAGTTGTTCACGAGGATCGCCAGATGCGTCAGCTTGTCGCGGAAGGCGGCGCCGCCTGTCGAAGCGAACGTCGTGGAGAGGGTGATCATCAGCATCCCGAGCGTGCCGCCCGCGAGGACCGCGCGCATGAACCGGATCTGCCCGTTGCCGAGGAGCGTGCCGGCGAGCACCCCGGCGATCGCGATCCACCAGAACTGCGAGCTGATCTCGACCCAGTCGGCGTGCTGCAACGAAAGCGGATACATCGAGATCACGACGAGATAGATCGGCAGCGCGAACCATCCGCCACGGAAGCGCAGCTTCGTACGGTCGATTGGCGGGAATAAGGCTCGCCGGGCCGAGCGAAGGAGGGCTCCGCCCGACTGAGCGAGTCCGCCAGTCATGAGCGTGTCTCCTCGGCGAAGCCGAGAGATTGATCGAGCGCCCTCCGGATCGATCTCAAGCGATCTCTCATGCGATCGCCGCCGT
>VBDV01000056.1 GCA_005882765.1 Chloroflexota bacterium | reverse complement strand
CATCGCCTTCACCGTCAAGTAACGGATCATCTAAGCACCAGCCCGCCGGGCGAGAGCTCGGCGGGCTTTCATTTGGCCGGCGCTGGCTCCGACGGCATCTGAGCTCTGGGTCAGGTTGTCCTTGGTTCGGCCTTCGACACGTGGTCGCTGGCGAAGAGTCGCTCGACGGTGTGGGTCTTTCCGTCGGTGTGCACGATGCTGATGTTCGTGTTCCCGCCGGGGCTTCGGTCGAGCTTCGGAAGGATCCCGAGAAAATGCGAGAGCACGATCCGATTCACACCGCCGTGGCCGACGATGAGGATCGTCTTGCCTGGGCTCTCGCGCGTCAGCCGCTCGATCGCGCCAAGCGTGCGCGCCAGGACCTGATCGAGCGTCTCGCCGCCCGGCCAGGAGACGAAGCCGTCGTCGCTCCAGTTCGGGAGACCGCGAGCCTCGTCGAACGGCGTCCCGGTGCGGTCGCCGACGTTGATCTCTCGAAGCTCGGGCAAGGTCTCGACAGGAATTCTGTGCCGCTTCGCGATCACCTGCGCGGTGTCTCGGGTTCGCGAGAGATCGCTCGACACGATCCGGTCGAACTTCACCTTGGCGAGCTCATCGGCGACCGCGGCGGCCTGCTGCAGCCCGCGCGCCGTCAGCGGCGAGTCCGTCTGTCCCGTAAACACGCGCGCGGCGTTGCCCTCGCTCTCACCGTGGCGCACGAAATAGAAGGTCGTTGGCTTCACGACAGTTCGAGATGCTGCGTGAGGTCGGTCCAACCGGCCACGCGCGTGATCCGGTCACCCTTCACCTCCCGGTTCCAGGGCTGGTCGAACAGAAACACGCGTACGCCGGACTGCGCCAGCCTCTGCGAGATGACGACATCGTCCTCGCAGAACGCGTCGAGCTCGAGCTCCTTCGCAAGACGCACCTTGTACTCGGCCGAACCGGCGGGGTCGTAGCGGCCGCGGGGATACTCCGGTCGAAAGTCGCCCATCGGCTTCAGATGCACCGCCTTCGCGTGGTCGAAGATCCCCTTTTCGCGGAGCCACGTCTCGGTGATGTAGCGGCGGCGTTCGGCGCGCGCGGTGATGAAGTAGAGCTCGTGACCGGCAGCCACGAGGCGCTCCAGGACCGCAGGGCAATCCTTGTAGACCTCGAGCTCAGCGAAGAAGGTGCTGTCGTACAAGCGGATCCGGAACTGATCGCGCTGTTCGGGTGTTACGTGCTCGAGGCCGGGGACGACGGCGTCGTAGCCCGTGCCGCTCTCCTTCTGCGACAGAAGATGCCAGCCGATCTGGCTCTCGTCGGGTAGCTCGACGTTGAATTCCTGTGCGAAGCGGCGCAAATAGGGAACGGAGCAGATGGCCATGACGTCGTCGAGGTCGATGCCGATCTTCACGGTGCCGCTCGATCCGTCCAGAGACCCACCAAGATGACCGCGTTGAAGACCCAGTGCGCCGCGATGCTGCTCGCGAGCGTACCCGTGGCCACGCGCAAGGCTCCCATAACGAGGCCGCCGGCGAAAACGACGAAGAGCGCGCCCAGCGCCGCGGGAATGATGAGCACGACCGGCAGCGATGTGTTCAGCACCGTGAACCACGCGACCGTGCCGTGCCAAAGCGCGAACGTGAGCGCTGATGCCGCCACCGCGGTGCGAACCCGATATCGAGCAAGCAGTCCGCCGAGCAATGTGCCGCGAAAGGCGAGCTCCTCGGGCAGCACCGCGCCGAGCGGGAGAAAGAACGCGACGTGCCGAGTGAGCTCGTCGCTCGAGACCCGCGCGAGCGGCGCGTAGCCGACGGGCTGACCGATCACCGCTGGGGCGAGCCGGAGCACCACGACACCAGCGGCCGCGATCGCTCCCGCGGCGAGCGCTCCGATCGCGGCACCGCGGGCGGCGCCCGCGCGTCGGAGCCCGAGCGAAACGGGGCTCAGCCCGACGATCCGAGCGGCGATGAGAGATGCGCCGATCAGAACGGCGCCAGCGAGAACGAACAGCCAGCTTCCTCCGGGCAGCACCGCGCTCGAACCGATGAGCGGGTGGAGAAGGTTGCCCCAAAGAACGAGGAAGGCCGCGAAGACCCAGATCTTCACGAGGTCGCCGCGGACGGTTCTAGCGGATCGTGAGCCCCGCGATCACAGTCGGCAACAGCGCCAAAACCGCGAGAGCGATCGTGCGAAGCGCTGTCGTCATCGTGAATCGGGACGATGACAGAACGCTGCCGCAAGTGGTCGCAGGCGAGTCTCATCAAGCCGCGAGTCGATCGAGCAAACCGGTGAGCGCATCGCGCCAGTCGGCCTTCACATCGAGGACCGACAACCGGATCTGGCGCTGCCCGGCCTGCGCCCTGGGGAACGACCGGAGTACGCGGGCGCGTTCGTCTGGCTGGATGTCTCTCCCCATGACGACGCGCAGCTCCGGACCGCGCGCGCGCACCTCGGTGGCGCCAGCTTTGGCCGCCCGCAGCTTGACCTCGACGCCGTAGAGGAGGTTTCGTACCGGTTCCGGCGGGGGACCGTAACGGTCGCGAAGCTCCTCCCGCAGCCCAGCGAGGTCGTCCAGCAGGGCGAGCCCGGCAATCCGGCGGTAGAGCTCGAGCTTGCGCTGCCGGCTGGGCACGTAGTCGTCCGGAATGGCCGTGGAGAGTGCCAGGTCGATCGTGATCTCGGGCAGAGCCGCGGCCCGCGGGGCCCCCCGTTGCTCGTTGACGGCCTCCTCGAGGAGCTGGGTGTACAGCTCGAAGCCGACCGCGGCGACGTGGCCGTGCTGCTCGGCACCGAGGATGTTCCCCGCGCCGCGGATCTCGAGATCGTGCATGGCGATCTTGAAGCCGGCGCCCAGCTCGCTCGCCTCGAAGACCGCTTGCAGGCGCTTGCGTGCCTGCTCGGTGAGGTGCTGCTCCTTTGTATAGAGAAGGTAGGCGTAGGCCTTTTCGGCGCTCCGCCCGACCCGCCCGCGGAGCTGGTAGAGCTGGGCGAGACCGAGCGTGCCCGCGCGGTTGATGACGATCGTGTTGACGTTGGGGATGTCGAGCCCCGACTCGATGATCGTCGTGCACACGAGGACGTCGTGTTCCGCGTCGGCGAACTCGACCATCACCCGCTCCAGCTTCCGGTCATCCATCTGGCCGTGCGCGACGATGTAGCGCGCGGTTGGCACGAGCTCGCGGAGGCGGTGGGCCTCCTGCTCGATGCCCTGCACGCGGTTGTGAACGTAATAGACCTGCCCGCCGCGATCGATCTCGCGCACGATCGCCTCGCGCAACACATCGTCGCTGCGCTCGACCACATGAGTCTCGATGGGCTGCCGATTCTCGGGCGGCGTCTCGATCACGCTGATGTCGCGCACCCCGGAGAGGGCCATGTGGAGCGTGCGCGGGATCGGCGTCGCGGTCATCGAGAGCACGTCGACCTCGGTGCGCATCTGCTTGAGGCGCTCCTTGTGCTTCACGCCGAAGCGGTGCTCCTCGTCGATCACGACGAGGCCGAGATCGCGGAACTGCACGTCCTTTTGGAGGACACGGTGCGTCCCGACGACGATATCGACCTCGCCGGTGCCGATCCCCTCCGCGACGGCTCGCTGCTCGGGTGGCGAACGGAAGCGCGACAGCATCTCGACGTTCACCGGGAAGGTCGCGAGGCGCTCGGCGAACGTTTCGTAGTGCTGCTGCGCGAGGACCGTCGTGGGCACGACGATCGCGACCTGCTTGCCGTCCTGGACGGCCTTGAAAGCGGCGCGCAGCGCGACTTCGGTCTTGCCGTACCCGACATCGCCGACGATGAGCCGGTCCATCGGCCGGCCGCGCTCCATGTCGCGCTTGGTGTCCTCGATCGCCTGCAGCTGGTCGGGAGTCTCGGTGTACGGGAAGGCGTTCTCCATCTCGATCTGCCAAGGCGTGTCACGCCCGAACGCGAACCCCTGTGTGGCCTCGCGCGCGGCGTAGAGGCGGAGTAGCTCCCGCGCGATCTCCTCCGCGGCCTTCTTCGCGCGGCGTTTGCTGATTCCCCACTCGCGTCCGCCGAGCGCCGAGAGCGCCGGCGGCGTGCCGCCGACGTAGCGCGTCACCTTGTCGACCCGTTCGGTCGGAAGGGACACGACGTCCGTGCCCGCGAACTGCAGCTCGAGATACTCGCGCACCACTCCGGCGACCTCGCGGGTAATGAAGCGCTCGAACCGGCCGATGCCGTGGTCCTCGTGCACGACGTGGTCTCCGGGCTTCAGGTCGGAGAGAAATGACCCGATCTGGACGCGCCTGCGGCGGCGCTCCGGGTGCCGCGGCTTGCGGAACCCGAAGACCTCGGCATCGGTGAACACGCGCAGGCCGAGCTCGGGTACGGCGAAACCTTCGGCGAGCGGCACGCGAGCGACCACAAGCGAGCCGGACGCGGGCACGTCCTCGACGGTCTCGCGGGCCACGGCGGTTACGTCGCGGTCGGCGAGGAGCTCGGAGAGTCGCGCGGCCTGCGGGGTCGCGATCAGCGTGATGCCGTCGGCCGGCAGCGATGAGAGCTGGGCGATGAATTCAGCGAGGCGTCCGGCGTAGCTCGTCGTTCCGCCCCAGCCGAGCCGGACGGCCTCCGGACCCGAACCCATTTGCGCGGTCCCGTGCTCGGTCGCGAGGGTCTCGATCCGGGAACGCGGGACGTACGGAGGCGGGAAGACCGACACGGGGAGGCCCTGGCCGGCGAGCTCGTCGCGCCGCTCCTCCGCCTGGGCCTCGAGCGCATCGTGGGCGAGGTCGAGCTCCACGGTGTCCTCGAAGACGACGGTGGCCCGTTCGCCGAGGTGATCGAGGAGCGACGCTGTGGCACCCAGAGTCGGCGCGAACGCGTCCACGCCGGGCGCGTACCCACCCTCGCGGAGCGCATCGACGAGCCGCCCGTACGGCGAGAGGTCGGCACCGTCCCCGCCATCGGCACCCGCGAGTCGATCCCAGCCGGCGCGGTTGAGGCGCTCCGCGAGTGCGGGCGCGGCCTCGAGGGCGAACTCACGCGCGGGAAGGACGATGAGCTCTTCGAGGGACGCCTGAGATCGCTGCGTCACCGGGTCAAACGCACGCAGCGTCTCGATCTCGTCGCCGAAGAGCTCGACGCGCGCGGGCTGCTCCGCAGAAGCGGGGTAGATGTCGATGATGCCGCCGCGCCGCGAGAACGTGCCCGGCTCGTTCACTTCCGTCACCGGCTCGTACCCAAGATCGAAGAGCCACGCCGCGGTCTCCGCCCACGACAGCTGTTCGCCCGCGCGAAGCGTGCGCCCGCGCCGCGCGAGCTCCGCCGGCGGGATCGTGTGTTCGAGCAGCGCGCGCAAGCTGGTGACGACAGCGACCGGGGCTTGTGCCGTCGCGAGCCGCCAGAGCGTGAGGAGCCGCTGATGCACCGCCGTGCCGGACGGGGCGCTCGCCTCGAACGGCATCGTTTCGCGCTCGGGGAACGCGAGGACGCGATCTTCGCCGAGCCATCCGGCGAGCTCGGCACGCCAGCGGCGGGCCCGATCCTCGCTCGGCGCCACGAGCGCGACAGTCCGCGCGTTCTGCGCGACGAGCGCGGACCACGCGAACGCTCGCGCACCGGCGGTCGCGTCTGCCACCGTGATGCGCCCGCGATCCTCAAGACGCGACGCGAGCTCGCGATAAACCTCGCTCCGCTCGGCAAGAGCGAGGACACCACCGAGGCGGGCGGGCGCGACGTCGACCGCGCTAACCATTGAACTTCGTCATCGCCGGCTGAATGCCCTCGCGAAGCGCGACCTCCGCCGCTTCCGCCGCGCGCGTGAGCGACGTCTCAGCCACGGTGCGCTCGTCCGCATCGAACGGCGTCAGCACGTATGCGACGAGGTCACCGATCTCCCGGAGCGGGTCGGCGGGCGCGACGCCAACGCGCAGGCGCGGGAAGTCTTCGCCGATCGCGGACACGATCGAGCGCATCCCGTTGTGCGTGCCCGGCCCGCCTTTCTCGCGGAGCCGGATCTTGCCCAACGGCAGGTCGACCTCGTCGAAGACAACGAGAAGATCGGAGGGCTGGATGCGGTAGCGATCGAGCAGCTTGCGCACCGCGCGTCCGGAATCGTTCATGAAGGTCTGCGGCCGCGCGATCGCAATCCGGACCCCGTCGATCGCGCCCTCTGCGATCCGCGAGTCGGCGGCCTTCACGGCGAACTCGGCTCGCGCGCGCTTTGCCAGACGCGACGCGACCTGAAAGCCGACGTTGTGGCGCGTGCTCGCGTAGCCCTCGCCGGGATTACCGAGCCCGACGACGACACGGTCGACGCGAGGCGCGGCTTTGCCACCGCCGAACAGCTTCGCGAACCTCGCCACTCTCACACTCCCAGACGCCGAAAGGCCCCGTCCACCCGGACGGGGCAACTGCCCGACGCCTATTCGGTTACTTCAATTCAACGATAGCGTCCGCGACCTGGCGCGTGGAGCGCTCGTCGATCGGATCGAGGACGAGGATCGCCTCATCGGCGCCGGCCTCGCCCAAGAGACGAAGGTGCGCCGAAAGGTCTTTCAGCGCGACCGGCGGGACGTCGTGCGGCCGCTCGCCCCGACCCTCGCCCACGTTGACGAGCACGGTCACGCTGTGGGCGATCTCGGCTGGGTCACGGCCGGCTCGTACACAAGCTCCGTCGATATCACCGCGCAGGTTCGCAAAGCCCTCGACGGTGTTCCCGTACGAGGTGAACCACGTGTTCCACGCATCGACGTGCGGAAGGGCGATTCCGAGCATCCGGGCCCCGTTCGAGCCGAGCATGATCGGCACGCGGCGGCGCGGCGGCGGGAGGAGGACGGCGTCGTCGGCGTTTTGGAACTCACCGTGGAACGTGACGTGCTCCCCGGCGAGCAGCCGCCACACGATCTCGAAGGACTCCTCGAAACGCGAGACGGTCCGGTCAAATGGAAACCCGAACGCGCGGAACTCGGGCTCGTTCCAGCCCGCGCCAAGGCCAAGCGTGAAGCGGCCCCCGGAGACCTCATCGATCGATGCCGCCATCCGCGCGATCACGCCGGGCGGATGAAAAGCCGTGGCCGCGACGAGCGGCCCGAGTCGCACCCGCTGGGTGATCGCGGCGAGCGCGGCGAGCTGCGTCCATGCATCCCACGGCCCTCGGTCGGGTCGCCCGCCGCCCCGGTACAGGTGGTGATCGCCGACCCAGATCGACTCGAATCCCGACTCTTCCGCGGCCCGCGCGATCGCGGCGACCTCGGGCCATCGCACCACACGCTCGACCTCGGGCAGCTGAACTCCAACGCGCACGATCCACGACGATATCGTTGCGCAGAGAATGCGACGAGCGGCTGTGTTCGGCGTCGCGGCGGGCGTTGCCACCGCGGTGGCGGCGCTCGTCGTCTCGACGGCGGCGAGGTGCATCGATACGCCGGCCTACTACAACATGTGGCCCCTCGTGAGCGGGAGCGTGGGCGTTGCCGCGCTTGTCACTGGATCTCTGCTCGATGCGGGGCCGCGCGCTCTACGCATCACCCTGATCGGGATCGGTGTCGCGTTGGTCGGCGGTGCGTTCGCGGTCGCGTCCTTCAAGGGGTGCGCGCAATTCTCTATGTTGCGCCCGCTGTAGCCGATCAGCCCACGGCAGGGGATGATGTGACGCCATGAAGTTCCCCCGCTTCGACATGGAGCGCATGCAGTCCCAGTGGGAGCACAAGGTCAAATACGACCTCTCCGAGTCGGGCGTCGAGGCGCTCACGCTCGCGGAGATCACCCGAGACCCGAAGGAGCTCATGAAGACGAGGCTCGGGTACGCCGAGGGTGTGGGGCGCGAGGCGACGCGCACACTCATCGCGGGGATCCACCCGGGGCACGAGGCGGACGATGTCATGATCACGACCGGTACGAGCGAAGCGAATTTCCTCGCGCTCGCGTCGCTCGTCGGTCCGGGCGACGAGGTCGTCGTCGTGATGCCGAACTACATGCAGGTGCACGGCATCGCGACCGCGTTGGGCGCGCGCGTGCGCGAGGTCTGGCTCCGCGAGGAGCGCGCGTGGACCATCGATCTCGACGCGCTCGCCGCCGCGGTCAACGCGCGCACGAAGGTGATCTGCATCTGTCAGCCGAATAACCCGACCGGCCAGATCCTGTCGCAGGCCGAGGTGCAAAGCATCGTGCGGATCGCGGATCGCGAGGGTGCGTGGATTCTCGCCGACGAGGTCTACCGCGGGGCCGAGCGCTCCGCGGAGGAGAGTCCATCCTTCAGCGGCCGGGGCGAGCGCATCGTGGTAACCGGCGGACTCTCGAAGGTCTACGGGCTCCCCGGTCTGCGGGTCGGCTGGATCGTCGCACCACCGGATCGCATCGAGGCGGCGCTCGAGATAAAGGACTACACGACGATCGCGCCGGCCACGCTATCGGAGGCGCTGACCGAGATCGCACTCGAACGACGCAAGCAGCTCCTGGAGCGCGCGCGGTTTCTCATCAACGAGCGGTGGCCGCTCCTCGAAGACTGGGCCGCGGGCCATTCGCGCGTGTTGCACTGGACGCCACCGGCGGCGGGCGCGATCTGTTTCTTCAGCTACCAGTACCCGATCGACTCGATGGCCCTCGTCGATCGGCTCATTCGCGAGTACAGCACGATGATCGTGCCGGGCGTCCAATTCCGCGCGGAGCGGCATCTGCGGATCGGATTCGGAATGACAGCGCGGGTGCTGCAGTCCGGACTCTCGGCGATCGATCGTTTGCTCACGACCATAGACTGACCGCGGCGGCGGTTAGACAACCACCGACCATTGCGCGGGAGGAGCACATGACGCTGACCATCCCGGTCATCCTCGCGCTCGTCGCTCTGGTCTGCGGGATCCTTATGCTCGTTTCCGGACGTTGGTCTCGTTATCCGCTAGCCGCGATCGCGATCATCTGCCTGGCTCTGATTCAAACTGGTCTCATCCCCAAGTAGCGCGCGCTCGCGGGCGGGTCGCCTGCCTGTCGGCATGGCTAGCATGCGCCCAGAAATGGCGGCTCGCCCGCTCCATCTATTCGAGGCCGGCGTCGTCACGGAGCAGCGCTTCATGGGGCTGCAGGAGGCACCGGCGGTCCTCGGTCCCCTCCTTGCGGACCGGCTCGGGGCGGAGAAGCGCGTGCGCATTCCTTTCAATCCGCGCGAGCGCTGGCTGAGCGCGGCGCGGGAGGCATGCCGTGGGCTTTCAGACGGCGTCCTCGCGTCACTGCGCGACGGTGCGACTCCAATGGTCTTGGGTGGCGAGTGCACGATCGCCGCGGGCGCGCTCTCGGGGGCGCTGAACGCCGAACCCGAGCTTTCGCTTCTGTACTTCGACGCGCACGGTGACTTCAACACGCTCGCGACGACGCCATCGCATTACATCTCGGGCATGGTCCTCGCGCACCTCTGCGGTCGCTCCGTCGCACCGCTGCTCTTTCCCGGCGCGCGCAAGATCTCCGACGATCGCGTGGCGCTCGTCGGTGCGAGGTCACTCGATAGTGGCGAGATCGCCAACCTTGACCGTTCGCGAGTCCTGCGGATCGCCCTCGACCGGCAGCATCCTGAGGCGCTGGGTCTCATCGCGTGGTCGCGACGGCGGTCGGTCTGGGTCCACGTAGACATCGACATCGTCGACCCGAGCGAATTCCCCGCGGTCGCGTTTGCGGCCGTCGACGGTCCCTCGATGAAAGCGGTCGCGGACGTCCTACGCCAGGTATTCACAGTCGCGGACGTGCGCGGCATCTCGGTCTGCGGATATGACGCGCGCGCGGACCGCGGCGGTTCGCTCGCCGTGCCGCTCGCGGATCTCCTCGCGAACGCGATCGGGAGAGTGCCGGTCCGGGCCTAGGCGTCGCGTTCGAGGCGGTCTGCTATCTCGCGGCGGTGCTCCCACTCGTGTTCGAGCATCCGGCGGATCACCCGATGCGCGGAGTACAACGACTGGCCGCCCTTCCGGACATTCCGTCGCTCGGCCGGTGTGAGTGCCTTGAGGCGATCGATGGCGGCGGCCCGCGCCTCCTCCAGCGCGACGCGCAGATCGAGGTCGCCGCGTTCAGCGGCGTTCGTTGGCTCCCCCATCGCCTTCAACGGGCCGACGAGCCCGTAGACGTAGCTCTTATCCGCCCCGAGGACGTGCAGAAGAATGTCCCGCAGGGACCGGCCCGCCGCCGGCTTCGCGCGCAGCCGCTTTTCGTCGACCCCTTTCACCAAGGCGAGCAGGTCTGCGCGCGACCAGCCGAGCCATTTCACATACCGCGCGAGCGCGGCCGGTGATAGTGGCTTGAGATCCTGCGGCCACAAGGCCTGACCCGAGAACAGGCCTTCGGTGTTGTGCTCCGCGAGACGCGTCTCGATCTTCTCGTTCGGATCGACTGCCTCACCGTGGCGGTGGAGATAGCGCAGATACGAACGGATCGTATCGGGCGCGGCGGCGAGCGCCTCGTCGGTGCTGTTCGCCTGCACGACGCAGCCGAGCAGGTCGAGGACATGGACGAGAGTCTTCTTGCGCTGCGGCCCGGACTCGGCGTAGAGCGCGTACACGCGCGGACTCTAAGTCTGCGCGGCTCAGGGGACGCCGAGTGCCAGCCGGCGAACGAGCGCGTCGAGGTCGTTTATTCGCCGTCGAGCGTGTTTCCCACCGTCAGTTCGCGCATCCAGTCTTCGAGAAGCTTCCCGAGACGATCGAGCGGCACCGGAGCGCTCTTCGAGAGCCGGTGCGAGCGCGGCGGCTCGGGGAGCGGCCGCGCCGCCCAGTGCCTCGCCGGCGTACGCGCGAGATCCTGTGCGGTCGCGGCCATCTCCGTTACCTCCCGCTACACGTCTGAGTAGAGATAGAACTCGTACGGGTGTGGTCGTAGCGCGACTTCCTTCGCGCTCTGCCGCTTGAGTGTGAGCCAGGAATCGATGAGGTCCTCCGTGAAAACGTCGCCGCGCATGAGGAAATCCCTGTCGGCGTCGAGAGCGTCGAGCACCTCCTCAAGGGAGCCCGGCGTCTGCTTGATGCGCTTCTTGGCCTCGCCTTCGAGCTCGTAGAGGTCCACGTCCATCGGCGTCGGCGGCTCGATCTGGTTGATCACGCCGTCGAGGCCGGCCATGAGGCACGCCGAGAACGAGAGGTACGGGTTGCAGCTCGGGTCGGGCGCGCGGAACTCGAGGCGCCGGGCCTCGGGCTTGTCGAAGTAGGTCGGGATACGGACACATGCCGAGCGGTTGCGCATCGAGTAGACGAGGTTGATCGGCGCCTCGTAGCCGGGGACGAGGCGGCGGTAGCTGTTCGTCGTCGGCGCCGCGAAGGCGAGGATCGCCGGGGCGTGCTTGAGAAGGCCGCCGATGTAGTGCCGGGCCATCGTCGAAAGCAGCGCGTAGCCATCGCGGTCGTAGAAGAGGTTCGACCCGTTCTTCCAGAGGCTCTGGTGCGTGTGCATGCCCGAGCCGTTGTCGCCGAAAAGCGGTTTCGGCATGAACGTGACGACGTAGCCGTTCTTGGCCGCGACGTTCTTGGTGACGTACTTGTACTTGAGCACCCGGTCGGCCATCTCGACGAGGGTCGAGAAGCGCATGTCGATCTCGGTCTGCCCGGCCGTGCCGACCTCGTGGTGGTGGACTTCGACGGCGATGCCCGAGTCGATGAGCGCACGGACCATCAGCGAGCGGATGTCCTGGAGCTTGTCGGCCGGCGGGACCGGGAAGTAACCCTCCTTGTACCGGGGGCGGTGGGCGAGGTTGGGCGTCCCGTTCTGGCCCGAGTTCCAGATCCCTTCCTCGGAGTCGATGTAGTAGTAGCCGAAGTTCTGTGCCTGATCGAACCGGAGCGAGTTGAAGATGTAGAACTCGATCTCCGGGCCCCAGAAGGAGGTGTCGGCGATCCCAGTCGAAGGGAGGAACTCCTCCGCCTTTTTCGCCACGTAACGGGGATCGCGGCTGTACGGCTTGCGGGTCAGCGGGTCGATGACGTCGCAGACCAGGTCGAGCGTCTTCACCTCGAGAACTGGGTCGATGAACACGCTCGTTGGGTCCGGCATGAGGAGCATGTCGCTCTCGTGGATGTGCTGGAACCCGCGGATCGACGAGCCATCGAAGCCGATGCCATCGGCGAAGAGGCCCTCCGAGAGCTCTTCGACCGGAATGGAAAAATGCTGCCACGTGCCAGGCAGGTCGACGAACCGCAGGTCGACGATCTTGACGCCCTGATCCTTCGCGAGCTTGAGAACGTCTCTCGGCGAGACTTTCGGTGTCGGCGGGGCCGCGGTCGCGGGTCGCTCGATCGTGAGCGTCATCTCCAACTCCCCACAGGTAGTCTTCGCGGTAAGGCTCTCGCGAGCGGTGTGCGAGGTGAACGGCCGGTACGGTCGTGATTGAGTCGTGAATCGGTAGCGAGGCCGCTTGCAGGTGCGTAAGTTCACGCTTACGCTAGAGAAATGGACGCGTTTGCGGCGCTCGGCGAGCCGCGCCGGCGCGAGATCTTGAGGCTCGTCTCGAGCAGAGAGCTCTCCGTCGGCGAGATCGCGCGCCGCTTCGACGTCACCCGGCCGGCGATCTCCCAGCACCTCCGCGTCCTGAAAGAGGCCGGTTTAGTGACCGAGCGGCGGGACGGAACCAAGCGGCTGTACCGCTCGCGGCCCGAGACGATCGCCCAGCTCTGGGCTTCGCTCGAGGTGTACTGGTCAGAGAGCCTGCGCACGCTGAAAGCCGCAGCTGAACGCGAAGAACAGCAGAGGAGGAGCAAGCATGGCCGTCGACACGAAAGTCATTGAGCGGGTGATCACGATCGACGCATCGCCGGAGACGGTCTTCCGGCTCCTGACCGATCCGGTCCAGTACGTTCGCTGGAAGGGAAAGCTCGCGGAGCTCGAGCCTCGGGCGGGCGGCAGGTTCCGCGTCGAGTTCCCGAGCACGAAGGACATCGCCGCCGGCAAGTACGTCGAAGTCGTCCCCGGACGCCGCGTGGTGTTCACGTGGGGCTGGGAAGGCAACGAAATGGTCCCGCCCGGATCGAGCACGGTCGAGATCGACCTTCAGCCGATGGGATCCGGGACTCGTCTTCGTCTCGTCCACCGTGGGTTGCCGCAGGCTGCGATCGCGAGCCACACCGAGGGCTGGGACTACTTCATGCCGCGCCTGACCGATGTTGCCGAGGGACGGCCGCCGCGCGAAGCGGAGTGATCGGATTCGCAACGCGACCCTGACCACGACCTAACCGCAACCCTCGTAACGCCCTCTCGTCGCTGACCGGGGCATGGCGGTCGCTCACGCTTCTGGCGGGAGGTACGAATGCCCAACAACATTTCCGCCGGCGACACCGCATGGCTCCTCGCATCCGCGGCCCTCGTGATGCTCATGACTCCCGCGCTCGGGTTCTTCTACGGCGGTCTGGTCCGGCGGAAGAACGTTCTCGCGACGATCATGCACAGCTTCTTCATCCTCTGCCTCATCAGCGTGCAGTGGGTCCTCTGGGGCTACACGCTCGCGTTCGGCCCCGACCACGGCGGGATCATCGGTGGCCTCGACTGGCTCGCGCTCCGCGGCGTCGGTCAGGATCCCGGACCGTACGCGCCCACGGTTCCGCACGAGGCGTACATGGTCTTCCAGATGATGTTCGCGGTGATCACGCCGGCGCTCATCACCGGCGCGTTCGCCGAGCGCAAGCGCTTCAAAGCATTCGTCGTCTTCACACTTCTGTGGGCCACGTTCGTTTACGACCCGGTCGCGCACTGGGTGTGGGGCGGCGGCTGGCTCGGACAGCTCGGCGCGCTCGACTTCGCCGGCGGCACGGTCGTGCACATCACGAGTGGCGTCTCGGCACTCGTCGCGGCACTCGTTCTCGGACGCCGCGTCGGATACGGTCGCGACGCGCTCGAGCCGCACGACGCGACGATGACCGTCCTCGGCGCATCCCTTCTCTGGTTCGGCTGGTTTGGCTTCAACGCCGGAAGCGCGATCACCGCCGGCGGTCTCGCGGCGAACGCGTTCGTCGTCACGAACACGGCGGCCGCGATGGCGGCGCTCACGTGGATGACCGTCTCGTGGCTGCACAAGGGCGCGCCGAGCGTGCTCGGAGCCGCGGCCGGAGCGGTGGCCGGTCTCGTCGCGATCACGCCCGCGTCCGGCTACGTCGACGTCTCGGCGTCGATCCTTATCGGTCTCGGGGCCGGCGTCTTCTGCTACACCGCGATCCAGCTCACCAAGCGGCTCAAGGTTGACGACGCCCTCGACGTCTTCGGTGTCCACGGCATCGGCGGCGCATGGGGCGCGCTCGCGACCGGCATCTTCGCGACCGTCGCGATCAACAGCGGCGCGAAGGACGGGCTCGTCTACGGAAACCCCGGACAGCTCGGCATCCAGGCGATCGCGGTTGCCGCGTCGATCATCTACTCGGCGGTCATGACGTTCGTGATCTTGAAGCTCATCGATGTCTTCGTCGGACTGCGCGTCCCCGAGAACGAGGAAGTCCTCGGCCTCGACGCCTCGCAGCACCGCGAAGCCGCGTACCAGATTTAAGGAGGCGGAGATGGAGATCCTCGCATTCGTGTCCTTCGCGGTCTTGGTGGTCGCATGGCTCGTCGCGCCATCGCGCGGCAACGTCGCGGTCGTGAGCCACGCGGAGGACCGCAAGGCGGCGTAGCCACCCCGCCCAAAGGTCGATCGAGGACCAGGCCCGCTGACGGGCTTGGTCCTCTTCGTGTCTGCTTTCTCGGCGTAGAATTAAGAGCACACAATTGAATACGACGGGGGAGCGCCCGACGAAAGGGGCGCTGAGAGTGCGGATAGCCGCAGACCCCAGAACCTGATCTGAGTAATGTCAGCGTAGGGAGTCGAGACGCATGGAATCCCTTACGAGCGGCGCTCAGGCGCCGCTCTTCGTTATCCGGCACGAACGGAGCGGCGCGACAGGGCCTGTCCCGGGTTGGCTTCGCCCCCAGGGGCCCCTGCCCCTTGGGTCGCGCGCTCAGGCCGCACCCTCCCCGCAGCCGCCCGCTTCTGCTCGGCGTCGCGGCGTTCGGGCGGCGCGGGTCCCCGGGGAACCCGCGGCCTTCGCGCGCAACCCGCTCCCCCGTGCCACCCATCGCGCCGCTGCGCTGTCTGCCGGATGCGCGCGGTAGTAGTGGGGCACGGGGACGTGCTCCCGTCCGATCGTGCCCTGATCGGTGCGAATGACTACGTCGTCGCGGCCGATGGCGGCGCGTTCGCGCTCGAGCGCTGGAAGCTCCTTCCCCATCTCGTGGTCGGCGACATGGACTCGCTCGGCGACGCCGGTGTGGAGCGATTCGCTCGGCAGGGCGTACCCGTCGCCAAGTTCCCCGCGGCGAAGGACGAGTCCGACCTCGAGCTCGCGGTCGCGCAGGCGATCGCGGCGGGCGCGACCGAGGTCGTCGTCCTCGGCGCACTCGGTGGCGACCGGCTCGATCACGAGGCGGCGAACCTTCTGCTCCTCGCGGATCCGGGCTACGACGGCGTTCGCATCGAAGCACGCCGCGGTGCCCTCCGTATCCGCGCGGTCCGAGGAAAGGCTTCGCTCGCCCTCACCGCGCCGGTTGGCGCTCTCGTGACGCTCCTTCCGGTAAACGGCGACGCCGACGGCGTCACCACGGAAGGGCTGCGCTACCCACTGCGCGGCGAGACGCTCCGCTTCGGCCGCGCACGCGGTCTCAGCAACGAGGTCGCATCGCTCCCCGCGAAGGTCTCGGTCGACAAAGGAACGTTGCTCGTTTTCGAAACAGCACAGGGAGGTACGTGAGATGTCTCGCGATCTAACGTGGCGGACCGTCGACATCGTTGTCGCGGCCGCGCTGGCCGTCGCGTTCGGGGTGGTCTTCTGGGCGTGGAACTCCGTCTGGGAGGCGACGAAGCCGCTCTTCGTGGCGGTGACCCCGGCGCAGTACATCATCTCCGGCGTCTGGCTCATCCCCGCGGTGCTCGGCGGACTCATCATTCGGAAGCCTGGCGCATCGCTCTTCACCGAGCTCGTCGCGGCCACGGTCTCCGCGATCCTTGGCTCGCAATGGGGACTCGACACGCTGCTCTCGGGCGCGATCCAGGGCGCGGCCGCCGAGTTCGTGTTCGGGGCCACGCTCTACAGCCGCTGGTCGATCTCGGTCGCGATCGCCGCGGCAGCGGCGGCCGCGGTCGGCGAGTGGCTGCACGACATGCCCGTCTATTACGCGACATTGACGCTCGGCGAGCAATTGGTGATCGGCGTGTTCATGCTGCTGAGCGCGGTGATCATCGCGGGCATCGGCTCGTGGTTCCTCATGCGGTCGCTGATTCAGACCGGAGTCCTCGCGCAGTTCGCATCCGGGCGCGCGCAGCAACGCATCTGAGCGAACCGGCCATCCAGGCGCGCGGCTGGGGTTGGCGCCACCCCGGCCGCACGGCCTGGGCGCTGCGGGGACTCGACCTGCGTATCGCGGAAGGCGAGCGTGTCTTATTGGTGGGAGCCTCGGGCGCCGGGAAGAGCACGCTCCTCCAGGCTCTCGCCGGCTTGCTCGACCGGACCGGCGCGGCGGACGAGGAGGGCGAGCTCCGCGTCCGTGGCGATGCCGCTCTCGTGCTCCAGGACCCGGACACGCAGCTCGTCATGGCGCGCTCCGGCGACGACGTCGCCTTCGGTCTCGAGAACCGGTGCGTCCCCACCGCCGAGATCTGGCCGCGCGTCCACCGCGCGCTCGCCGACGTCGGCTTCGCGTACAGCGAGGACCGCGCGACCGCCGCGCTTTCGGGCGGCGAGAAGCAACGCCTCGCGATCGCTGGGATCCTCGCGCTACGCCCGCGCGTCCTCCTCCTCGACGAGCCCACCGCGAACCTCGACCCCGACGGGGCGCGTGCGGTTCGCGAAGTGATCGCTCGCGTTGCGGAGCGCGGCGATGTAACGATGGTCATCGTCGAGCACCGCGTCGCCGACGTGCTGCCGCTCGTCGACCGGGTGATCGCGATCGAGGCGGGCGGCGGTGTCGTCGCCGATGGACCCGCTCACGCCGTTTTCGCACGCGAAGGCGAGCGCCTGAAGCGACTCGGCGTCTGGGTGCCTGGCGCCGCTCCGGCCGCGCCGCCTCGCCGAGCGGCAGCCGACGGCGAGGCGATCGTCGCCCGGGATCTCTCCTATCTATATCCACGCGGCGAGGGACCGGCGCTCGACGGGGTGTCGGCAGCCGTTCGGCGCGGCAGCGCCCTCGCGATCACCGGGCCCAACGGAAGCGGGAAGTCGACCCTCGCG
>VBDV01000001.1 GCA_005882765.1 Chloroflexota bacterium | reverse complement strand
ACTCGTTATCCCGTGCGAGATGGTAAACCTACTCGATCCGATTTGGTCGGAGATAAGATCACGCGCCGGATCCCTATCGTGGCGCAGGAAGCCGTTCACTGCCGAATTGACGGGAAAGCTGTGGTTGGAATCGCCGACGACGTTGGTTGGTTGTGGCGCTCGGTCTATCGAAAGGGTTGAGGGCTCAAATCTACCGGCGTTCCTTTTTTTCGTCCGGCGCGCCGGTGCCCGTCGAGCCGACAAACAACTTCTTCCCGTCCGGGAAGGTGATGTCACGGCCGTTCGCGCGGTTCGAACCGTCCTTCGCCTGGAAGCCTTCGACGATGATCTCGAAGCCGGCGGGCAGCGAGTTCTTCGTCCAGCCGCGGCGGATCAGCGCGTTCGGCGCTCCACCTTCCACCTTCCAATGCTCCACGTTCCCGCCCGGATCGGTGGCATCGATGTAGATCCAGGTGTGGGGGTTGATCCACTCCATCTTGACGACCGTGCCCTTTATCTTGACGGGCTTGTTCACGTCGAACTCGGCCGCGAACGAGTGGTGCGCAATGAGCGGGGCGGCAGTCGCAACGAGCAGCGCGGCACCGGCGATAATGCGGAACAGTTTCGTACGCACCGAATCTCTCTCCTGCGTAGACGGTGTAAGGACTGCCGTCCGGAACCGTCGCATGACGCTATCCGCGGGACAGTATAGCCACTCCTGACGCCTACTCAGACTGCTTCTTTTTCAGGTCGCCGTAAAGTAGCTCCTCCGAGAATTCGAGGCACTTGTACTCGAGAAGCTGGACCCTCGGCTCCAGCCGACGATAGAGCGGCATGCGGATCGTCCATGGCCGGATAAACGTCTTCGGGTCCTCGATCCGCGCCTCGTAGTTGAGGTGCGTCCCGCCGGGCGCCAGCGCGTAGCGCTCGGTGACCGTGAGCGCATCGCTGTGGTGATTGCCGGCTCGGTCGAACCAGGACAGATCGTTGAAGCTCCTTACGTCGATGACCAGCGCGTCGCCATCCCATTTGCCGTTCGACCACCCCATCCAGCTGTCCACCGGCGACTCGGTGTGACTGGTCATGTGGACGGTGCGATTGGCGCCGGCGTACTCGTACATGAAGAGGATGTCGTTCTCGCCCTGAACGATCTGGAACGGGTACGGCATGTAGGTCGCCCTCGGGAGCCCCGGCATGTAGCACTTGGCTTCCGGATCCGACTTGGGCCATCCGGCCCGGTTCTCCTGCCGCTTCTTCAAGCCTTCCGATGTGTACGGGATCGTGCCGTTGTTGTCGACGATCACGCTCTGTCCCGGCGAAATCGCGAACATCGCGCCGAGCTGCCAGAACGCGGTCGCCGAGGCGGCGTGATCCTCGAGGTTCCAGTTGGCGCTGTTGATGGCCTGCCAGATGCCATTCAGGTTTGGATGGCCGGCGATTCGATCCGGTCGCGCGGCTCGCGACGCTCCGCGACCGCGGCCCGGCGCTGCCGCGCCGCCTTGACGAGCGGGCTGTTGCGCAGTGCCGGTCAGCGTCGCGGCAGTTCCCAGCATGATCGCGATGAATGCGTACGTAAACCGGTTACGCATGTTCGTCTCCGCTACTGTCTCATCTCAACGCCAGCACGATGTACTGCCCCGGAGGTCCACCGGCTCCGCGACCGGCGGGGCCCGGCCCGCCAAAGCGCGCGGCGAACATTCCGGTGCCGGCGGCGGCAGGAACGACAATGAACTGCCGGCCGAGGATCTCATAGGTCGCAGGCATTCCCTCCGACGCAGCTGAAAGTTCCATCGACCACACTTCGTGACCGTTGTCGCGATCGTAGGCGCGCAACTGGCGGTCTGACCCTGTGGCGAAGAAGACGAGGCCGCCGGCCGTCACGAGCGGACCACTGCGCGGAAAGTGAGACCCGCTGTTCGGTGGAATCCCCAGCTCCGGCGGGGCGAGCACCGTGCCCGTCGGAATCCGCCATCTGATCTCTCCCGTGTTCAGGTCGTACGCGGTCATCTCCGACCAGGGCGGCCCGATGGCGCTCATGCTTCGGCTGTTCTGATTCATGAACTCGTACGGGGACTCGAGTCGCAGTTGTTCGCCGGTCGCGAGCAGCTCCTTGGCCTGCGCCGTCAGCTGTGCCTTCTGCTCCGGCGTGACGATGGGGCCCGCTCTTCCACCGCGCGGGGCCCCCAACGCGGCTGCCGCGTTGGGGACCCCGCCACGTCCGCCCTCACCTGGCAGCGTCAGTCGATCGACCGTTGGCAGCGCCTTGGCGACTACGTACATCTCACCGCGAGTGGGATCGACGGCGGAGGTCGCGAAGTTCGCGCCGCCGTTGTGTCCCGGCATCGAGATGCTGCCCTCGAAGCTTGGCGGCGTGAACAGACCGTCGTTGCGAAGAGACTTGACGCGCTGCACGAGCGCCTCTCGCTCAGCCGCCGGCAGATACGGGTTGAGGTCTTTCTCGGCGAACGCCTGGCGCGCGAACGGCGCCGGCCTCGTCGGGAAGGGCTGCGTCGGGGACGCATGCTCTCCCGGCACGTCGGACTGCGGCACCGGCCGTTCCTCGATCGGCCAGATCGGACGTCCGGTCTCGCGCTCGAAGACGAACAGGAAGCCGTGCTTCGTCGCCTGCGCGACGACGTCGATCGTGCGGCCGTTCTGGCGGATAGTCAGCAGCTTCGGCGCCTGGGGCAGGTCGTAGTCCCACAGATCGTGATGTACGAGCTGGTAATGCCAGATGCGTTTGCCGGTGCGCGCGTCGAGCGCCACGAGCGAGTCGCCGAACAAATTTGTGCCCGGACGATCGCCGCCATAGAAATCGAAGCGCGGGCTGCCGAAGTTGATGAACGCGATGCCACGCTGCTCGTCGACGGTGGACTCGCTCCAGTTGTGGACGCCGCCGGACTTTTTGTAGGCCTCAGGCGGCCACGTGTCGTACCCGAACTCGCCGGGATGCGGGATGCTGTGGAAGACCCATTGAATCCTGCCGGTGCGCACGTCGTACGCCTGCACGTCGGCGGGCGTGGCGTCGTAACTCACGCCCTGCGCAGGCAACGACACGATCATCGTGTTCTCGAAGATGCGGCCCGGATTGCCAGTCTGCAGCGGCTGCGCCGCCTGCCGATGGAGCGCGATCCGGAGATCCACGCGGCCGTTGTCGCCGAAGCCAGCAATCGCATCGCCGGTCTGCGCGTTGATGGCCGTGAGGTAACCGCCTGCAATGAACAGCAGCCGGCGATCCGAGCGATCGGGACTCTCCCAATAGTTCATGTCCACAGCCACCAGCGTGCTGCCCGACGCCTGCAGATACATCACGCGTCCGACGACGAGCGGGTTGAAGATGACCGTGCCGGTGACGGGGAACGTCCAGACCACCTCGAGCTGGGACACGTTTGACTTGCGGATCTGGTCGAGCGCCGAGTACTGCGATGGATGGGCGCCGCCGCCGTAGGACATCCACGTCGTGTAGAGCCTGGGTCGCGCTTGGCCCCCCATGGCGGTCGCGGCGGCGAACAGACCCGCCGTCAGCACGACGAACCGCCCTAATCTGCGCATGAAGATGCGCATCTTACTCCGAGGACCGTGTGACGTAGACTATGCGAATCATGCAGACGATGCGCATTGCACTGCTCCGTGCCGCGGCGGGTGCGATTCTCGTCGTGACCGCGCATGGCCAGTCGATTCTCGGACCGCCAAGCGAGGCCAACCACTTCATCGGAACCCCGAAAGGCTGGGTCCATCCGAAGACGCGGTGGGGTGAACCCGACATCCAGGCCAACTTGAACATGATGCAGGCCGCCGGCATCCCGCTGGAACGGTGTGCCAACGCCACGCGCTTCGGCGGCCCGCCCTGCGACATGAACAAGGCGTGGTGGACGGAAGAGGAGCACAAGCAGCGCATCGCCGCCGCCTCCGGCCGCGGGGATCTCGGCCGCCAGCTGATCGAGAAGGGTGAGTACGGCCGGGCGCTCCTCTCGGGTGTGACCGACCCGAGCACGCCGCAGCGGCAGACCACGCTCATCGTCGATCCACCGAACGGCTTGCTGCCGGCTCTGACCCCGGAAGGAAAGCGCCGCGCGCTCGAGATGCGCAGCGGCTGGTCGCTGCCCGGCGAGTCGCCGGCGTACGACTCGCCCACGGACTTCGACAGCTGGGACCGCTGCATCACGCGCGGCATGCCCTCGTCGATGATGCCGTATCGCTACAACGGCGGGTTCAGGATCTGGCAGGCGCCGGGCGTCGTCGTGTTCGACCTCGAGATGATCCACGACACGCGCGTCATCTTCACCGACGGCCGGCCGCCGCTGCCGTCGGCGCACAAGCACTACATGGGCGATTCGCGCGGCCATTGGGAGGGCAACACCCTCGTCGTCGAGACGACCAACTACAAGGGCGGACTCGCGGCGATGATCAATCTTGCCGTCGTCGGGTCGCCGGCCGGCAACCGCTTCCCGCAAAGCGACCAGATGAAGACGACGGAGCGGATCACGCGGCTGAACGACGAGATGTGGCTCTACGAGATCAAGACCGAGGATCCGGTCATCCTCACGCGTCCGTTCACCGTCCGCTATCCGATGCGCCACGATCCGAAGTACGAGTGGTGGGAGTACGCCTGCCATGAGGGGAACGAGATCGTGCCGAACTACGTCACGACCTCGCGCTTCGAGCGTGCGAACACGCAGGCGGAATCGGCGACGCCGATACAGGTGGAGGCGGACATTGCTAACGCGCTGGCCGGACGCTGGGTCGGGCGGCCGCGCATCGCCACGATCGACTACGACATCGAACTGGAGTTCACGAGAACCGCGGATGGCGCTCTCGTCGGCAAGCTGATCGGCACGACGCTTCCGAAGGAAGTGAAGATCGACAAGCCGCTCAGACGCTTCACGATCAAAGACCGTCGGATGAACTGGGAATTCCCCAACACGCAGTCGTGGAACTTTGCAGGGGAGCTCTCCGCCGACGCCACTACCATCACCGGTGTGACGAGCAGCATCCAGGGCGGCATACCGCTGGAGTTCAGGAAGCGGTAGAAGACGAGAAGGCCCTCACCGCTTCCCCAATTCCTGGAACGCGACGTTCACGTTGATCACCGCGCGCGACAACGGCGTGCCGCCGTATTCCATGTCCGTCAGCAGTTCCTCCTTCGTGAAGACGGGGAATTTCGGCTTCAGTCCGGCCGCGATCTCCTCCGCGGTCTTCTTTCCCATACCGGCTTTCGCGGCGTCGACGAGCGCCCGATTGAACTGCACGTAGTCGCGGAATCCCTCCCAGGTGTTGACGTCGCCGTGGCCTTCGATCACGGTGTCGACGTTCGGGATTCCGTTCAAGGCCTTCTCGAGCGAGTCGGGCAGCGCCAACACGCTGCCGCCCGCCATGGGATCGATGAGCGGCGCCATCTTCCACGCGAACATGTCTCCGGCGGCCATCGCGCGAGGGACTGGAAAGACCACGAACGCGTCGCCATTGGTGTGGCCGGCCCCGAAG
>VBDV01000055.1 GCA_005882765.1 Chloroflexota bacterium | reverse complement strand
CTTTCCGCTGGCTGAAGACCTCGACCGGTACCACCTCTATCACGCGACACGCGGCGAGCTCCTCCGCGCGCTCGGCCGCACCGAGGACGCGCGCGCGGCGGACGAGCGGGCCCTCGAGCTCACGGAGAACCCTGCGGAACGCGCGCTCCTCAAGGGCCGGCTCGGCTGATACTCGGGCGCGATGGCCGCGCCACATCGCGAGCTGAAGCGCGCCGCAGTCCCGAACGCCATGGGTCATGTCGTGCTCGCGTTCGCCGAGCGCACCCTTCGGCCGGGGGAGCTGGGAGGACTGCGCGAGCAGCTTTGGCGCACACAGACCTATCTATACGTCACGCCTGGACCGCTGCTCATCGATCGCGCCCTCGAGGGGTTTCCCGCGGAGGTCCGGGCGCTGGGCGCGCGCTGTCCGTTCTTTCGCTACGACGCGCGCGGCGGGGGCGGGTACTGGCCCGACCGCAACGAGATCTGGCTCGCAGCAGGCGTCGAGACATACGAGGGCCTTCGACAGGTCCGCCTGTCCGCGTGCCACGAGCTCTTCCACTTCATCTGCTGGAATCACCCGCGGTATCGCGCCGATGAAGACCGCGGCTTCGCGCGGCTGCGCAAGGTCGTTGCCGAGAGTGCCCCGGTGGTGAAGAACTATCCGCGCTATCGCGGCTGGGTGACTGCCTCGTTCCTACGCCAAGGCGACCACGCGAACGTCGTCGAGTTTTTTGCTGACATCCCGACGAACTTTCGCGACACCTCGGAGCTCCCGCCCTTGATCGCGGCGCACTTCGCACCGCTCATCGACGGGTCGCCATTCCCGGATGACTTCGACGGAGCACTCGCGGCCGGCGAATACGAGCTCGCGCGATTCCAGCGCTCGCTTTCGCCGGTCTAGGGCACCGCCTCCAGTACGACTACGGGAAGCCGCCGCTTGGTGCGCCGCTGGTACTCGGCATACGCGGGATCCATCGCGACGAAGCGTGTCCAGAGCCGATCGCGCTCGGCTCCATCCGTTTCGCGAGCACGCACGTGGACGTGCTTTCCGTCGACGAGCACCTCGGCATCCGGGTTCGACTTGAGGTTCTGCCACCACGACGGGTCGCGATCCGCGCCCACATACGACGCGACCACGACATAGGAGTCGCCATCGGGCACGTAGTTGAGCGCGACGTCCCGCGGCTCCCCGCTCTTCCGTCCCTTCGTCGTAACAAGCAGCGCGTTGAGCGGCCCGACCTTTCCGAAGCGTCCGGCCGTGAGTCGCATGAACGCGCGGTGTATTCGCCAGAAGAGTCGGAGCGACGGACTCATGCGGACGGCGGGCATCACTCGTGCGCCGAGGCGAAGATCTCCAATCCGCAGATCTCACGGAAGCCGAGCTTGACGCAGATGGGCGCGGATGTACGGCGGTCGCCCTGGATGATCGCAGCGGTACGGCCGTCGGCACGCGCATCGGCGAGACGCCGTGCGACGAGCGCGGTGTAGAGGCCATGACCGCGGTACTCCTCGAGCGTCGCGGCACCGCCCAGCAAGACTGTGGGCGAGTCGGGGAGATAGATCAGCCAGGCCCACGCGACGATCGTGTCGTCATCGAGCGAGGTGACGTACGCGCGCGCTTTGACGCGATCGGCCGACATCGCCACGATCTCGTTGAACAGGCGCATCACGTCCGTCGGCAGGCCGTACGCGCGCGCCATCACGTCGCTGTTCGCGATCGCGTCCTGCCAGGTGACCTCGCGCACCCGCGCTTTCGGGTTCACGTCGATCGGCTGGGCGAGATCCGTGAGCGCCATCCCGGCGATGCTGTCGGCGTGCTGCAGACCTGCCGCTTCGAGACGCGCAGGAAGATCGACGGGCCGCGTTGAGGGTCCGGTCAGCCACCCGAAGGCGAGGTCGCCGTAGCGGTTGCGGACCTTTTCGATCATGGAGTTGGCTTCGCGTTGGGAGAATCGTGCGTCGCCGCAGAGGTTCGCCAGCGGATGCGAGAGCTTCGTGATCCGGCCACGCAGTCCCGGGATCCCGAGGTCCTGCAGGAGGCCGGGCACCGAGGGATAGATGAAGAGCGTCGACTCGATCGCTTCGACGAGGTCGCGCTCGACGACGGTGGCGTTCACGCCACGAGCGAGCGTAGTGCCCGTCGCACGAGCTCGCGCGCGAGAGTCACCTTGTAGCCGTTGTCGCGAAGCGGCGTGGCGCCGGCAAGCAGCCGATCGGCCGCGTCGGCGCAGGCCGCGTCATCGAGCGCGCTTCCCTCGAGGCCCTTCTCCGCGGCGATCACCCTCCAGGGAACGGGAGCGACGCCTCCCAGGATCAGGCGGACGTCGCGCGCCAGGCCGCGTTCGAACTTCGCCGCGGCCGCAACGGAAACGAGAGCGAAGCTCCAGGCTTTTCGGTCCATCGCCTTGAGATATGTCCCGCGCCGGGCGAGGGCGGCCTCCGGGACACGCACCTCTGTAATGAGCTCGCCCGAGCGCAGCGCGTGCTCGCGCCGGTCGCGTCCACGAGGGGTGACGAAGAGGTCGCCGAGCTTCATCTGCCTCGTGCCGCGCGAGCTCGTGAGCGCGATCTCGGCGTCGTACGCGAGAAGCGCCGGGACGAGATCGGACGGCGACACGATGACGCAGTCCTGCGCACCGATGATCGCGTGATAGCGATTCTCGCCGTCGATCGCGAAACAGCGGTTGCCGCCCTTGAGCCAGCAAACCGTGCCTTCGTCGCGGAAATACCAGCACCGGTTCCGCTGCAGGAGATTCCCGCCGACGGTGCCCATCGTGCGTAGCTGAACCGTCGCCGCATCCTGCAGCGACTCGCGGAGGATCGGCATCGTCTTGGCGAGCGCATCGCTTGTCTCGAGCTCGACCAGAGAGGTGAGCGCGCCGATCCGAAGACCGCGGCCCTTCGGATGAGACCAGCCGCGCAGACCTTCGATGCCGGTGAGGTCGACGAGCGAGTCGGGCCGCGCGAGCCCGTCCTTCATGAGGCCGAGAAGATCGGTTCCGCCGGCGAGCGCCATCGCGCCGTTGCGCAGCATGCGGAGCGCCTCCGCGAGCGCGCGCGGCCGGGCGTAGGAGAACGCGTTCATGAGCGAGCTCCGGCGATCGCCAGCGCCTCGAGCACTCGCGCGCGTGTGAGTGGCGCGTGTCGCACGCGAGCGCCGGTCGCATTCGCGACGGCGTTCGCGATGGCCGCGGCCGTCGGAATGATCGGCGGCTCGCCGAGGCCCTTGACGCCGAGGTTGTTCGCCTTGCGATCCGGACGGTCCACGAACTTGACCGTGATCTTCGCGGGGACGTCCTTCACCGTCGGCACCTTGTAATTCTCGAGGTTCGCGTTCATCACGCGTCCGGTCGCTCGGTCGACGAAGCGCTCTTCCGACAGTGCGAAGCCGAGCGCCTGCAGCACGCCGCCCTCGACCTGCGACCGCGCGGTCGTGGGATTGATGACACGCCCGATGTCGTGCACGGCGACGATGTGCTCGACCGTGATTTCGCCGGTCTGCACGTCGACCTCGACGTCCGCGAAGTGGGCCCCGAAAGTCCGCAGGGACAGCTCGGGGTCATTCGGATGGCGGCCGCCTTTCCCGATCACGGTGTTGTTATCGACCTTCCCCAGGATCTCCGCGAGCGGAGTGCGCGCGCCCTTGGTGACGACGACGCCGGATTCGAGGCGCAGCTCGGCCACGGGGGTTTCGAGAACGCCCGCCGCGGCTCCGAGGAGCTGCTCGCGCGCGTCGCGGGCCGCGAGACGCACCGCGGGCCCGACCGAGGCGGTCGTCAGCGATCCCGCCGATATCGGGCCGTAGGGGTTGTCCGTGTCGCCCAGCCGGACATGCACGTCCTCGAGCTCGACGCCCAGCTCGTCCGCGCAGATCTGCGCGAGGACGGTGCGCGTCCCGGTGCCAATGTCCTGGCTGCCGCATGTGAGCACGACGGTCCCGTCAGAGTTCACGTGCACGGTCGCGTACGCGGGCGGGCCGCCCCCACCACCCCAGATCTGCGTGGCCATGCCGATCCCGCGGCGGCGGTGCGGCGCAGAGCCTCGGACCCCGCCCGCGCGGCGCCGCTGCCAACCGATCTCCGCGGCGCCGATGCGGTAGCACTCGATGAGGTGCTTGTCGGAGTAGCGCTTTCCCACCATCGGGTCCTTCGGTGACGCGGCGTGCTTGCGACGAAGCGTGAGCGGATCGACGCCCATCTTTTCGGCGAGCTCATCGATGGCCGACTCGAGCGCGAACGTGCCCTCGACGTACCCCGGCGCGCGGAAGGCCGAGAGCGAGCCCGCATTCGTGACGACCTTGTACGACTTCGAGGACAGGTTCGCGATGTCGTAGAGCGTGTTCGTCGGACCGGTGGGATTCGCGACCCACTTGCCCTGGCCGACGTTGGCCCACGAGATGTGCTCGAGCGCGGTGATGCGACCACCCTTGCCGCCGATGCGCATCTGCTGCAGCGTGGCCGAGCGATTACCCGCGGCGATGTTCTCCTCTTCCCGAGTCAGGATGCACCGGGCCGGACGACCGAGCTGCATCGTGAAGAGCGACGCGATGATCGAGTACTTACCCACGCCGCCTTTGGAGCCGAAGCCGCCACCCATGTAATCGCACAGCACGCGGATCTTGGAGAACGGAAGCTTCAGCGCCGCGCGAAGCCCCTGCCGCACGCCGAAGACGTGCTGAGTGGACTCGTAGACGGTGAGCTGTTCGCCGTCCCAGGTCGCGACAGCGCCGTGGGTCTCGAGCGAGTTGTGCAGCTGGGTCGAGGTGCGATACGTCGCGTCGACGACGAAGTCGGCCTCCTTGAGCCCGCGCTTGGCGTCGCCGCGCTTGTGGGTCGCCGCTTCCGCGACGTTCCCATCCGTGTCGAGACGCGGCGCCATGTCGCCGATCGCCTCCTCCAGATCGACGACGTGCGGCAGGAGCTCGTAGTCGACTTCGATCAGGCGCAGGGCCTCCACCGCGGTTTGCTCGTCGTCCGCCGCGATGGCCGCCACCTCGTCGCCGACGAAGCGGACCTCTTCGCGGAAGATCGTCTCCTCGCCCCGGAACGCGGCCTTCGGCGCGTTGAAGCGATGGAGCACGCCGCGCACTCCGGGGAGCGCTTCGGCCTTCTTCGTATCGATCCGGCGCACGCGCGCCCTGGGATAGGGGCTCCGAAGCACGCGAACGTGGAGCATGCCCGGGAGGTAGACGTCCTGCGTGTAGCGAGCGCGGCCGGTGACGCGCTGCTGGCCGTCGACGCGGCGGCGCGACTTCGCGATCTCGCTGAACTCGGTGCCTGCCGGCGCGACCGGAAGATCCTTGCCTTCGACGAGGACGAGCGACTCGAAGATCTCGCCCTCAAACTCCTCGCGGCTTTTGACGACGCGCGGCATCAGGATTTCCTTTTCCCGGCCGAGACACCGGCCTTCACGATGTTCGGGTACGCGCCGCAGCGGCAGAGGTTCCCCGCGACAGCGCGGCGCACGTCGTCCTCAGTCGGCGCGGAATTCTCGCGGAGAAGAGCGACGATCGACATGATCTGCCCCGGGGTGCAGAAGCCGCACTGGAATGCGTCCGCGTCGATGAAGGCGCGCTGGACCGGGTGGAGCTCGCCGTCCTTCGAGATCCCCTCGATCGTCTCGATGGACTTTCCCTCGCACGTGATGGCGAGCGTCATACACGAATAGACGGGGCGGCCGTCGACGAGGACCGTGCAGGCGCCACACGTTCCCTCGTCACAGACCTTCTTTGTTCCCGTAAGCGCGAGAGTTTCGCGCAGCGTGTCGAGGAGTGTCCGCCGAGGCGCTGCTCGGACCTTCGCCGGCGCTCCGTTGACGGTGAAGGCGATGTCCGCTTCGCCGGGACCGCGCAGCACGACACGGCCTGCTGAAGTGAGGGGAGCCACGCCGAAATGTTAGGCCGCTAGCGCGCCGTATGCTGACCGCGCTCTCACAGGAGGTCGCAGCGAGATGGCCATTCAGCGCGTGGGCGTCGTCGGCTTCGGTCAAATGGGTTCGGGCATCGCGCAGGTCTGCGCTCAGGCAGGCTTCGACACGCTCGTGCGAGAGGTCGACCAATCGCTCGTGGATAAGGGCTTCCAGCGTGTCGACGGATCGCTCGCCAGGCTCGTGAAGAGTGCCCGCGTGACCGAAGAGGATGCGAAAGCAGCGCGCAGCCGTCTTCGAGGCACGACGTCGCTCGCCGAGTTCAAGGACCGCGACCTCGTGATCGAGGCGATCGTCGAGGAGATCGGGCCGAAGAAAAAGCTCTTCGCCGAGCTCGATACGGTCTGCCCGCCCGCGACGATCTTCTGCTCAAATACATCGAGCCTGACGATCGTCGAGATGGCGGCGGCGACGCGACGACCCGATCGGTTCGCCGGAATGCACTTCTTCAATCCGCCGGTGATCATGAAGCTCGTCGAGATCGTGAAAGCGATCACGACAAGCGACGAGACGATCGCCACGCTCAGGGAATTCGTCGGCAAGATCGGCAAGACCGGGGTCGTCTGCAAGGACACGACCGGCTTCATCGTGAATCGCCTGATGGTCCCCTACCTCCTCGGAGCGATTCGCATGCTTGAGCTCGGCGTGGCGACGAAAGAGGACATCGACAACGCCGTGAAGCTCGGTCTCGGTTACCCGATGGGACCGTTCGAGCTCATCGATTACACCGGCGTGGACATCAACTACCACGTCGCGGGCGTGTTCTTCGACGAGTTCAAGGAGGCGTACATGGCTCCGCCTCCGCTGCTGCGCCGGATGTTCCTCGCGGGCCGGCTCGGGACGAAGACCGGCAAAGGGTTCTATGAGTACGACGAGCAGGGGAAGCGCAAGTCGTAAACGGACAGGAGCAGATCGCGGTCAGAAAAGCCGCGGTGTGGGCGCTCGTCGCCGGCCTCTGCCATCTCATCGCACCCGAGTTCGCGCCTGGGTTCTATCCGTCGTGGTATTTCGCGCTCGGCGCGGTCGGCTACGGGCTCCTCCTTCCGGTGATCGCTTCGCTCCACGTCCGCCACGAGCCGCTGCGACGGTCAGGTGCCGTGCTCGGGACCATCGCGGGCGCGAGCGTCGTCACGCTCGGCCTCGGTGCCGCAGCGAACACCGATCTCATCCCGGCCGCGCTCTTCGTCCGAGGCGTGTGGTGGTGGACGATCGGGAAGACGTGGGCCGAGACCGGGGTGCTGCCCCGCGCATTTGGATGGGTCACCGCGATGCTCGCGGTCGCGTGCTTCGCGCTCGTCGCGGTGTATGCGGTCACCGGACTTCCGATGTCGCCTCCGGACCTCCCGCTTCGCATGCTCCTGGGTGCGTGGCTCATCGTGCTTGCGGGTCTCCTGTGGCGGGACGCCCGCTAGCATGACCCTCTGATGGCGGTCACCACGCGCAAGGGGAGCGCGACCCGTCACGAGGCGCTTGGCCTTTCACTCGACGACGTGAAAGGCATGTACCGCTACGTCCTCATGACTCGGATGGTGAGCGAACGGATCCTGCAGCTGAACCGCATGGGGCGGACGCCCTTCGGCGCCGGGACGGACGGTCACGAGGGCGCGCAGGTCGGAGCCGCGTGGTGCATCCAGCGCGGCAAGGACTGGACCGTTCCGTACTACCGCGACATGGGCGTCGCGTTCGTGCTCGGGTTCAGCGCGCTCGACGAATTCCGCAGCGTGTTCGCGAAGGCAACAGACCCGAATTCGGCCGGCCGAGCGGTGCTCAACATGTTCAGCTCGCCCACGGACCGCATCGTCTCTCGCTCGGTGTGCGTCGGGACGGAGTTTCCCCACGCCGTAGGCCTCGCACTCGCGCTGAAGCTCCGAAAGGAGCCGTACATCGTGTTCGCGTTTGGGGGGGACGGGTCGACGAGCACCGGGGACTTCCACGAGGCCATGAATTTCGCATCGGTCCACAAGCTCCCCGTCGTGTTCGTCATCGAGAACAACTTGCTCGCGATCTCGACGCGCTTCGAGTTGCAAACCGCCGTGAAGAACATCGCCGAGAAGGCCGCGGCGTACGCGATGCCTGGCCACGTGGCCGACGGAATGGACATGCTCGACAGCTACGAGAAGACGAAGACCGCCGCCGACCGTGCGCGAGCCGGCGGCGGGCCGAGCCTTGTCGAGCTCAAGTGCTATCGCTATCAGCCGCACACGAGTGACGACGACGACAGCCGCTACCGCACGAAGAAAGAAGTCGACGAATGGCGCGCGAAGGACCCGTTGAAGCGCGCCTTTGCCTACCTCCTCTCGGCGGGCGTGACCGAGCAGGAGCTCGAAGCCACGCGGGTGTCACTGGCCGACGAGATCGAGAAGGCCATCACCCAGGCTGAAAGCGAGCCCGATCCGCGTCCTGAGGACACGCCGACACACGTCTATGCGGCCGACAACCCGCTTCCGGATGGGACGCGCGCCTAGCACGGGGGCGCTCGTCGCGCTCGTCCTTCTTCTGAGCGCGTGTACGACCCCGAATCCGTCCGTGACTCCCGCTCCGGTACCGACCCGGGATCCGAATGCCCTCAACGTCACCGCACTCCTTGATCTGTCCGGATCGCGCGCGCCGAACGGTGGGCCGCAACGAGATGCGCTGCAGCTCTGGGCCGACCAGCACTCCTCAGCGACACCGCGCGTGAAGCTGAAGATCGTCGACGTCGCGAGCAGTCCATCGAAGACGGTTCTCGAGCTTCGCCGCGCGGCCGTCGAGGACCGGGCCGACGCGATCGTCGTCGGCGTCTCGGTCGATTACGACGACGCGTTCGCGGCCGCGGTGCAGCTCGCGCAGGTCCCGGTCCTGTTCACCCTACCGATCCCTGAGCCGGCAACGCGCGGCGGGAGCTGGGCTTTCGCGCTCGCGCCCACGCCGGCGCAGCTCGCGCGGTTCGTCTTGGACGATGCTGCGCTGCGATCGGTGCTCAGTGCTGATCTCGTCGTCAGCGACGAATCGACGACAGCGATCGTCGAACGGATCGCTCTGACGACTGAGCTGTCTCGGCGTCGCGTAACGGCGAATGTGGTGACGGTCACCCCGGGGGACGCCACAGCAAAGCTCCGGCCGCTCCTCGTGACGACGCCGGTCGTGTTGCTCGCCGGAACCCCGCGCAGCTACATCGACGCCGCCCGGACTGTGACGCTGGGAACGAGCCTCTATCTGTCATATCTCTGCGAGTTCACTGACATCGCCGATCTTCGCGAGGCTGCGCCGCTCGCGGTGTGGCCTGGTTCGCGCGGGATCGCGGCATCGACGTCCGGCGGCGCCGCGCGCGCCGCCTTCGTTCAGGCCTACACGGATCGCACCGGCCCGCCGACGAGCGTGGCTGCATCGGCGTACGACGCCCTCGGGCTTCTCGCGAGCGCCGCGGACAGCGGCACCGCTCCCGACGCTGTGCGCGACCGGTTGCAGTCGGGGACATTCGTGGGCGTCGCGACCACGTACGCGTTCAGCCCATCGCAGCACGCTGGATTCGACACGAGCGATCTTGCGCTGCTGCGCTACGTTGCCCCGAGGGTGCCGCCAGCGCTCCGATAGCCGGACTTAGCCACTTCTAGGGGATTTCTCATGGCCATCTCATGACCGCCAGGACCATGAGAGGCAGGCTCGACAGCATGGAAACGAAGGCGATCGACATCGTCATCCCGGTCTACAACGAGGAGCGGGATCTCGTGCCGAGCGTTCGGCGGCTGCACGCCTACCTCGAGGCTCGCTTCCCATTCCCGGCAACGATCACGATTGTCGACAACGCCTCGACCGACGCGACCTGGCCGATCGCCGAGTACCTCGCGTCCGAGCTGCCGAACGTCCGCGCGATCCACCTCGGCGCCAAGGGCCGCGGTCGCGCGCTCCGAACCGCGTGGCTCTCGAGCGACGCGTCAATCGTCGCGTACATGGACGTCGACCTGTCGACGGACCTCGATGCGCTCCTTCCGCTTGTGGCGCCGCTCGTGTCCGGCCACAGCGAGGTCGCGATCGGAAGTCGCCTCGCGCGAGGCGCGCGCGTGCGCCGGGGCGCGAAGCGCGAGCTGATCTCGCGCGCGTACAACTTCATCCTCCATCTCGGGCTCGGCACGAAGTTCAGCGACGCACAGTGCGGATTCAAGGCGATCACGGCGGTCGCCGCGCGCCGGCTCGTCCCAGCCGTGGAGGACCAGGCCTGGTTCTTCGACACGGAGCTCCTCGTCCTCGCGGAGCGCGCGGGGATGCGCATCAGCGAAGTCCCCGTCGATTGGACCGACGATCCGGATTCGCGGGTCGATCTCGCGCAGACCGCGATGGACGATCTCCGCGGAATCCTTCGGATGCGCTTCGGCGGCGTCGCCCTGGCGCTCTCGCGGCAGGTACTCACGTTCGGGAGCATCGGCATCGCGAGCACCATTGCCTATGCGATCGTCTACGCGCTCCTTCGCGTCTTTGCTTCGCCTGTCATCTCTAACGTGCTTGCGCTCATCGCGACCTCGGTCGCCAACACCGCCGCGAACCGCCGGCTCACCTTTGGCGTGCGCGCGCCGACCGGCTTCTGGCAGGACCAGCTCGCGGGCATGGGTGCGCTCGGCGTCGCGATCGCCATGACCTCGGCCGCAATCGCGCTCCTCCACGTGACCGCCCCGCACGCAAGCGTCCTCGCCGAGATCGCACTGCTCACCGGTGCGAATGCGGCCGCGACCATCACGCGCTTCTATCTCCTGCGCGTGTGGTTCGAGCGCCGCGCGCGCCTGACCGTCTCCGGGAAGACCGCAGGCAAGTGAGTACCCTCTCGCTCTCACCGGCGCGCCTGTTTCCTGCCGCGCGCGAACGCTTCGCCGACGCACGCTCCGATGCCTGGGTACGGCCCGCCCTCATCGCGGTCACCGTGCTCGCGGCGTTCCTGTACTTCTGGCACCTCTCGATCAACGGCTACGCGAACACCTATTACTCGGCGGCGGCCCTCGCGGCATCCGAGAGCTGGAAGGCGTGGTTCTTCGGATCGTTCGACGCCGGCAGCTTCATCACCGTCGATAAGCCGCCGCTCTCGACGATGCTCATGGGCCTCTCGGTCCGGCTGTTCGGCCTCAGCTCGCTCAGCATCCTCGCGCCGCAGGCACTCGCCGGCGTCGCGACGGTGATCGTGCTCTTCCAGGCGGTACGCCGGTCGTTCGGACCGGTCGCGGGACTGATCGCGGCTGTGGTGATGGCGCTCACGCCCGTTGCCGTGCTCATGTTCCGGTTCAACAACCCCGACGCGCTCCTGACCTTCCTTCTCGTATTCGCCGCGTGGGCAGTGGTCCGCGGTCTCGAGGATGGGCGCTTCCGCTGGGCGATCCTCGCGAGCGCCCTCGTCGGTCTCGCGTTCCTCACCAAATACCTGCAGGCCTATCTCGTCCTGCCTGCATTCGCTCTGGTCTGGCTGGTCGCCGCGCACGGATCGCTGCGCCGCCGCATCGCCGGCCTTGCGATCGCGGGCATGACCACGCTCATTGCGAGCGGCTGGTGGGTGGTCATCGTGGATTCGATCCCCGCCGCGCTCCGTCCGTACATCGGCGGGAGCACGAACAACTCCGCGCTCGATCTCCTTCTCGGATACGACGGGCTTTCGCGCATCTTCGGATTCCTCAGCGGCCGCTTCGGCATCGACGGCGGCGGCGGCGGTGGCGTCGACGGCGGTGGCGGCGCCGGATTCGGCGGCACGCCCGGCCTCTTCCGGCTCTTCAACAGCGAGTTCGTCGGTCAGATCAGCTGGCTGATCCCGTTCGCCGTCGTCGCGCTCCTCGCCGGACTCATCATTCACATGCGCGCGTCACGCACCGACCGCGCGCGCGCCGGTTATCTGCTCTGGGGCGGCTGGCTCCTCGTGACGGCAGGCGTCTTCAGCTACATGTCCGGGATCATCCACCCGTACTACACCGTGGCTCTCGCGCCCGCGATCGCCGCGCTCGTCGGCGCGGGGACGGTGGATCTCTGGCGACTTCGATCGCGCTCCATCTTCGGCGGCATCGGCCTCGCTGTCGCCGTGCTCGTCACCACCTTCTGGGGAGCGCGCCTGCTCGCGACGACTCCGACGTTCGCGGCCGGGCTCGGCACGGTCGCACTCTTCGCCGCGTTCGTCGCCGCCGCGATCCTGCTCGTCCCGGCCCGCATCGGTCTCGGCCGCGCGCCGCTCGCCGCGGCGGTCATCGCCCTCGCAGCGATCCTCGCCGGTCCGGTGGCGTATTCGCTCGACACGGTCGCGTCCGTCAACAACGGCGCCATCCCGAGCGCGGGGCCCGCAGTTGCCGGCACGTTCGGTGGAGCTGACGGCTTCGGCCGCAGTGGCGACGGCGCCGTCGTTCGCGGCGGCGGCCCTGGCCAAGCGTCGGTGACATCGACCTCGCTGGTCGATTACCTCGTCGCGAACAAGGGCTCCGCCACATGGATCGTCGCCGTCAGCGGCTCGCAGGAAGCTGGCTCGATCGAGCTCGCGTCCGGCGACGCGGTCATGGCGATGGGCGGCTTCTCCGGATCCGACCCCGCACCGACGCTCGCGCAGCTCCAGGAGTACGTGCGCACCGGTCAGCTCCGCTACATCCTCATCGGTGGTGGCGGCGGGCCCGGCGGCGGCTTCGGCGGAGGCGGGTCGTCGAGCATCGCGAGCTGGGTCGCTGCGAACGGAACAGCCGTCAATATCGCTGGCGGCTTTGGCACGCTGTACGACCTCGCCGCGGCGAAGTGACCGCGCTCGCGAAGCACTCGCGATTCATCGCGATCCTTTCGGCTGGCCTGCTTCTTCGCGTTCTGCTCGCCTTCGTTCTCTACCCGAAGCAGGGCTTTTCCAGCGACATGCAGCTCTTCGCCGGCTGGGCGACGACGCTCGCGCGGGTCGGCCCGGGCGCGTTCTACGCGACGGCGACCGGCGCCGACTACCCGCCCGGGTACATGTACATCCTGTGGCTCCTCGGCAGTGCCCCGGCCGCGGCGCTCCCGCTCCTGTTGAAGATGCCAGCGATCCTCGCCGACCTCGGCATCGCCGCCGTCCTCTACTGGGCCGCGCGGCGCTGGCTCGGCCAGCGCGCGGGGCTCATCGCTGCGGCGCTCTACCTCTTCATCCCGGTGACTTGGTACGACTCCGCGCTCTGGGGGCAGGTCGACGCGGTCGGGGCCTTGCTGCTTATTGCCTCGCTCGTTTTGCTGATCGAGCGAAAGAGCGAGGCCGCAATCGCTCTCGCCGTTCTCGCGATCCTCGTCAAGCCGCAGGAGGCCATCGGCCTTGTCGTCGTGCTCCCGGTGCTCGTCCGCCGACATCTCATCGAAAGCGGATCGCGCCGTCGCCTTGTCACGTCCGCGTTCGCGGGCGCCGCCGCGCTGGTGTTGCCGCTCGTGCCGTTCGACATCGGCGGAGTGGCCGGTCTGCTGCGCCTGTTCCAGACCGACGCGGACCGTTACAGCGTCCTTACCGCGAACGCCTTCAACATCTGGGCCCTCGTCGGCGGGACGCCACTCGCGCAGATCATCGGCGGCTCGGGCGGCTCGTGGACGGCGGACTCGCTCGCCATCGGCGGTACCACCGCGTTCATCGTTGGCGCCTCGGCGCTCGCCGCGGTGGGGCTCGTCGTGGCGGGCGGTCTTCTGGTGCGAGACGGCCGAGTCCCGATTCTCCTTGGATTCGCGATCGTCGCCTTTGCGTTTTACGCGGTGCCGACGCGGGTGCACGAGCGCTATCTCTTTCCGTTCTTTACCGCGGGCGCGCTTCTCGCTGCGGAGTTCGTCGCGGCGTCGGCCGGCTACCTGATCGTCGGGCTGCTGAACGCGGTCAACCTGCACGCGATCCTCGGGGCGCCCCTTTCGGTCGGTGCCGGCGTCGCTGGCCTCGGACGAGGCGGCGGGCCGGGCGCCATTCGCGGCGGCGGCGGCTTGGGTGGACTCGGTGGGTTCGGAACGCAGATCGCTTCGATCCGGCTGCCCTTCGCCGACCTGGCGCGGAGCGAGATGATCGTCGCGCTCGTCGCGCTCGGGCAGACCGCGGCGCTGGTCGCCCTTCTGGTCGCGTGGTGCGTCCTCGTGATCCGACCGCGTCCGATCGCCCGCGCGGCTGAGGCACCATACGTCGCGTGGAGACCGAGCTCGACAAGCTGATCTACGACTGGAATCGCGATGGGCGCGCCGTGCGCGCCGACTACCGCGCGGTCGAGCTCGATGACGAGACGCTTCGCGACGGCCTGCAGGGCCCTTCGATCCGGAATCCGCCGCTCGA
>VBDV01000054.1 GCA_005882765.1 Chloroflexota bacterium | reverse complement strand
CCTCCTCGACGGGCGAGTACGCCATGATCGGGCGATGCCGCCTGCGCATCCAGGGCAGGAGATCCCACTCGATGCCGCGGCGTTCGAGGTTGTAGAGGACCTGGTTCGTCACGATGCGCTCGAGGCCGCCCTTGATCTGTGCGAGCTCCTCCATGTCGTCGACGTCGAAGTTGCTCACGCCCGCGTGACGGATCTTCTTCGCCTCGAGGAGATCGTCGAATCCCGCCAGCGTTTCCTTGAGGGGCACGTCGCCGCGCCAATGAAGCAGATAGAGGTCGATCTGCTCAACGTTCAGCCGGCGGAGGCTCCGATCACAGGCCGCGGCCATGCGGTCACGCGTGGCGTTCTGTGGATAGAACTTCGTCACGACGAACACCTGATCGCGGCGGCCGGCGATCGCCTCGCCGACGAGCCGCTCCGCGCCTCCGTCCGCATACATCTCGGCTGTGTCGATGAGCGTCATGCCGAGCTCGATCCCGCTGCGCAACGCGGCAACCTCGTTCTTGCGTTTGCTCGGGGCCTCGCCCATGCGCCAGGTGCCCTGCCCGAGGACGGGCACGGGCTCTCCGCCTGGGAGCGACGTGGAACGAATGCGCGCCACGCGTCAGAAGTCGAGCACGAGCGGTGCCGCTATGACCCTCGCCGCGCTCGCATCATCAGGTAATAGAAGAACCCGCCGATGAGCAGCACGGGCAACAGGCTCAGGATGATCGACCCGATGACGCTCACCGGCTGGGTGTCCGACTCATAGGTGAGGTCTATCAGCTGCGAAGGATGCGTGGCGTTGTAGTCGGCAACCGCGCGCCCGACGATCGTGTCGGGTTGCGGAACCGTGGTCCGCTCCGTGGCGCCCGTCCTGAAGACGAGCGTTGCCTTTGATCCCGCGATCGTCACCGCTCGCACCTGCCCGGAGTTGATATCCGCGAGAGCCCTGGTCACGTCGACCTCCGGCACCGCCGGCGCCTGCGAGCGGTAGGCGTAGAGCAACAACAGTCCCATTACCACGAGCAGTAGCGACAGGATCCCGTTTTGCAGCACCCGAGATCGCGGGCCGGATCCAAGCGTTGGCTGCGAGCCGGCCGGTATCGCGAAATTGCCAGACTCGCGGAATCCGCCACAACGGCAAGGAGCTCCACCGACTTCCCGATAGCAGGGCCGCTCGATCGGCGGATCGGACCGAAGGCGGGCGCGGACCGCGTCCCGGTCATGCCAATCGCGGGTGTGACCGCAGGTGTCGCAGATTGCTCGCGTGTCGAGCACGCGCGAACTCTAGCGAGCCGTGCGGCTCAGTGGATCCACGTCAGCGTGCACATGTCCGGGCAGCCGAGCGTGATCTTTGTGGCGTAGGTGAGATCGAACTCGCGGCTCAGGATCGTAGGGCCGCGGTCGACGACCGGGACGGTCACCTCGTTCGCCCCGTACCTCAGATGCACAAGGGTGCCGCAGGGAAGCGTGCGGTGCGCCACACCTTGCAGCGTGGTCGTGAGCGTGAGGCCGCACGCGGTCCGGTTCCCGTAGAGCCCGGGTCCGTAGTACGAGGCGAGCACGGTGGTCGTCACCAACGGTGAAGGCTGCGGAAGCGGTGCCGGCGGCGTGCCGTCGGCGTTGAGGACGGTCACCACCCAGAACACGCCGAAGTCCTCCATCCACTGCGCGCCCTCGATGAGCGGACGAAGCGCGACGCGAAACGTCCCGGGCACCGGCGGTGCTACCACCTGGAACTGGAACCACGCGATCTGATTCGGCCCGACGTACGCGCTCGGCTGTGCCGCCAATCGGTTGTAGCGCGGCCATCCCGTCGCCGGTGAGCCCATCGTTCCATCTCCGCCGAGGATGCTCGCCGCATCCTGTCCGGGCTCGGGCATCCATGTCCCGAGATACGCGGCCTCGCTCATGCGCTCCCTGACCCAGCCGCGCGATCCGCTGTTGTAGAAGGCGACCGTCGCGGTCGCTTTCGTTCCCATGCAGAGCGACATGTACCCGCTTTGCCCGTACCACGACGCATGGAAGCCTGGCACTCCGCTCGGCACCCGAGCCGGCGGCGCGATGCCCGGTCCCACGCTGCTCGCGCACGTCGCAGCGCGCGAGGCGTACGTCGGAATGAGCGCGGCGATAAGCGCAATGACGAATAGAAGGCTGCGAACCCTACCCACGACACGTCTAACGCGTGGGCGCGGTCAGCGATATGTGAAAGTTGCGGAGCGGTGTCTGCCGATGGTTACTTCCAGCGATGCCCGACGAGCCCTGCCTCGAACGATCGCTTGTCCAGTGGAGTCAATCGCTTTGCCATACCGGGCCGCAGCAGTGGGGTATGCGAGATCGTGAGGAGGTACTCGGGGATGAACCACACCTCTTTGGGAGTGGTCATCCAGTCGAGATCGTCGAATCGCGCGAGATTCACCGGCCGCGAGAACGTCCGCAGCGTTCGCTCACGCCGGAGGTTGAAGTACGAGTAGAAGTAGCTCATGACCAGCTCGCGCAGCGTGCGATGGATGGGCTCGCGGTACGCGAGGCCGTTGTAGTTCGACTTAGCGACCGCGCCCCACAGGCCGCGGTGCTTGAACACAGCAACAACGTGATCGGTGTCATGTTCGGCCTCGAGGTCGAGGAGGAGCGGGGGGAACCCGAGCACGCGGAGCCCTGCTGCGGCGAAGATCGCCGCCTCGAGACAGTGCGCCGTCCGCTCGTGCAGGACGCGTCGCGGTGACCACGCGGTCGTGCCGAGGTGGTACGGCATGTCGTCGAGGAGCTGTTGGACTCCGTAGGGTGTCTTGCGCCCGCGTAGCGTACGCAGCTCCGCGGGCGTGAAATCATGCACACGGAACATTCTTGTGGATAAGACGACCCGCCGGAGCATCGACGTTGTCCTCGCCGAAGCGCAGGCGCGGCTGCGGCGCCTCTCGCCGTTCGACGCGCTCGCGGCGGTATCCGAGGGCTGGACGGTTGTCGACACGCGCGTTGGCGACGTGAAGACCGGCTCATCCGCATCTGTCGCGATGGCTACTCGTCGAGCCTCGCCGCGGTCCGCCTGCACGAGCTCGGTTTCACCGAGACGACGGATGTGATCGGAGGCTTCGGCGCGTGGCTCGCGGCGGGTCTTCTCGTGGAGCGATGAGCCAAAGACCAGGGGTTGGACTGCCTGGGACCGTCACGATGCGCGAGGCCGAACGGCTCGCGGCCGAGGCCGAGAACGCCGGCGCCTCGAGCGTCTGGGTCGCGGATGTGCGGCGCGAGCCGTTTCTCACCTCGGCTGCGGCGTTGCGCGCGACGACGCGTGTCACGGTCGGCACTGATGTCGCCGTCGCGTTTTCGCGCTCGCCCGCCGCGACGGCGCAGGCCGCGTGGGATCTCGCCGCATACGGAAACGGACGGTTTGTCCTCGGACTGGGAAGCCAGGTTGGGCCGACGCTGCTCTCGCGCTTTGGCGTCGAGGCGAACCGTCCCGCAGCTCGCCTCCGCGATTACGCGCTTGCGGTGCGGGCATGCTGGGAGGCCTATGGGAAGGGCCGCGGTCGGTACGAAGGTGAGTTCTACGCGATCCGGCAGCCGGTCTTCTCGCCAGGCTCCGATGATCCATGGCCGACGATCCCGCTCTATCTCGCCGGCGTGAACCCGGTGATGACGGCCGTGGCCGGCGAGGTCGCGGATGGCTTCGCGGCGCACATGTTCTGCACGCCGACGTATCTCGACCGGATTCTTCGGCCGGCGCTAGCGCGCGGCGCAGCCCGGGCGAACCGATCCGCTCCCCCGGTGCTGATGCCGCTCGTCGTCGGTCGCGACCGCGCCTCGCTCGCTCTTCAGATGACGACCTACACCGTGCCGGCCTATCGCCGGGTGCTCGACGAGTCCGGCCTCCGCGATGAGGCGGACGGCATCCTCGCGGCGATTGCGGACCGCCGACGGAACGAGGCCGCACGGATCATCGAAGAGCGCTGCCTCGACCAGCTCGGCGTTGCCGTGCTCGACGATCTCCCCGAACGGGTTCGCCTCTGGAGCGCGCACGCGGACGTCATTGGGTTGACCGTTCCCTGGTACGGGCTGGACGGCGCCGCGCAGGTCGCGGTGTTTCGCGACGTGCTGAGCGCGCTCGAACGGATGTAATCTCCGCCGATGCCGTTCAAGAGCCAGGCGCAGCGGCGCAAGTTCGCGGAGCTCCTCGTCAAGGGCGAGATCTCGAAAGAGACCTACGAAGAGTGGAACCGCGAAACAGGACGCAAGAAGCTCCCCGAGCGCGTGAAGCCAAAGGGCAAAGCCAAGACAAAGATAACCTCACGCGCGAAAGGCAGGACCCGGAAGCGCTGACGTAGTGGCACGAATCACCGACCTCCTTGCGGCCGGGCGCACCGTCTCCTTTGAATTCTTTCCACCCAAGGACAACGAGGAGCAGCGCCTACTCACGCGGACGATCGCCGATCTGCAGCCGCTCCGACCGTCATTCGTCTCGGTCACCTATCGCGGCGGACGCATCTCGCGCGAGCGAACGACCCGTGTCGTCGTCGACCTCCTGCGAACGACCGATCTCACGCCGATGCCGCACCTGACGTGCGTGGCCCATCCGCGGTTCGAGCTCGGTGAGATCATCGGCGGATTCCGCGCGGCCGGACTCGAGAACCTGCTCGCGCTCGGAGGCGATCCGCTCCCCGAGGAGGAGTCCTACAAGGAGCTCGCGTACGCGTCGGAGCTCGTCGAGCTGGGCCGTCGGCTTGGCTTCGAGTCGATCGGAGTGGCGGCGCATCCGGCCGGGCATCCGCGCTCGCCGGATCTCGTGTCGGACCGCCGCTACCTCGCCGTAAAAATGAGGCTGGCCGACTTCGCGATCACGCAGTTCTTCTTCAAGGTGGAGGAATACAAGCGACTGCGCGATGAAATGGCCGCGCTCGGGATCACGAAGCCGATCATCGCCGGCATCATGCCGATCACGTCGCTCGCGTCGGTCCAGCGAATGGCCGAGCTATCCGGGTACGCGGTGCCTGACGACATCGTGAAGCGCGTCGAGGCGGGCGGGGAAGATCGCGATGAGATCCGAAAGCGTGGGATCGCCGTCGCCACCGAGCTCTGCCGGGATCTGCTCGACGCAGGTGTGCCGGGGTTGCATTTCTACACGCTGAACTTCTCGAAGGCGACGCGCGAGATCTACACGAACCTCGGGCTGGCGGTGTAGTCAGGCCGCGCGCTGGGGAACGGCGACCGCCTCGCGAAGGAACGCGATGCTCGCCTCGGCGAGATCACGGCGTCGCGCGTCGACGGTGATCGCGTGGCCTGTTCCCTCGAGGTAAAGCGTCGTCACCGGCCCGCCAAGACGCGCCGCGAGGTCTCGTGCGTAGTGGATCGGGACGAGCCGGTCGGAAACGGCGTGCGCGACAAGGGCCGGGCAGCGGATCTCGCCCAGACGCTTGCGCACAAGACCGATCCCGTGGATGAGCTCGGCGACGGCGCGCACGGGGGCGGGGTCGTAGCACTTGGCGCCCGCGTTCAGGTCGACGAGATCGCTCGCGGGCGACGGCACCTGCTTGATCACACGCCAGACGTACGGCGCGAGGTACGCGATCGGGTTCCCCATGCCGAGTGCCGTCGCGCACAGAAGCACCGCGCGCGGCTTGCGACGGAGCGCGACGTCGAGCGTCATCGTCGCGCCGGCGGAGAGGCCACCGACGATAACGTCCTCATGATCTCGCGCCAGATCGTCATACGCGTCGAGCGCTGCGGACATCCAGTCTTCCCAGCACAGCGAGAACATGTCCTCGGGGCGCGTGCCGCGGCCGGGGAGTAACGGGGAACTCACCGTGTATCCCTCAGCAACAAGCGCGTCCTTCATGTAGTGCATGTCGACGGGCGTCCCGGTGAGGCCATGGAGGAGGAGGACCGCCGCATCGCGGCGGGCCGGCAAAACTGAACGACCGGGCCCGCGCATGGCGGTCATCCACGCACGCAGCGTGCCTAAACGATGACGAGGCGTAAGGGACCTATTGCGCAATCCTTAGGGTGTTCTACGGGGTCTCAATCGGTGTTCGTCCCCCCGAATGGGGGAGCGTTCGGGGGCACGACAGTTGCAATTCTTTAGGCATGCGGGTGCAAGTGGCCCCGTGCGAGCGATACCGCCTCCGCGTGACGACCTGGGGACCCTTCCCCATCGGGGGGCCCTCCCCCCGGGGCAGCGGCGCAGCTCCCCATGCCGTGGTTCTTCCGGGAATCTCCGCCGACTGGCGCGGGCTCGCGCCACAGATCCGAGCTCTCCGCGGGTTGGGCTGGACCGTCCACGTCGTCGACCTCCCCGGATTCGCCCTGCCGCCGGCGCTCAAAGCATCGGACGCGAACGTCGTACAGCTCGCCGATTACGTGGCGCGCGTCGTCACGAATCTTAAGATCCCGCCCGCGCTCCTCCTGGGCCACTCGCTCGGCGGTGGCGTCGCGATGCACCTCGCCATGCGTCACCCGAAGCTCGTCCGCGGCTTGGCCCTGATCGCGCCGGTCGGCCTCGGCGTGTCGTTGCACTGGATCTACAAGCTCTACTGCGTGCCCCTGCTCGGACGCGTTCTCCTGCGACCGAGCGTGCTGCGCGCGTCGTCGATCCGGCGCTTCCTCGTCGGCAGCGGTCGACGGAACGATGAGCGGTTCATCGCACGGCTCGTGCGTCATCGCGCGAGCGCGCGTCCGCGCGCACTCTCGGCGCGCGCGATCATCTGGGCCAATCAGCCGCGGCGCTGGCGCAAGGCGCGAGCACTCCTGCCGGGCGGCGAGCAGCTTGGGATCCGGATCGACGGTCCACTGACGAAGCTGAGCGAGATCCCGACGCTCGTCCTCTGGGGCGACGAGGATCGCGTGATCTCCGCGAGCGACGCGCGGCGTTGCAAGGAGCTGCCGCTCGCGCAGGTGCGGATCGCGCATGGCGTCGGTCACTCGCTTCCGCTCGAGGTCGCTGGGTGGGCGAACGATCACATCGCTAAGTTCGTCGCGGGCCTCACCACCACCGAGCTCCGAGCGGCCTGATAGAGGTCTAGGGCCGCTCCGATCGCCACGCGGCGATCCGCTCGAACACGCTGCCGTCGTCCAGCGCAATCGCGCGCCTGTTGCGTTCGGCGACGAGCCGCGCGGTGCGCGCGGCGCGCTCCGCGATCCGGCGACGTTCAGGTATGCGGCCCGCGCGCTCAGCAAGGATCCGCGCGACGTGTGTATGCGCGAGCGCTTCGGTGATCCGCTCGGCGTGAAGCAGGATCGGTCCGAGGTCTTCGTCGACGAGCGGCGCTCCGCGCAAGACACCTGGTCCCTTCCGTCGAACGACGCGGGTTACGAGCGAGCGAAGCGCCCCGACGACATGGCCGCGGGCAGCGGCGAAATCCGAACCAGCGCGGCCGTCGAACGACGCGTTCGCGAGCAACCGGCTTGGCCCACCGCGAACGAGCGACCGCGGATGCTTCAGCGTCCACTTCATGAGATCTCGAACGGCCATGAGCGACTGGATCTGCGACGTTCCTTCATATATCGGCGTGATGAGGCTGTCGCGCATGTAGCGCCCGACGTCGTACTCGTCGACGACGCCGACGCCGCCGTGTATCTGCAGCGCGAGGCGGCAAACGCGGACCGCGCCTTCAGTGCCGTACCACTTCACCAGCGGAGTGAGCTCGCGCAGATCGCGGGCGGCCTGCTCGTCGTGGCCGAATAGCACGAGGTCCTGCAGCACCGCCGCCGTGTACGCGAGAGCTCGCGCACCCGTGACGGTCGTCTCCATGTCGAGCAGCATCTCGGCGACCATCGGATGCTCGCGGATCGGCTTGCCCATCTGGACCCGCTGCGCTGCGTACTCGGAGGCCTTCTCGAACGCGGCTGTCGCGACGCCGATGCCCTGGATACCGACGCCCAGACGCGACTCGTTCATGAATGTGAGGATCTGCTTCCACCCGTCGCCGGGTTTTCCAAGCGGCGTCGCGCGCGTTCCTTCGAAGAGAAGCGCGCACGTCGGCGAGCCGCGGATCACGAACTTGTGCTCCGCGCGCTCGACGACGTAGTTGTCGCCCTCGCGGTCAGCGATGAACATGCCCAGGCCATCGAGACCAGTCGAGCCGGCTGTGGATCGCGCGAGCACGATCACCAGGTCGCCCTGCCCCGCCGAGATGAACTGCTTGCGGCCCTGCAGGATCCAGCAGCCGTCCTGCCGCGGCGTCGCCGTCGTCGTGAGGCGGCCGACATCGGAGCCGGCCTGCGGCTCGGTCATCGCGACCGCACCCATGATCTCGCCCTTCGCGAGTGGCGGTAGATAGCGTGCCTTCTGCTCCTCGGTGCCGAACCGGTAGATGAGCGCCGCGGGCGAGTTCCATCCGATGCCGTGCTGCACCTGTGTCGAGAGATCGGCCCGCGCGAGCATCTCGCCGATCATCATCGTGACGGTGAACGGCAGCCCCGCTCCGCCGAATTCGGCGGGCACCGAAGGGGACGCGAGCCCGAGCTCGGCGAGACCTCGCAGGTTCTCGGTCATCGGCTCGTTCATGCGGACGACGCCGTTCTCTCGGATGACCCCGATCTGGTCGACCTCGGCCGCGCGCGGCGCGATCTCCGTCGCGGTGTACCGGCCGGCGAGGTCGAGAACCTCGCGCCACGTCGAGACGGTCCCGGCCACGTCCGCGCCGGGGCCCTCCACGACCGCGACGACACTAGGCCACGGGATCACCTTGTCGAAGACCTCGACGAGGTCGGGATTGCCGCTGAAGAAGTTCGTCGCGGTCACAGGCTGAAGAATGGCCGGCGTGACCGCAGCGATTCGGTCGGCGCGAGCCGATCCCCCCGCGCCCCCGCGAGGCGCTCCAGACCGGTCACGATCCGCTGCCGCTGCGCATCCGCGTACCGGAACGGTCCGCCGAGGAACGGCGGGAACCCGAGGCCGAGCACCGCGCCGAGGTCGCCTTCGCCCGGCGATCGCAGCACCCCTTCGTCGAGACAGCGGACGGCCTCGTTCACGAACGTGAAAGTGAGCCGCTCCGCGATGTCGCCGGCACCAGGGTGGGTCGGCGCGCCGAGGAGCTCTCGCACGCGCGGATTTGGCGTGCGTCGGCGGCCGTCGTAGCGGTAGAAGCCGCCGCCCTTGTGCTTGCCCTTGAAGCCTTCGGCCACGAGCGCGCTCACGATCGCCGGTGCCGCGATGCCGCGCGCCTTCGCGACGGTCTCGCCGGCGTGGCCGGCAACTTCGAGGCCGACTTCGTCGACGAGCTGCAGTGGACCGACCGGCCACCCGAACTCGGTCATGGCGCGGTCGATCGCCTCGATGGAATCGCCCTCGGCGAGCATGGTGAACGCCTCGCCGATCATCGTCGAGAGCACGCGCGTCGTGTAGAAGCCCGGACCGTCGCCCACGACGATCGCCGTCTTGCCCATGGCGATGGCCGCAGCCACTGCGGTGGCCACGGCATCGGCGTCCGCGCCCGCCGGCCGGATGACCTCGATGAGCGGCATCTTGTGCACGGGCGAGAAGAAGTGCATGCCGACGATCCGCTCCGGCGAACGCGCCTCGCGCGCGATCTCCGCGATCGGCAGGGCGGACGTGTTCGACGCGATCACCGCCTCGGGCCGGAGGACCTGCTCGAGCTCGCCGATCACACGCCGCTTGGTCGCGATGTCTTCGAACACCGCCTCGATGACGAGATCCGCGGTGCGGAACCCCGCCAGATCCGGTCCCCCGGTGACGCGCCCGATGATGCGCGCCGCTTCGCGGCGCTCGAAGACGCCCTTCTTCGCCGCGTCGGTCGTGAGCTCGCGGATCGTCGAGAGCCCCTTCGCGACGGCCGCGGCGTCGCGGTCGCGCGCGCGCACGCGAAGGCCGGACGACGCCGCCGCCTGGGCGATGCCGGAGCCCATGAAGCCGAGACCGACGATGCCGACGTTCGCGATCGAGCGCGGCTTCCCGAGTCCTTCAAGCGCGGCCTTGCGCTGCCGCAGAGTGAGCATGACCAGCGCGGTCAGGCTGCGACCGGTCTCGCCAACAGCGAGCTCCCCAAACGACCGTGCTTCGGCGTCGAGTCCCGCGTCCATGCCTTTGGCGAGACCGATCGCGACCGCGTCGATCGCCGCGAGCGGCGCGGGATAACGGTCCCTCGTCTCGGCGAGCGTCCGCGAGCGCGCCTGCCGCAGGGCGAAGGCTCGCGCCGGCGCGAAGTATGTGGCCACCCGCTCGACCGCGGTCGCGCCGCCCCTCGGCTTGCGCTTTTTGTCGCGACCCGCGTGATCGATCGCCGCCTGGAGGAGGACTGCCGGATGGACGACCTCGTCGACCACGCCCGCGCGGAGCGCGCGTTTTGGCGTGAGCTGCCGCGCCGTGAGGATCATGTCGAGCGCGCGCGGAAGGCCGATGAGGCGCGGCAGCCGCTGCGTACCGCCGGCGGCAGGGATGAGCCCGAGGCGCGTCTCGGTCAAGCCGACGCGGACGTTGGGGGCATCCGCGGCGATCCGCGTGTCGCACGCGAGCGCGATCTCGAGGCCGCCTCCGAGCGCCGGGCCGTTTATCGCGGCGACCGTGACGAACGGGAGCGCGGCGAGGTCGTTGAGGACGCGCTGCATCGAACGGCTCGCCTTCTCGATGTCGCTCTGCGGTGTGCCTCCTCGGAGGAGCGACAGGTCGGCGCCGGCGACGTACTGATTCTTCTTGCCGCTCGCGATGACGAGACCCCGCGGGGCCGCCGCGCGCGCCGCGGCGATCGCCGCGGCGAAGTCTTCCATGAGGCGCACGTCGATCGCGTTCACCGGGTCGTCCGGACGATCGATGACGATTCGCGCGACGCCCGACGGATCGGCGGGAACGAAGGTGACGGACGGGCGAGCGCTCGGTGTGACGGCGATGGCTTTTTCGGAGGTCGGGGACGGGGCGATCACGCGGCGCGCTCGAGGATGATCGCGGCGCCATTACCGCCTGCCGCGCACGCGGTCGCGAGCCCGTACCGGGCGCCGCGCCGGAGCATCTCGTTCGCGAGCGTCAGCACGATGCGCGCGCCTGTGGCGCCGAAGGGATGGCCGAGCGCGATGGAGCCGCCCATGACGTTCAGCTTCTCAACGGGGACGCGGCCCACGCCGTTCTGCTCCAGAACCGCGAGCGTCGAGAGCACTTGCGCCGCGAATGCCTCGTGCATCTCGAAGAGGTCGATGTCATCGAGCGTGAGCCCCGCGCGGCTGAGCGCGATCGGGATCGCGTACGCCGGGGCGATGAGCAGCTGGTCAGCGGGGTCGACCGCGGCATACGCGTAGCTGCGCACCGCCGCGAGTGGTGTGAGCCCGAGCGCTCGCGCGCGCGCTTCGCTGGCCAGAACGACCGCTGCCGCTCCGTCCGTCAGCGGACTCGCGTTTCCCGCGGTGATCGTCCCATGCTCGCGATCGAAGACCGGCCGGAGCGACGCGAGCTTCTCCGGCGTCGAGTCGCGCCGAATGTGGTTGTCAGCCGTCACCGCGTGGCCGTCGAGGAACACGGGCCCGACCTCTTTCGCGAGGCGCCCGTCGTCCCAGCCCGCCGCGGCAAGCCGGTGGCTGCGGAGGGCCCACTCGTCCTGGCTCTTCCGGGAGACGGCGTTCATCGCGGCCATGCGTTCGGCCGATTCGCCCATGGTCAGTCCGGTGGAGGTCTCGCGGATCCCCGGCGCGACCGGTGCGATGTCCGAGGCGCGGACATCTGCAAGGCTTCGCGCCTTCGCCGGAAGGCTCTTGGCCTGCGAGGCGGCGATGAGCGCACGCGCGAGACGCGGCGTGAGCGTGAGGGGGACATTCGTGAGCGATTCGCTCCCGCCCGCGACGACCACATCGGCGTTTCCGCCGGCGATGTGGTCGGCCGCGCTGGTGATGGCCACGCACGCCGACGCGCACGCGAGTCCGACCGTGAACGCGGGGATCCGGGTCGGCATCGAGAGAGACAGGACCACTTCGCGTGCGAGGTTGTGATAAGCGACGGGCCGCGCGACATTGCCGAAGATCACCTCGTCGATCTGCCCCGGATCGAGCTCCGTGCGCGCGAGCGCCTCCGACGTCGCCGCCTTGGCGAGGTCGAGCACGTCGAGGTCCGCGAACTCGGTCCCAGCTTTGACAAACGGAGTCCGCGCGCCGCCGAGTATCAACACACGCGGCATTGCGCTTGCATGGCTAGCGATCAAGCGAGTTTCGACGTTATGAGCATGATGCAGTCGGCAGGCCAATGGGAAGCGGCATATGACCGTGGGGTCCCCAGGCGCCTGACCTATCCCAGGTTGCCACTTCACACGCTCCTCGAACAGACCGCCAGCGCGCACCCAGACACCCCCGCAACCGTTTTTGGCGGTGCTGTCGGCGGCCGCTGCATCGACGCGGCGATGACTTACCGGCAAATCGACGACCTCGCGGATCGGTTCGCCGCCGGCCTCCAGGAGCTCGGCGTGCGCAAGGGCGACCGGGTCGCGCTCGTCCTTCCGAACTGCCCGCAGTTCGTCTACGCGTTCTTCGGCGCCCTCAAAGCCGGTGCGGTCGTCGTGCCGACGAACCCGCTCTACACCGTCCGCGAGCTCCACAACCAATTCGCCGATTCGGGTGCGCGCGTGGTCGTCGTCCTGTCACGCCTCTACCCGCAGGTCGCGGAGGCGGCGACCTCTACGTCGGTCGAACGGATCGTGGTCACCAACGTGAAGGAGCACTTTCCACTCGCGCTTCGCGCACTCTTCACTCTGGTGCGCGAGCGCAAGGAGGGTCATCGCGTCGATATCTCCGGCGACCCGCGTGCGGTGTGGCTCAAAGACGTGCTGATCGATGCGGCCTCGCGCGTGCCGGTCGAGGTCGCACCCGAGGATCTCGCGCTCCTGCAGTACACGGGCGGCACGACGGGTGTCCCGAAGGGCGCGATGCTGTCGCATGGGGCGCTCGTCGCCAACGTCATGCAGTGCAAGGCGTGGCACGCGTCCGTCCGCCCCGGAGACCGGATCCTCGCGATCATGCCGTTCTTCCACGTATACGGCCTGACCGTCGTGATGAACCTCGCCGTCCTCAACTCGATGACGATGGTGCTCATCCCGCGCCCGGATCTCCGGCACATCTTCCTGGCCATCCAGAAACACCGGCCGCGCTTCTTCCCTGGCGCGCCGCGGATCTACATCCTGCTCAGCGAATCGCGCGATCTTGCGAAGTACGACCTGCGCTCGATCGAATGGTTCCTCTCAGGATCCGCGCCGCTTCCGGTCGAGGTCATGCGTCGGTTCGAAGAGCTGACCGGCGGCAAGGTCCTCGAGGGATACGGTCTCACCGAGGCGGCGCCGGTCACGCACTCC
>VBDV01000053.1 GCA_005882765.1 Chloroflexota bacterium | reverse complement strand
GCTCGGCACGCGCTCGGCGGCGGTCCGCCGCGCTTGTCGGACCGTCGATGCCCGTCAGGTCACGGAACTCGCGCCATTCCTTGTCGCTCCACACGCTGAGCGCCACCCACCGGTCTCGACCCGCGCACCGGTACACGCCGTGTGGCGCGGCGACGGCATCGGCGTTGCCGCGTCGAGCAGGTATTCGTCCGTTCGCCGCGAATTCGAGGATCGTCGGCGTGAGGAACTGCAGCCCCGCCTCGTACTGCGAGAGATCGATGGTGCAGCCGGCCCCGGTGCGCTTGCGCCGCTCGAGCGCCGCGAGCACGGCGATCGCTCCGTAGCCGACGGCGACATAGTCGATGTACGGCCCGTAGAGAAGGACGGGCGTCGAGTCGGGCTCGCCGAGCAGCTGAACGAATCCCGCGAGGGCGCTCAGCTGGCTGCCGTATCCGGGGTGGAATGCGTGCGGTCCAGTCTGTCCCTGATTGCAGCTCGACAGGACGACGAGCCCGGGGTGATCCGCACGCAGCTCCTCCGCTCCCAGGCCGAGGCGCGCAACGGTGCCGGGCGTGAAGCTCTCGACGAACACGTCGGCCGTGCGGATGAGCGCTCGCGCGAGAGCCACACCCTTGGAATGCTTCAGGTTGAGCGTCGCGCTTCGCTTCCCGTCGTTGTAGAAGGCGAACATGCCCGCGCGATCGGGCTCGACGATGCCGTCCTTAAATGGCGGGTACGTCGTGCGGAACACGTCGGCGGCAAGTCGGCTCTCGAGACGGATGACCTCGGCGCCGAAATTCGCGAGGTACTTTCCGACGAGCGGTCCCGCCGCCGCGAAGCCGACCTCCACGACGCGGATACCGCCGAGCGCTCCGCGACGGGCCGGCGCGGCGGGTCGGGTCGCGATCTCGGTCATATGACACCCGCCTCGCGGAGCCGCGCGAGCTCGCGCGCTCCGACGCCCACCTCGCCGTAGATCTCCGCGTTGTGCTCGCCGACGCGCGGCGCGGGGCGGCGCACCTCCGGCCGTTTTCCGTCGAACAGCGCGAACCCGCCGGGAAACGGGAGCGGTGGCAAACCTCGCGCCGGCGAGATGTGGCGCCAGAAATCGCGGGCGCGCAGCTGCGGGTCGGCGAGCGAATCCGACGCGTCGCCCACCGGGTAGCCCAGCATCTTGCGCTTCACGACGCCATCGAAGAACTCAGCCTTGGTCAGCGAACGGAGGAACGGCGCGATCGCTGCCTCGAGCTCATCCACCTCGGGCTGCGAGAGCGTCGTGTTGTCGAAGACGGTCCAGTCGATCGCGGCGATGGCCGCGGGGACCGTTCCGCGCTCGGCCATCCACTCGGCGAGCATCCGTCCGGTGTGGCGGCCGATGGGGCCGCCCTGGATCGCGAAGCTCACGAACCCGTCGGCGCACGCCCAGAGATTCCGGAAACGCGATCCCACGTTGCTTCGCCCCAGCAGGAACGGGCCGGTGCGCGCGTGCTCCTCGCGCGCGATGTCCCACCAGACGGGCGCCGGCGGGTGGACCGTCGTCATCGCGGCCTGCGCGGAGACGTCGACGCGCTGCGCGACCGGTGACTGCAATGCGACGAGCGCGCCGAGCGCACCGTACATTCCGCTCCAGTAGGGCGACTGCGGCTGGGCGGTGCGCACCGGGGGCCGGCCTTCTTCGCCGGCGAGCCAGAGGCTTCCGCTCGCGGCGGTCACCTCGAGATCGGACCCCGGCACGCGGGCGAGCGGCCCGTCCTGGCCGTACGGCGTGACGGACACGACGATCGCGTCGCGCAGAACCGAGTCGAGGCCGAGCTCGCCGAGCCTTCCCGGCGGGAATGACTCGACGACGATGCGCGCCTTCGCGGCGAGCCGTGCGAAGAGCGCGCGGCCGTCGACCGACCCGAGATCGCAAGTGACGCCGCGCTTGTTCACGTTCGCGGCGAGCCACGGGATCGACCGGTCGCGGTTTTCGATGTCGCCGACGAAGGGCGGCTGCAGCCGGTCGGCTTCGCCGCCGGGCGGCTCGACCTTTACGACGTCGGCGCCGAGGTCCGCGAGGATACGTCCGCACACGGCGCCACTCTGGTCCGCGAGATCCAGGACCCGGCAGCCGCCGAGGAGCGACGCGTCGTCCTGCGTGGCGTCGGTCCTAGCGGCCGTACCGAGAGAGTGTCTCGACCCAGCCGTGCATGATCGCCTTCGCGCTTCTGATCTCGGAGTCGTCGAACCACTTCTTCGGGTCCACGCGATCGATCGGGTAGACCGGCCGCATGAAGTCGTTCTCGTACCCGTACGGCATGGTCGCGTCGATCGCCATGCCGCCCTCGAAGCGCGTGTTCATGCCGGTCCACTGCTTGTCGCCGGCGGTGAGACGCTCCTCCGGGATGAAGGTCTGGCCGACTCCGCCGAAGAGGGGGTTGAGGATGTCGGTGCGCGGATTCACGCGGGTTGTGAGGCACCAGATGATCTCGTCCATGTTGTAGATGTCGATATCGCTATCGACGGCGATCGCCAGGCGCATGCCCTGGCTGCAGGACATCGCCGCGACGAGGAAGTTGCGGGCCCAGCCGTCCTCCCATTTGTTGCGCTTCTTCAGCTGGATGATGCAGCCGCCCCAGTCGGTCATCGGGAATGGAATGTTCACGTCTTGCACGATGCCCGGCTGCAGCCGTTCGCAGAGCTCGTAGATCGCGGACTCGCGGACGGTCGTGTCGATGTTGTGACAGTCGAGCATGTGCACGCCGAGCGGGAAGATGATCGGCTTTGACGCGCGCTTGCGCATCGTGATCGCCTTCACGTGGAAGGTTGGCGCGCGGTAGGCCTTGCCCATGTATCCCGCCCACTCCGGATGAAAGTGGAAACGGCCCTGCGTGTCGGCCTTCTCCGCCTCCGCGGTCTCGTAGCGCTTGTCCTGCGGATAGAACTCCCCTTCGAGCACGTACTCGGCGTCGGCGAGCGTGTAGGCGTCGATGGTCCGGCACTTCACGTACCGCATCGGGAAGCCCTGGACCGCGCCGGCGGCACCGATCTCGTCGCCGCCGCGCGGGAGCACCGCGTAATCGAAGCCTCCGCCTGCGAGAAGCGTCGCCGCGACCGGCACTCCGAACGCCATCGTGAACGGCACCGGCTTCGGATCCTTGTAGTGCTCGGTCATGATCTGCCACATGTGGCCGCCCGGCGCCGGCTGGAATGTCCCGATGTTGCCCCAGCGAAAGTTCATGCGGTTGTAGCCGATGTGGCTTCCGCCGTGGAAGTAGTCACCGATGACGACGCTGTTCCCCGATCCGATCGTGATCTCCGACTCGAGGACGGTGTGGCGGATCGCCATGAGCCACTTGTTCACCTCGAGGTCGTCGGTGATCACCTCTTCCTGCACCGGCGCCTCGTTCTGCGCCACGATCTCGGCGGGGATCGGATGCGTGAGCGCGTGCGCGAGCTTCTTGGTGCGCTCTTTGCCGTCCTTCCACCCGAAGTAGCGGTTGACGATGTCCATGTTCGCGAAGAGGTTGGTGATCGCGCGCGCATGCGGATATCCCTTGACATTGTTGAAGAGGACCGGGTAGCTCCCGTCGAAATGCTTCTGCACACCGGTGAGCTCGAGATCACCGTCGACCTCGACGTCGGTCTCGAGGAGAAGACCTTCGCGGCGGAGCCACTCGACGGTCGCGGGGAGCGAGCGGATGTCATTCTTGCCCGCGGGCGGTCCCAAGATATCGGCCGAGATGCGATTCTTGGGGCGAGGGGGCTTCGTCTCGACGGCCATGGAAGTCCTCCTATGGGTCCGGATCGCGCCTGTTCGAGGAATATAATGGTTAGACCATTCGCGCGCTACGCTGGACAGCCGTGAGCAGACGCGGCCGCAGGCCGCGGTAAGGACCGGTCACATGCAGTACCGCGACCTGCGCGAGTGGATCGAACGCGTGCGCGATCTCGGCGAGCTGCGCGACGTGCGCGCCGCCACGTGGGAAGAGGACATCGGGCGCATCACCGAGATGCTCCACCACACCGATGACTCGCCCGCGGTCCTCTTCGATGACATCCCTGGGTACCCCTCCGGCTTCCGCATCCTCGCGAATGCGAACGCGACGCGGAAGCGCCTCGCGCTCACGCTCGGCCTGGACGTCGACATCGAGCGACGCCCGCTCATGGACCGGTTCCTCGAGCTGACCGAGCAGGGCCGAGCTCTCCCGCCCCGCATCGTGAACGACGGCCCGGTGATGGAGAACGTGATGCGCGGCGACGACGTCGACGTGCTCAAGTTCCCATCGCCGCAGTGGCACCCGCTCGACGGAGGCCGGTATCTCGGCACCGGGGTCGTCGACGTCCTCAAGGATCCCGACTCCGACTGGGTGAACCTCGGGACGTACCGGGTCATGGTCCACGACGCCAAGCGCGTGGGCGTCTACATCTCTCCGGGAAAGCATGGCCGCCAGTTCCGAGATGCGTACTTCAAGCGCAAGGAGCCGTGTCCGATCCTCGTGGTCTGCGGAGTCGACCCGCTTCTGTTCATCGCGTCGACGCTCGAGGTCCCGCAGGGCGTCAGCGAATACGACTGGGCCGGGGGCATCCGCGGCGAGCCGTACGACGTCATCACCGAGCCGATCACGCACCTGCCGATGCCGGCCTCGGCCGAGATCGTCCTCGCAGGCTTCCTCCATCACGACAAGAAGGCGCCGGAGGGTCCGTTCGGCGAATGGACCGGCTACTACGCCTCAGGCGAGCGCGCCGAGCCGGTCCTCGAGGTCGAGGCCATCTATCACCGCGACGACCCGATCATCCTGGGCGTCCCACCGAACAAGCCGCCGTACGAGCCGCACCGCTATCGCGAATATTTGAGAAGCGCCCTCTTGCTGCGCGAGCTCAAGGCGGCCGGCGTGCCCGGCGTGGTTGACGCGCACTGCTTCGGGGTCGGCGGGTGCAGATTGCTGAACGCGGTCTCGATCGAGCAGCGCTACGCGGGCCACTCCCGGCAGGCCGGACATGTCGCGGCGATGTGCCGCGTCGGGGCGTACCTCGGCCGCATCGTCATCGTGGTGGACGAGGACATCGATGTGACGGACATCAACGACGTTATGTGGGCCGTGGTGACGCGCTCGGATCCCGAGCGCTCGCTCGACATCATCAATCGCGCTTGGTCGGGCCCGCTCGACCCCGCGATCGCGCCGGACGTCAAAGGCCACAACTCGCGGATGATCATCGACGCGACGCGGCCCTGGGAATGGCGCGACAAGTTCCCGATCGCGATCGGCCCCGACGCAGAGACCAAGCGCGAGACCAGAAAGAAGTGGGGCCATCTCCTCGCGCCGGAGCCCGCGCGAGAGAAGGTCGCACGATGAACGAGCCGCGCTTCCTCATCGATCCATATAAGGACTGGGTCGCGAAGGAAGGGATCCCGGTCCACGAGGGATTCGGTCTGGACCTGCTCGATCTTGACGTCGCGCCCTGGCCGCGCCTCGAGGCAAACGGCGCGTTCGCGCACCTCACCGGGCGAGGCGATTTCATCGACATGCAGATCGTCGAGATCCCGCCGGGCGGCAAGACCGCGCCGCAGCGGCATCTCTACGAGGAAGTCGTCTACGTCCTCGCCGGACGGGGCAGCACGAGCGTCGAATCTCCGTCGGGCGAGCGGCACTCCTTTGAGTGGCATACCGGCAGCCTCTTCGCGATCCCGCTGAATGGCTCGTACCGTCACTACAACGGGAGCGGGACGGAGCCCGCCCGCATCGTCGCGGTCACCGACCTCCCGCTCATCCTGAACGTGTTCCGCGACGAGGCGTTCATCTGGGACAACCCGCGAGCATTTCCTGACCGCTTCGGCGATTCACAGCGCTTCCGCGGCGACGGCACATTCCTTCCGGTGCGGCCCGGACGGCACATGTGGGAAACGAACTTCGTTCCGGACCTCCGCACCTTCGAATTGAAGGAGTGGAAGGCCCGCGGTGCGGGCGGCAGCAACATCATGTTCGTGCTCGCGGACGGGACGATGCACGCACACATGTCCGAGATGCCCGTCGGCACGTATAAGAAAGGACACCGCCACGGCGCCGACTTCCACGTCTTCGCCGTCACCGGCGAGGGTTACAGCCTCTATTGGTGGGAGGGCGAGACCGAGCTTCGACGCTTCGACTGGAAGCACGGGTGCGTGTTCGCCCCGGCCGATCGGCTTTTCCACCAGCACTTCAACGTGTCGGCGGAGCCGGCGCGCTACCTCGCGATCGCGTTCGGCGGGCTCCGCTACCCCACGCTCGCCGACAAGCGCGCGACTTTCATGGGCATGGACGTGAGCGTCAAAGAGGGCGGGCGCCAGATCGAATACGAGGACGAGGATCCGCGCATCCGCCGGATCTACGAGGACGAGCTGCGGAAGCGCGGCATCCCGTCGCGGATGGACGCGGTCTTCCAACCCGCCTGACTCACGCCCACCGCCACGACGACGAGGCCATCGATCCCGCGGCGCTCGCGGGGGAGCTGGAAGAAGGTCAACCTGACGACGTCGTGCTTCGGACGGTCGGCATCGACATCGGCTCGACGACGAGCCACGCGATGTTCGCGCGCCTGCGCCTGCAGCGCCTCGCCGATTCGCTCTCGAGCCGCTACGTCGTCGTCGAACGTGAGGTGTTGCATCGCTCGCCCATCGTGCTGACGCCGTACTCAGCCGGGAACACGATCGACGCGGCCGCGCTCGAGGCGCACATCGCCGGCTGGTACGCAACAGCTGGTCTCGCGCGCGAAGACGTCGACACGGGCGCGGTCATCCTCACGGGTGCCGCACTCGAGCGCGAGAACGCACGCGAGCTCGCCGATCTCTTCGCGGGCGAGGGCGGCAAGTTCGTCTGCGCGACCGCGGGTCATGCCCTCGAGGCGACCCTCGCGGCGCACGGCTCGGGCAGCGTCGCCCGCTCGCGCCGCGACCACGAGACCATCCTCCACGTCGACGTCGGTGGCGGCACGACGAAGCTCGCGCGGATCGAGGACGGGGTCATTGTCGCGACGACCGCGATCGGCGTCGGCGCGCGTTCCCGCGCCGCCGGCCGCGATCCCGCGGAGCGGAAGCGCATCGCGGGCGAGCTCGCCGACGCGATCGTCGCCGCGACGCGCGGCGCCACGGTGCCCGGGACTCTCCAGCTCCTCGCGACGCTCCCGCGCGCCGCCGCGCCCGGGCGAATCACCGTCTCGGGAGGGGTGTCGGAGTACCTCGCGGGCCGTGAGCGCGCCGATTACGACGACCTCGGGCGCGAGCTCGCCGAGGCGATCGAGGCGCGGCGCGGCGAACTGCAGGCGCCACTCGAGGTCGTGGCGGAAGGTATCCGGGCGACGGTGATCGGCGCGTCGCAGTTCACGGTGCAGGTCTCCGGCAGCACGATCGGAGTCGGCGCGGCGCTTCCGCTCCGCAACGTGCCGGTCGTACAGCTCGGCACTGCGGTGCACGGATCCGGACCGATCGCTCTCGCGGTCAAGTGGAACGGCGAGCCCGATCACGCGAGAATTCGCGCGCTCGCCGAGCGGATCGCCGCTGCGACGGATCGGCGCCCGCTCATCGTCGCGACCGACGGCGACATCGCCGCGACGCTCGGTGCCATTCTGCGCGACGAGCTGCGTTTCAAAGGTGACCTCGTCACGCTCGACGGTCTCGAGCTTGGCGACCTCGACTACATTGATGTTGGGTCCCGATGGCCGTCAGGGCGTACCCGTAGTGGTCGAGGTAGAGCGGGAAGAGAAGGTTTTGCACCCCCTCGGTCGTCGTCGTCACGAGGCACACGAGGTACGTGAGGAGGATCCCGCGTCCGAGGAGCTCGGCGCGGAGGCCGCCGCTCTCGGTCACGCCTTCTTCGGGCCACTCCAGCGCGGGAAGAGGTCGTGCTTGACGCCGAGCTGGTCGAGCGCCTTACCCACGCTGTGGTCGACGAGATCGTCGATCGTCTTCGGCAGGATGTAGAACCCGGGCACCGGCGGAAGGATCGTCGCGCCGTAGAGCGCGAGCTCGTGCATCGACTTCAGATGACCGGCATGCAGCGGCGTTTCGCGGACCATGAGCACGAGCGGCCGGCGTTCCTTGAGGTGCACGTCCGCGGCGCGGACGATTAGGTTGTCGCTCAGCGAGTGGGCGATCGCACTCATCGTGCGGATGCTGCACGGGGCGACGAGCATGCCCGCGGTCAGGAAGCTGCCGCTGGCGATCGCGGCGGCCAGATCGTTTTCCTCGTACTGCACGTGGGCCAGGGCGAGCACCTCGGAAACCTTCCACTCGGTCTCGTACTCGATCGTCGCGCGTGCCCCTTTGGAGACGATCGCGTGGATCTCGACGGATGGATCGGCGCGCAGCGCCTTTAGGGACCGGATGCCGTAGATCGCGCCCGATGCGCCGGAGAGCGCGACGACGATCCGCCGGGTGGCGGTCACGCCGGCGTCAGCCGGTGCGCCGGTGGCGCGCCCGGGCCACGATCGCGGCCTGCTCTTGCGTCGCGAGCCAGCGTCGGAGCCGCTTCTCGAAATCCTGCAGGTGCTCGAGCATCAGCTTGCGCGCGGCTTCCGGGTCGTGCGATTTGATGGCGTCGAGGATCTCCTCGTGCGCCTTCTGGGTCGTCTTCGCGGAGCGCACGTCGCGCATGTCGTGGAGCGTCTGGACGAGCAGGTCGCGGTACGCGGCGACGGTCGCCGCGAGAAGCTCGTTCTTCGCCGCGTCGGCCACCGCGACGTGGAAGTCCATGCTCGCCTCGGTGTGTGGCGCCTGCTCGCGTACGACGGACCGGCCCTTCTCGACGGTCTGCTCGATCCTCAGGATGGCCGCCGGGTCCGCGCGTTCGGCGGCGAGCTCGGAGGTCGCGGTCTCGACGACCGTGCGCGCCTCGGCGACGCCGGAGAGGGTCATGCGGCGGAGCTGGATCATCGTCGAGATCGACTCCGCCACCTGATCGACGTTCGTATCGCTCACGAACGCGCCGCCGCTCGCTCCGACCTTCACGTGAACGAGGCCACGCGCCTCGAGCACGCGAAGCGCATCGCGAACGGTGATGCGCGACACACCGAACCGCTCGGCGAGCTCGCGCTCCGACTCCAGGCGATCGCCGGTCTGGAGCTCGCCATCGAAGATCGCGCGCTCGATCTGCGAGACGATCTCGCCGGACGCGCGGGCCTGCCGGATCGGCGTGAAGGAGACGCCGCTCATGCCGTGGCCGCGGCCTTCTGCTTCGGTGCCGACGCATCCTCGAGATAGACGACGTTGTCGTAGCCGAGCTGTTTGAACAGGCGGTTCTGCGCCGAGAGGAAGAGCAGCGGCTCATCGCCGTCATTCACGTGCTGATGGACGGTGTTCTGCGGGATGTAGACGAGATCGCCAGGGCTGAAGTTCCACCGGGACGGCTTCTCGGCGACCCGCGCGTAGTACTTCTCCGCGATCTCGGCCTCGACCTCCCAGTGGAGGCTGTGGCCCTTGCCGGACATCACGTACACGGCCTCGTCGGCCATGTGCCAGTGCTTCGCGCTTTTGCCGCCCGAAGGGATCTCCTGCTGGTACACGTCGACGCTATTTGTGCGCACGTCGGTCTTCTCGGGGGACGAGATGATGCGGACCCGCCCGTCGCGGGTGTTCTCCCACCGCGTGTCGCTCTTCCTGACGACCTTCTTCTTCTGGGCCGCGCCCGGTGTCCAGAGCTTCGACCAATCCTCGCGCGGACCGAAGCCCTTCGCCTCGAAGGGTCCGCTCCGGCCTTGCTGCCACAGGCCCATCGCCATCCAGTTCGTCTTCGCCTTCATCACCAGAGCGAGAGCGCGCACGTCTTCATTGGCGTTGTAGTGCTTGTGCACGCAGTCGGTGTGCACGATCGCGAAGTCGTCCTTCTCCCAGTCGTATCGGACGCCGTCGTGGATCTCGTAGCCCTTGCCCTCGAGGATGTAGAAGCACGCCTCGTTTTGGTGGCCGTGGCCGTGATTGGCGCCACCCGGGAGAAGCTCGACGAAATGCACCTGCAGCGTCTGCGTCAGGAAGGGATCGTCGCCCGGGCCCAGCATCCACGAGGTCCGCGACTGGTCGGAGTCGCCCGAGTGGCCGACGCTCGCGTCGTCGACGACGGTGCCGGCACGGCGCACGCGGTCCGCGGCGCGCTGGCGGCGGCGGAACTCGCCGAGGCCGTAGGTCTCGGAGGAGAGCCCGCGAAGGAAGATCCGACCCTCGCCCTCAGCCATCGCAAAACCTCCGCAAGCCGCGTCTCTTCGGTGAAAGGTATAACAATCAGACGATTCGGGCGGGAGGATGCTTTTGGCCGCGCGCTACGGCTCCGATGTCATCGTCGACCTCCTCAAAGGTTTCGGGATCCAGTACGCCGCGCTCAATCCCGGTGCGACCTATCGCGGCCTGCACGACTCGATCGTCAACTACGGGGGCAACTGTCCAGAGATCGTGACCTGCACGCACGAGGAGATCGCCGTCGCGATCGCGCATGGCTACACGAAGGTGACGGGCAAGCCGATGGCCGCGATCGTCCACGACGTCGTCGGTCTCCTGCACTCCTCGATGGCGATCTACTACGCGCATATCGATCGCGTGCCGGTGCTCGTCCTCGGCGCGACCGGCCCGCTCGATCGGAGCAAGCGCCGGCCGTACATCGACTGGATCCACAGCGCGCTTGTGCAGGGCAACGCGGTGCGCGACTTCGTGAAGTGGGACGACCAGCCCGCGAGCGTGGCCGACTTCGCTCCGTCCTTCGCGCGCGGCTACCGCATCGCGACGACCGAGCCCGCTGGCCCGATCTACCTCTGCTACGACGCCGGGCTGCAGGAGGACGAGCTCGAACGTCCGGTGAGCGTGAAGGCGGAGGTCGAAGCGGCGCTGCCGACCGCGCCGCAGGCCGACCCTGCGGCACTCGCCGATGCAGCCGATCGGATCGCGAAGGCCGAGCGCCCGGTCATCGTCGCCGAATACACCGGACGCGATGCTGACGCATTCCGCGAGGTAGCCGCGCTCGCCGAGCTCATTGGTGCGCCGGTCATCGATCTCCAGGCTCGCTTGAACATCGCGACGCGCCATCCGCTGAACTTCACCGGCTCTGAAGCAATGCTCAACGTCGCCGATCTCATCCTCGCTCTTGATGTGGGTGACCTGTTCCGCGCGCTCAACCGTCTGGACCGAACGACGCACGAAAAGCAGAGCCGTATCCGCGCCGGCTGCGCGATCGTCCAGATCGGGCTCATGGAGCTGCGCTCGAGCAAGTGGTCGGAGGACATCGGACAGTTCCAGCCTGTGGATCTTTCGATCGTCGCGGACACTCGCCTCGCGCTGCCGGCGCTGCGCGCGCTTCTCTCCAAGCTCCAATCGCCGAAGTGGGCCGAGCGCCGTGCCCGCCTCGAGAAGGACAACGCCGCGCTCCGCACCGACGTGGAAAAGCAGAGCCGGCTTCACTGGGACGACTCACCGATCTGGCCCGCGCGTCTTGCCAGCGAGATTTGGGACGCGATCAAAAGCGAGGACTGGGTGCTCACTGGCGCCGACCTCGAGGACTGGGCGCCGAAGCTCTGGGACATCGACTCGCCGGTGCGCTGGCCGGGCCGCAGCCTGGGTACGGCGACGCAGATCGGGATCTCGCTCGGAGTCGCGCTCGGGCATCGCGGCGACGGCAAGCTCATCGTGAACATCCAGCCCGATGGCGACCTGCTGTTCGATCCGGGCGCGCTTTGGACCGCAGCAAATTTGAAGCTGCCGATGCTCGCGGTCATGTACAACAACCGCGCCTACTACAACGACTGGGAGCACCAGCTCCGCGTCGCCGAGAAGCGCGGCACCGACAAGACGAGGGCCAACATCGGCATGGATCTGTCCGACCCCGCTCCCGACTTCGCCATGCTGGCGAAATCGTTCGGCTGGTACGGCGAGGGACCGATCGACGATCCGAAGGACGTCGGCCCGGCGCTCCGGCGCGCGATCGAGGTGATCCACAAAGAGGGTCGGCCCGCATTACTGGACACGATCGTGAGGAAGCGGGAGCTCACCCGCTTCAGATAGGGGATCGCCATGCGCCATCTCGTAGGACTGATCGCCGCCCTCGCGCTCGTCTCGGCGTGCACGGCACCCGCCGCGGCGCCGTCGGCGAGCCCGTCTCAGACGACCGCGGCGCCGAGCCCCACGCCCACCGCCTCGGCGGCGCCGACGTCGCCGATCCCCAAGATTCCCGACCCGGTCGCGGTCGAGGTTCCGGTGAAGGGCGCGGCTCTGCTTGTTCTGGACATCACTTCAGTGATCTGCCCGCCGCGTCCGACATGCGTGGCCTCCGTACCGAAGATCGCGGCGCTCGTGAAGAAGGCCCGCGACGCGAAGGTGCCGGTCATCTACAGCCAGACCGCGACGGCGGGCTCGACGTACATCGCGGACATCGCGCCGCAACCCGGCGACGCCACGGTGACCGGCCGCGCTGACAAGTTCTATGGGACGAACCTGGAGCAGATCCTGAAGGACAAGGCGGTCGAGACCGCCGTGGTCGTCGGCTCGGCCGCGAACGGCGCGGTCCTCTACACGACGTTCGGGCTTGGTCTGCGCGGGATCACGGTGGTCGTCGCGCAGGACGGCATCTCCGGCGATCCCGAGTTCACCGAAACGCTCACGCGCTGGCAGCTCCTCAACGAGCCGGGGTTCGCGAACGCGAACAACACCCCGCTCGACAAGGGGCATGTCACGCTGAGCACGACCGACAAGATCACGTTCAAGTAAGCGCGGCACCTCGCACCGAGCTCGTCGCTAGGGATCCAATCGGTTGCGCGGCATTCGGCTGCGCCGCGAGAGCAGTGAGCTGCCAGTCTGAAGGTCCGACTCTGCGCAAACTCCGACTGCTCGAGAACTGTCGGACCATGCTCTCTTCGGCCGGCTCGGTGATCTAACCAGGGGGTCGGACTGACGATCTCCGCCCAGAGAAAATGTCTCGTATCGCGTCATCCGCGACGCCCGCTGCGACAGCCTTACGACCGCTCGCCGTCAGCAGGATGAACACCTCAGTGAAGTCCACGTCGACGGGGTATGGTCCGGCCGACCAGTTTCCGGAGTTTTCAAGCTCCAGGAGGGCAAACTCTGACGGCAGATCGGTCCATGTGCCGGTCCGCTTTCCGGCTTCCCCGCGCTCTGCGGCAACAGTGACCCATCCCGCATCCATGCCCCATTCGATCGCTGCCGCGATTTCTTCTCGCGGGGCAAAGCGCAGTTCCCACAATGAACTCCTCTCGGCCGCCGAGAGGAGAAGGCTCTGCCGTACAGACGAGAGGCTACTTCGGCCAAGTGGGCCGGATCGGAAATCCAGGCCCGGCATCAGAGCCACCTGAAGTGACGGCTCCGTTGGGTGCCGCACTCGTTGCGAACCCACAATGCGCCCCGGCTCGACTATCCAATTTGCCTTCGCCCAAGCGAGCAACGCTTCAGCCTGGTCCGGCGAAGCGCGAGCGAACATGGATCTGAGTTCGTCTGGCGTGGCCTCAGGCCACGTCCCCGGATCGTCAGCGGCTGGCTTCGCCATCCAATCGAGATCGTAGAAAACTTTCAGTCCAGTCCAAGGTCGCCCATCCACTAATCCTGGTTCCTACTCGGTAGCACTTGAGGCGCTTACTGAACACGACTTTGGTTCACGAGTGCTTAGCCGGGCTGATAGCGTCGCCACATGGCCGACCCCGTCGTAATCGTTGCATTCAACGTCCTTGCAACTTTGTTCGCAGCCTTCAGCGTTGCCTACCTCACGGAGGACCTAGTGGGCCTGCTGGCTGAGAAACGCATTGTCGTGTTTGCCACCGGACCCGTGACTCGTCCAGTGCTTCGCGCGGCTGTCGTCCTTTTCGAGGGGTGTGGAACCGCCATGCTTGTGTGGCTTACCTTTGCGGTCGCCCTCGAACCGCAGACGCCATCCCCAGTGAACATTGTGACGAATTGGGCAGCACTCGGGTTCGAAGTCTTTGCGATCCTCAGGGGCCTGGCGCGTATGTACCGCGCCATGCGGATCCACTAGCCAGCCCAACAATTCGCGACCCTGCGCGACGCATTCGGATATCCCACGCCGCAGTTCCGCCCGCGGAATCAAAGGTCGCCTTTCCAGCTTCATCGCGGAGGGTCAGCCTGTCCTCTACTTGCGACAGTCCACCCACAGCATCCGGTAGTCCCCGACTCCTGTCGGCCCATAAACAACAGCGCCGCCGAATGTGATCCGCAACTGACTTCGCGCAGGGGCGCATGCAGGCCAGCCTTGACCATGCCAGCTGCCTGAGGCGTCCACCCACGGAACCTCACCTGAGACGCCGTATGTGACCCCGTCGACGGTAGCCGAGACCTGGTTATCACCGGCGTACGCGGGTATGTCGCGGAAGACCTTGGTCTCGCTCATGCGCGGACCGGCACCGACCCGTACGCCTATGCCGTAACCGACAATGGCCGCGATTCCGACGATGATCGCGAGCGAGACGAGCGCCCCGACCGACTCACGGACAGTGGACATGCGCGTGATTTTACGCGCGGCGAATGTTTGAGACGGCGACGCTGCCGACGCACATTGGTTCAAAGGCCGTGCGGGTCAGCGCGGATGCATGGCGGCCTTCCGCCTATCCGTGACGAACCCGGCGTAATTCAGCCTCGCCCCGAGGCACGAGCGTCGCGATCTGCCCGGAGACGCTCAAATGCGTCATCTGGTACACGATGACCAGCCCTGCGGTGCTTCTCCAGGTGGGCAATCATCTCGTCCTCGTCGACCATGACCGCATTGTTGCGGGGCGGCTCGTTCGTGTCCGCGATAAACCGACAGCGGGCGCACTCGATGCCGCCCGCTGCGCTCGCGTAGACGTACACGTCGGAGTCGGTTGAGAAGCGTGCGTAGCTCATCCGCGAACGCCTCCGGAATTCGCGCTACCCGAGATCGTCTAAGGCGCCTGCCCGGCGCGCGCGCTCCTGTGCGTCGATCCAGGTCTTCTCGATGACGAAGGGCTGCCAGAGGCTCGCCGAAACCCGCTTTATCTCGTCGTCGGTGTACGGCTGCGGATCGCCGATAGTCATCGCGTACGCGAGCCGCTTCGCGTTTTCTTCAAGGTAGAGCGACAAGGTCACACAGCTAGGCACATCCTCGGCGACAACCGCGACGCCGTGGCCGCGCAGAAGCACCGCGCGATGCTTGCCAAGATCTTTCGCCATCGCGCTGCCCTGCGAATCGTTGCGCACCAGGTCGGGGTCGTCGTACACGGGCACGACGTTCCCGAACGGCGCGCCGGCGTTGAACGCGGTGATGAGCGGCTTTCCCACCGTTGCGAACGCCGTCGCGGCGAGCGGATGAAAATGCGCGACGCTGCGAATCTCGGGTCGCGCCCGATAACAGCCGAGATGCAGCGGCGTCTCGGCCGGCGGCTCACCGCTAACGACGCTGCCGTCGGCGATTTTCACGACCGCAACCTGGGCCGGCGTTACCGAGATGCGCGAGCTGCGCCGGCCATTGATGTACGCGACGTCGCCGTCGCGGAGGCTGATGTGGCCGTGCATGTCGAACAACCCAGCCGCCGCCATGACCCGGCATGCGAGCGCGACGAGCGCGCGGTCCCCCGTCTCACGGCTCGCGCTCGGCGCAGTCTTGACCTGGCTCACGTCGGATAACCCTCCGGGGATTCTTCGCTTGTGACGTGACCGATGTGGGCGTAGCGGCGGCGGAAACGCAGAAGCGCGTCGATCTTCGTCTCGTCGATCTCATGCGCCTTCACTTCGCCGGTGATGAGGACGTGGTCGCCGGTCTCACGCGAGTCGCGGACGACGCACCAGAGGACCGCCATGCTTCCGGCGACAGCCGGCGCGCCTCCCGCATCCGGTGGTGCTTCGAGCGGCTTTATGCGCAGTGTCGCGAACTTGTCGGGCCCCTCCGCAGATTTGCCGGCTCGCTCGGCGACGTCCTGCTGCGACGCGTGGAGGAACGACACGCTGAACCCGCCGCTCCGCTGGATGAGCCTGCAGGTGCGGCTCCCGGGGTGCTCGGCGATGACGACCATCGGCGGCACGAACGAGACGTACATCGCGGTCCCCGTCGCGCAGGAGCGCTCGGCGCCGTCGGCGGCCCCGATGATCGCGACGCCGTGCGGGATCCGGGAGAGGGCCGTGCGGGCGACCGCGTACCGATCCCCAGTGTTTTCGGCCACGTGGGCGAGGTTAGCAGGAATGGTCGAATGGTCTGATAATTCGGCCGGACCCGTCCGGGGGGCGCCCCGCGCGGCGGGCGGGAGGTGGCATGTGAGATCGAGCTTCGCCCTACGAGTCTCGGCCATCGCGATCGGCATGGCCGTCGTCGTTGGCTGCGGCGGCAGCGCAGGAAGTCCCCCGAGCCCGTCGCAGAGCGGGGCGGCCGCGGGTACGCCCACGCCGCAACCCATCAAGGTCCGCGCCGCGTACGGAAACGTGACCCCGGCGAACCTCGCTCCGTTCTACGCGAAAGAAAGGGGCCTCTTCCTTGCGAACGGGCTCGACGTCGACCTCTCGCTCATCGATGGCGGCGGCAAGGCCATGGCCGCGCTGCTCGGTAACTCGGTGGACATCGCGCAGCTCGGCGGCACCGAGACGATGAGCGCATATGTCGGCGGCGGCGACGTGCAGGCCGTGACCCTCTTCGTCCCCGTATCGCCATGGGTCCTCATGGCTCCCGGCACCTACACCGGTCCGAACGACCTCAAGGGCAAGACGGTTGGGGTCGCATCGAAGGGCGGCTCCTCAGAAGTGGCCGCGAACCAGGCAATCGAGAAGCTCGGCCTCAAGCTGAGCGACGTTACGATCCTGGCGACCGGATCGGTCGCGAACCTCACGTCGGCGATGCTCGCGAACCGGGTGTACGCGGGACCGGGCCATCCGCCGGACACGGCCGCGCTCTTCAAGGCCGGCTACAAGGTGATCATGGATCTCGCCGCGCAGAAGGTCCCGGCGGTTGAGAACTGCACCATCGTGACGAAGAAGTACGCGAGCGAGCACAAGGACGTCATGCAGAAGTACGTCGACTCGCTCGTGCAGGCGATTGTGGCGATGAAGAAGGACAAGCCCGGCACGCTGCCGGTCATGCAAAAGCTCCTCAACGTCACCGACCAGGACGCGCTCTCGGAAACGTACGACTACTACGTCACGCAGATCTTCCCGATCTACCCCACGGTCACGCCGGACGCGTGGAACTACAGCCGCGACGAGCTCGCGAAAACGAACGCCGCCGTCACGGGTCTCGACGTGACCAAAGTGATCGACAACTCGTTCGTCACGAACTCGCAGAGCCGCAAAGTCGGCGGCTAGCGCCGTCGGCGTGGGCGCCGGTGCGCGATTTACGATCGACGCATCGGCGCCCACGTCATCTTCGTCCGCGCGGCCAATGTCGGCGGGTCCGGCATCTTCTCGACGGCCGCGCTTGCCAAGAAGCTCGACCTTCTCAACATCGGCGCGGCCGGGACGTTCGTTGCGCGCAGCAGCGTCTCGTTCGCCGAGATCGCGAAGGAGATCCCGTTCCCGCTCGACCTCGCCATCCGACCCGCGGCCGAGGTCGTGAAGCTCGTCGACGCCGGCGCGCCGCGCGCACCGGCGGGCGCGCAGGTCTTCGTGAGCGTCCTCGTCGGTCCGGCGAAACAGAGCCCGCGCCTCCCGCTCGAAGTTCCCGACGGCCGGCCGTGGGCGCTGCGCGTCGTCGCGAAGAGCGGCCCCTATGTGGTCTCGCTGCGGCGCCCGGAGCGGCGCGCGCTCGATCTAAGCGCCGTGGTCGAGAAGGCGTACGGCGCGCGGTCGACGACGCGCGGGTGGCCGACGTTCGAACGGATCGCCGCGGCGGTCAGGTCCCTCGAAGCTCCCGCCAGACGCGCTCGGCGGTGACAGGCAGCACGCGCACGCGCGCGCCGCTCGCATCATGCACGGCATTCGCGACTGCGGCCGGGACGCCCGGATTCACGAGCTCGCCGGCCGATCGCGCCCCGTACGGGCCGACCCCGTGGCCGTCCGAGAGATGCACGATGCGGAGCGGTGGCACGTCGGCGATCGTCGGGAGCTTGTAGTCGCCGAGGTTCGCGGCTTGCACACGTCCGTCTTCGAGCGCGAGATCTTCCGTGAGGGCCATCCCCAGACCGTACACAAAGCCACCCTCGAGCTGCCCGCGCAGGCCGACCGGGCTTATCACCTGTCCGACATCGACCGCCAGCACCGCCGAGAGCACACGCACCGTTCCGGTCTCCGCGTCGACCGCGACCTCGATCGCGTGGGCGCAGGCGCCGTGATCCTCCGCCGTCGCGTCGAACGTCGCGGTCACCTCGATTGCCTCACCGGGGTTGAGCGCGCCGGCAGCCTCCGCCACCGAACGCCCAGCGAGCTTGTCCTTTAATGCGTTCGCGGCGGCGAGCGCCGCACCGCCGTGCACCGGCGTGACGCGGCTGCCGCCGATGCCCGGATCCTGCGGACCCTCGGTCGAGAGCCTGCGCACCCGCACCTTCGACGCGTCGACGGCTAGCGTCGCCGCGACGATCCGCTGGATGAGAGTGTGCTGCCCCCCGCCCTGATCCCCCACTCCCGTGCGCGCCTCGATCGTCCCGTCGCGTTCGAGTCGCAGCGAGATCGTCGTGCTGCCGCGACCGACGTGCCGCACGCCAAGTGCGAACCCGACACCGCGACCGGCCGGCCGGGCGTTCTCCGCGCGAATCTCGTCCGCGGCCCGATCCAGAAGCGCGGCGAGGTCTGGGCCGTGCCACGGCGCGCCGGTCGTGGTCGGATCGCCGGCGCGCGCCACGTTGCGGCGCCGCATCTCGAGCGGCGTGATGCCGAGCTCGCGCGCAATGAGATCGAGATGCGACTCGGACGCGAACACGTTCTGCGGCTGGCCCGGCGCGCGCATGTGCCCGCCCGGCACGTTGTTCGTGTAGACGGTCGCCGCTTCGTGGCGCGCAGCCGGGACACGGTAACCCTCTAGGGTCGACACGCCGCCCTCGACCAGCAGCCGCGCGGTCGGTTTGCCCGCGGCATATGCGCCGCCGTCGAAGAGGGCATGCGACTCGTGGGCGACGATGCGTCCCTCGGCATCGACGCCGGTGCGGAGCCGGATGCGCGAGGCGTGGCGCGGGTTCGTCGTCGTCAGCTCGTCGGCGTATCGCGTGATCGCGCGGACCGGTCGCCCCGCGGCCTTGGCGAGGTGATAGAGGACGAACTCGTCCGTCGAGAGTCCCTTCGCGCCGAAGTCGCCGCCGATCATCCCGTTGTCGACGACGATGCGATCCTTCGCGAGCCCGAGCGTCGCGGCCATCTGATCGCGCAGGTTGAACGGCGCCTTGTTCGTCGAGACGACGCGTACCCGGTCGTCCTCGAGCCACACGATCGCGGCGCGCGGCTCGAGCGGGGCTTGGTGAATGCGCGGCGTCGTGAACTCGTGCTCGAAGATTCGCGCGGCGCGCCCGAACGCGGCGTCCACTTCGCCATGCGACTCCACGACGTGTCCCTGGTAATTCGGATGCGGGACGGCGGGCCGCTCGCCGCGGCCTTCGAGAAACCGGTACGACGCCGCATCGGGGTGAAGGGCCGCGGCGTCAGCGCGGAGCGCCACATCCATGTCGAGCAGGGGCGGCAGCTCCTCGTACTGGACCGAGATGAGACGGACCGCCTCTTCCGCGATCTCGCGCGTATCGGCGGCGACCGCCGCGACGCGGTCCCCGATGAAGAGGACGCGGTCCCAGCACAGCACCGGCCAGTCCTGGAGCCGCCGCCCGAGACGCTGGCCGCGAACGTCCGCACCGGTGACGACCGCGCGCACTCCGGGGAGTCCGCGTGCGCGTTCCGTATCCACCGACACGATGCGCGCGTGCGGATACGGACTCCGAAGGAAGGCCGCCTCGAGCGCGCGCGGCACGACGAGGTCCGCGGTGTACCTCGCGGCACCGGTCGTCTTGTCCACGCCGTCGATCCGGCGCTCGGGCCGGTCGAGGAGCTCGGGATGGATCAACGCGCCGCGACCGTCGCGCGGAGGCACTCCGCGAATCCCGCAAGCACTTTGTCAGCCTGGCGTGCGATGAGCGCCTGACCGAGCTCGCCGATGCGCCCGAGGACGGCGACATCGCTCGCGATCCGGAGCTCCGTCGGCGCGTCGCCGGTCACCGAGAGATCCACCAACGCGCGCACCGCGCCGCCGATTCGCCGATCCTCGGCATCCGCGCGCAGCCTTGCGGTCCCGGCAGCCTCGTCGCGCGATTCGATCGCGACCGTTCCGCCGAGCGCGAGCTTCACCGGGCCGACGCGCACGTCGAGGGTGCCCCGCACGCCACCGCCGTCAGCCGCGACCTCGTGCGTCCCGGGGACGCACCGCGCCGCGACCGGAAGATCCATGAGCACCGCCCACACCTTCGCGCGCGGCGCGTCGACGGTCACGCGATGCTCGAGCTTCACGCGACCTCGCGCAGCGCGCGCTCGGTCCACACTTCGGCCATCGCGCGCTTGTACGCGGCGCTGCCGCGGAGATCCTCGATCGGATCTGTGGCGGCGGCCGCGAGCGCGGCAGCTTCGCGAATCGCGGCGTCGTCCAATCGGCGTCCCGCGAGCGACCGCTCAGCGTCGCGCGCACGGAGCGGGACCGGACCCGCACCGCCGAGCGCGATCCGAGCGTGCGTGACGGAGGCGTTCGCGTCTGTCGCGATGACCGCGGCCACCGAGATGGTGGCGTAGTCGTCGAGCGTCGCCGGGAGGAATTTCTTGTATGTCGCGCGTGCGCCCTTGGGCAGCGGGGGGAGCTCGACGCGAAGAAGCAGCTCGCCCCGCTCGAGCGATGTCTCGAAGAGATCGGTGAAGAGACCGTCGAGCGGGATGCGCCGTTCGGCGAACCTGGACTTCGCGACGGCGACGCCGTCGAGAGCGAGGAGCGTGACCGGCGGATCCTGCGCCGGGTCGGCGTGTGCGAGATTCCCACCGAGCGTGGCCTGCTCGCGGATCCGCACCGTCCCGACTGCCGCGAACGTCGACGCGAGTGCCACGGTATGCCCACGTACCCGCTGCGAACGCGCGAGCGCGCCGAGTGTCGCGAGCGCTCCGAGCGCAACGCCCGCATCGGACGCGCCGATGTCGCGAAGCTCCGCGATCCGGCGGAGTCCGAGCACGCGCTCCGGTCGCACGAGGTCCTGCTTCATCAGGATGACGAGCGCCGTGCCCCCGGCCATGACGAGCGTGTCATCGGGATCGCCGGCGAGGATCTCGAGCGCCTCGTCGAGGGTTTCGGGCTCGAAGTAGTCGAATGGTCTCATCGCGCGTCGCGCGCCTTCGCGATCGCGCGCGTGATCCCGTAATAGCCGGTGCAGCGGCACAGGTTCCCCATCTGCCAGTCCGCGATCTCGGCATCGCTCGCGTCGGGCTTGGCGCGAAGCAGAGCGTCCGCGGCCACGAGCTGCCCGGACGTGCAGATACCGCACTGGAAGCCGCCCTCCTCGATGAAGGCCTCCTGCAGCGGCGACGCGAGGCCTTCCACCGTGCGGACCGACGCGCCGTCGACCTGTGTCGCGAGCAGGAGGCACGCGGACATCGGCGCGTCGTCGACCTGCACGGTGCAGAGACCGCAGACCCCGACGGAGCAGCCGTCCTTCGTGCCGGTCTTGCCGAGGTCGTATCGCAGGAGGTCGACGAGGAGCCGCTCGGCGGCCACCTTCACGTCGACGGCCTCGCCGTTCAGCGTGAAGCGGATCCGATGCTCGGTCACGCGCGCGCCGCCTCGCGCAGCCGGAAGCGCTGGATCTTCCCCGTCGCGGTCTTCGGTAGCTCGCCGACCGGCTCGATCCAGCGCGGCCGCTTGTGGCGGGCGAGCCGCTCCGCGCAGAGCTCCTCGAGCTCGGACGGCGGCGTCGCCTCGCGGAGGACGACGTACGCGCAGACCCCGAGAAGCCCGTCGGCGTCCGCGCGGCCGACGACCGCGCACTCGGCGACGCTCCGATGCGACAGCAGGACCGACTCGACCTCGAGCGGCGAGACCCATTGCGCCCCGACGCGGAGCATGTCGTCGTCGCGGCCGAGGTTGTAGTAGCGCCCGTCGGCGACGCGGTAGCGGTCGCCCGTCACCACCCAGCCGTCGCGGAACGCCGCTGCGGTCGCCTCAGGGCGGCCGTGGTAACCGATCGCGGTGGAGCCGCCGCGAACCCACAGCGTGCCCTCTCGTGCGTCGGCGCCGTCGGGGTCGACCACGCGCGCCTCGTACCCCGGGATGACCCGGCCCGACGATCCCGGCGTGACGTCGTCGTCCGTGTTCGAGATCGCGATGTAGCCGATCTCGGTCGATCCGATCCCGTCCAGAATCGGCAGGCCGAAGCGCGAGTGCCACCGCTCGCCGAGCGGGGCCGGCAGCGCCTCGCCCGCGGAGATGCACGCGCGGACGGATGAAGTGTCTGACAGCGTGCCGCCCTCGGCCGCCGCGAGCAGCGCCGCGTACGCCGTCGGCACCGAGTAAAGGACAGTCGGCCGCTCGTCAGCGATGATTCGCCACGCGCGCTCCGGCGCGAAACGTTCCGGATCGAGGATGACCGACGCGCCCGCCGCGAGTGGGATGACCATCGAGTTGTTCAGACCGTACGAGAAGAAGAGCTTTGCCGTGCTGTAGACGCGGTCGTCGCGGCCGATCCGCGCAACGTGGCGGCCGTGCCCCTGAGCCGGGAAGAGCGCGCGGCGATGAAGGTGGATAACCGCCTTCGGCGCGCCGGTCGTGCCGCTCGAGTACTGCCAAAAGCACATGTCCGTCTCGCTCGTCGGGGCGGCAGTGACCTGGCCCGGCCGGTCGTCGAAGAGGTTGGCGTCCGCGTCGGTGACCGTGAGGGTCGCACCCGAGTCACGAAGCATGAAGTCGAGCTCGTCGGGCCGCGCCAATGTCGAAAGCGGGACGGGGATCGCGCCGATCTTCGCGGCGCCAAGAAACGCGGCGATGAACCAGGGTGAATCACGCAGGACAAACGCGACGCGGTCGCCCGGTCGGACGCCGCGCTCGCGCAAGCCCAGCGCGGCAGAGTCCTGCATCGCCGCGAGGTCGCGGTAGGTCAGCGTTTCGCCGGCGTAACGGAGCGCCGGGCGATCGCCGCCGCCGGCCGCGCACGCGGCGTCGGCGAGAGCGCTCGCGAGATTGAACGCGGCTAGAGGTACTTGCGGCCCGCGAGCTTGTCGGGCACGCGGAGGCCGAGCGCGCTGATCTTCGGATCCATCTCGGCGATATAGTCCTCGCGCATCTTCCCGTTGGTGCGTTTCTTGAGGCCCCATTCGATGTACCGCTCGTCGCGCGCGGACTCGGAGCGGCCGAACATGTCGAGCCCGACGACGTACCACTTGTCGATGGCGAGTTGCGCCGCGATCTTCCCCTCTGGGGTTGCCATCATCTTCTCGAGCTGCTGCTCCCCGTACGCGACGTGCCCTAACTCCTCGCGAAGGATCGTGGGGAGGACGTCATCGGTCGGCAAGAAGGACGACCCGACCATCTCGTCGAGCTGGTACTGGCCGACCTTGTCGATGAGGAAACCGAACGCGGCGAAGTCGCCCCACTCGGGCATATCCACCTTGAACGCGTCGACCTCGCGCTTGGATCGGGGCCGGAAGAGGATGTCGGAGCGGTCGAGCCCGACCATCCCGAGCATTCGGAGGAACTTGCGGCAATGGTCGATCTCTTCGGATGCGATGCGGGCGACGCGCCACTGGTCGTCGACCGTCGGAGCGCGGAGGGTCCAGTGGTCCACGTAGATGTGAGGCCCGCCGATCTCGCAATCGGCCTGGATCGTGAGAAGGCGGGTCAAGAGCTCGCGGTACTCCTCGGGCATCTTCCCGAAATCCTTCGGTTCGATGCGGTCGGTGAACTGCGCCACGACCCGCCTCCTCTTTCTCTCTTAGCCGCCGAGCTTGCGGTCTTGCGCGCTCTTTACGAAGGTCGTGTCGATCATCTTGCTGATATCGACGGTCTTTATGTTCGGGTTCTTCGGCCCAAGGATCTCCACGGCGTCTTTGAACTGGCCGACCTCGACCGCCGGGTACGCCTGGGTAACCTCGTTCATGAAGAAGTCGTACGCGGCGTTCAGCGCGTCCTGGTTGTCGAGCTTGAAGTACTTCCCCAGCACGGCGACGGCGCCGGGCTTGTCAGCCTTCATCTTCGCGCGCGCGATGACGAGCGAGTCGACGTAGGCCTGTACCGTGTCTTTGTTCGCGTTGAGGTACGAGCGCTGCATGATCACCCCGGTATTCGCGGCCGGGAGCTTCTGGCTCGCGAGGTCGATCAAAGGGGTAAGCCCGGCCTTCACGAGCTCGAGGTCCTCGGGCGGGTCGTCCACCCCGGCATCGATCGTACCGTTCAGCAGATTGAGGGTCCGGTTGGCGTGCGAGCCGACCGCCTGGATGAGTACGTCTTTGTCCGGATCGAGGCCCGCGTTCTTGAGCGCGGCCCGCGTCGCGATGTCACTCGAGCCGCCGGCGTTCGATACGCCGATCGTCTTGCCCTTGAGGTCCGCGACAGTCTTGATGCCCTTCTGGACGTACAGCTTGTAGGGATACACCGGCGCGAGGTTCGCCACGACCACGAGGTCGGCGCCACCGGCGTTCGCGCTGAGCGCCTCCGCACCTCCGAACTGCCCGATCTGAATGCTGCCACCGAGGAGCGCGGCGCTCGTCTGAGTGCCGCCGTTGATCGACTGGAGATCGACCTCGAGGCCGTTGTCCTTGAAGATGCCCTTCTCGAATGCGTACCACGGGATCCAGTCGTCCGCGCTGATGTTGCTGTACGCGGCGACGACCTTCGTGCAGCACGGGCGCGCGGTCGGCGAAGCCGATGCCGCCGCCTGCGACGCCGTGGTCGTTGCCACCGGCCCCCCGGCGCCGCCACCGCCGCACGCAGTCGCGAGGATCGCGAGGGAAGCCACGAGGACCGCGAGGGTCTTGGTCATGTCCCCACCCTTTCCGGTGTCACCGAATCTGTGGACGCCAGGACTGGAATCGGTTCTCGACGCGCTGGATGATCGTCGTGAGGAGCATCCCGGTGCCCGCGATGAGGATCACGCCCGCGAGCATCTTCGGCGTCTGGAATGTCTGGCCGGCGATGGCGATGAGCTGGCCAACGCCGTGCTTCGCCGCGATGAGCTCGCCGACGACCACGCCGGTGAGGGCGTGCCCGACGCCGAGCCGGAACCCAGTGAGGATGAACGGCACCGAGCCCGGAAGCACGACGCGGCGGAAGATCAGCGCGTCCGGCGCGCCGAACGATCTCGCGACCCGAAGAAGCGCGGCCTCCGTGTTCCGGACGCCGGCCATCGTGTTGATGATGATCGGGAAAAGTGCGCCCAGGAAGATGACCGCGATCTTCGGCTGCATCTCGATGCCGAACCAGAGGATGAAGAGCGGGATGAGGACGATGCGCGGTGTGCTGTAGAAGAAGTTCACGAACGGGTCGAGCGCGTATTGGAACCGCGTGTACCAGCCCATGAGCAACCCGAGGGCGAGACCGGCCACGACCGCCATGCCGTAGCCGATCCCGATCTCGGCGCCGCTCGTCCCAATGTCGAGCCAGATGTCTCCCGTCTGGAAGAGCTTCACGAACGCTTGCGCGACGTCCCAAGGACCGGGCACGAAGAGGATGGAGTAGATGCGCGCGTTCGCGACGATCTGCCAGGCCGCGAGCGCGATGACGACGCTGAGGGTGCCGATGACGACCGGTTCGTACTGCTTGAACCGGCCCGGCTTTACGACCGACCGCCGTTCTCGGGCTGGCGGCCGGTCCAGCGTCGTCGTCGGCGCGGCGGGCTCCCAGCTCTGGATGCTCATGCCGCCGGCACACCCGCGATGAGCCGCTCGGCCGGCACGGCGAGCTCCTCCTGGATCGACTCCCAGATCTCGTCCTCGTAAGTCAGGAACTGCGGATCCCGCTTCACGCGCAGATCGCGCGGACGCGAGAGCTTGATGTCGACGACATTCTTGACCCGACCTGGGCGGCGGGTGAACACGATGACCCGGTCCGCGAGGTAGATCGCCTCCTTGATGTCGTGCGTGATGAAGAGCGCCGTCTTGCGGGTCTGCGACCAGATCTTGAGGAGCTCGAGCTGCATCATCTCGCGCGTCTGCGCATCGAGCGCCGCGAACGGCTCGTCCAGCAGCAGCATCTCCGGGTCGGTGAGGAGCGCGCGCGCGAGATTGACGCGCTGCTGCATGCCGCCCGATAGCTCGAGCGGGTACGCATCCTCGAACCCCTTGAGACCGACCAGCTCGATCTGCTGCCTCGCGCGCGCGATCGCCTGGGTCTTGGTCATGCTCCCCTGCGCCTCGACGCCGAAGATGACGTTGCCGAGGACCGTGCGCCAGGGGAGGAGCCCCGGCTGCTGGAACACCATCGCGCGGTCGCGCCCGGGGCTCCTGATCTCCCGGCCGTCGAGCGTGAGGCTGCCGCCCGCGATCGGGATCAGGCCGTCGACCGCGTTCAGGAACGTCGTCTTGCCGCACCCGGACGGTCCGACGATCGCGAGGAGCTCGCCCGGGCGGACCTCGAGGTCCACGCCCTTCACCGCGGTGAACAGGCTGCGCGAACGCTGCAGCCAGTACTCGATGACGACCCCCTTCGCGGCGAGCTTCGCGGAGCGGTCGTACACCGGACCTAGCTCAGCTTCCCGTCGCTCGGATGGGGCTCATTCCGGAGCAGGTAGCCGAACTTCTCTTTCGCCTTCTGTTTCACTTCCGCGCTCGGTGTATTCACTGGCGGAAAGTCGGCGCGCCACTCGAAGGGCCGGGTGGCGTCGATGATGGCGCGCGAGTTGTGGCCCTTGCGGTCCTTCGGGATGCGCGGATCGAGCGGTCCGCTCCACGCGCGCTTGATGATGTCGATCGATTCGACCGGATCCGAGCGTGTACTCATCGCCCAAATGACGTCGTTCAGGTCCATCACGTCGATATCGTCGTCCACCACGATCACATAGCGGCCGAGATACGCACCTGCGTGCACGGTCGCCGCAAGGTGACCGACCTGGCGCGCGTGGCCGGCGTAGCGCTGCTCGATGCTGACCGCGTTGAAGAGACGCGAGCCGCCGACCTCGTGACACCAGACGCCCTTGATGCCCGGGACACCGACAGCCTCGAGCTCGGACCGCAGCAGCGCCGAACGCAGGAACGCGCGATAGAAGGATTGCTCGTCCGGCGGCTGGTTCGGCGGCGAGCCCAGGAGGATCGGGTCGTTGCGGTGGTAAAGCGCTTCGACCTGCATGAACGGCTCGGGCCGCGCGTCGCTCGCGTAGTAGCCGGTCCACTCCCCGAACGGACCCTCGACGATCTTCTCTTTGGGATCGACCCAGCCCTCGATGACGATCTCGGCCTCGGCCGGGAGCGGAAGCCCGGTGACGGGCCCCTTCACGACGCGGTACGGCTCCCCGCGCACGCCGCCGGCCCAGTCATATTCGGTGAGCCCGAACTGAACCTCGGTTGCCGCGGCGAGGAAGAGCAGCGGGTCGCCGCCGGCGACGAACGCGATCGGCATCTTCTCGCCGCGCCCAAGCCAGGCGTCGCGATGCATCCGGCCGTGCTTGCCCGGCGAGATGTAGAAGCCAAGCTTGTTCTTGTCGTGGACCATCACGCGGTAGCAGCCGAGGTTGACCCAGCCGTTGTCAGGATCGCGGGTGATGTCGAAGCTGCCGGTGCCGATGTAGCGGCCCCCGTCGTTCTCGTGCCACTTCGGCGCAGGGAAGATCGTCATGTCGACGTCCGCGCCGCGCTTCACGTTCTCGAAAATGGGACCATCCTTGACCTCGACGCTCGGGATCGGCGTGATGCCTTCTGATACGCGCTTCTGCCAGGCACGGACGAGGCCCTCCGGCGACATCTTCGGGTCCAGGCCGAGCGTGAGGGCGAGGCGCGGGAACCAGCCGAGGCCGTTCGAGAGCACGCGGAAGCCCTTCTTGTATCCCGGAATCTCATCGAAGAGGAGCGCGGGGGTGCCGTGGACCCGGCCGGCGAGCTCCGTCGCCATCCCGATCTCGTCCTCCGAGCGGGCGCCCCGGACGACGCGCAGCTCGCCCAGGTCATCGATCCGCCTCAGCCAATCACGGAGATCACGGAAGGTACGGGTCGGACGCTCGGCGATAGCCATGCCCATCTCCCGCCCCCGCCCGTGCCGGGCGAGGGGTCCAATTGGCAAATGGTTATACCACTGGAACGCCCCGCGAGCCTCCGGCCTGTCCTACTTCAGGAGCCCGCGATCGAGCGCGCTTTTCACGAACGAATCGTCGACGATCTTTGCCGGATCGACTGTCCTCACTTTGTCGTTGAAATTGGCGACGACTTCCTGAATCCCCGCCAGCTGTGCGGCCGTCGGCGTCGGCGGGTCCTTGAGAACGGTCCCCACGTACCAGTCGTAAGCGGCCTGCATGCCCTTGTCGTCGTCGGACTTGAGGTACTTCTTGAGCGCAGCGATAGTCGCGGCCTTGTCCGCACGCGCCTTGGCGATCGCCTGCACGATCGAATCGACGTAGCGCTGCACCACCGCTTTATTGGCGGTGACATACGCGCGGGTCACCACGATCGTCGTCGCGGCAGTCGGCAGATTCAGGTCGGCCATCTTCGCGAGCGAGTGGAAGCCCGCAGCCTCGAGCTTCAGCGTGTCCGGTGGGGACGACAGCGTCCCCGCTACGTTGCCGCTCAGGAGCGCGGCGGTGGCGTACGCGGTCGAACCCGTCGAGAACACCGTCACGTCAGTGTCGGGGACGAGCCCGAGCTTCGGGAGCATGGTGCGGACACCGATATCGAACGTCCCACCGACCCCTGCTATCGCGACCCTCTTCCCTTTGAGATCGGCGGGCGTCTTGATGTCGGCGGCGACATAGAGCTGGTACGGCCAGACCGGCCCGGTGTTCGCGACGACGACGACGTCACCGCCGCCCGCCGTTGTGGTGAGCGCTTCGGAGCCGCCAATGTGCGCGATCTGCGTCTGACCCGCGAGGAGCGCCGGAAGCCCGGTCGTGCTCGCGATGAGCTGCAGGTCGACGTCGAGGAAGTTCTGGTCGAAGATTCCCGATTCTTTGGCGACGTACGCGGGGAAGAAATCGGCGAGGACGTTGCTGTACGAGACGACGATCTTCGCGCGGCTCGGCTGCGGCGTCGCGCTGCCTGAGGCCAGCACGGACGTGGCGCTGGGCGGCGCCTCGGCTCCGGCACACGATGCCAGCACAAGCACGACGGCGATCGCGATCGCTAACGTCCTTGTCATCGGACGCCTCCCCTGGTGGCGGGGATGATACGCAGCGCCCAGCGCGTCGGCAGGCGATGCGATCAAGAGCTGGACAGCGAGCGGAGGAATCGGTCGACGATCTCGGTGACCTGCGCGGCGGTTGCGGGGGCGCTATGCGGGCTGTGGCCGCCGTGCTCGATCATCTCGATGCGGGCGGTCGGGACCTCGCGACGAACGCGGTCGAGCTCGCCAGGCTCGGTGCGTGGATCGTCGGCACCGTGCACGACCAGCATGGGTACTCGCAGCTCCTCAAGACGGTGCTCGTAAAAGTCTTCGTCCGGCGTCGCCGCGATGTCGAGCCATGCCTGGCCACCCGCGCGGATGATCGTGCGCCAGTAATCCTCGCCGTGCTCCTCCGCGAGCTTTCGGGTCACGCGCTCACCGAACGAATCGGGATCGTTGACCATCTGCTGGAAGAAGTCGCGCGAGCGCGGCTTCGCGCGATCGAGGTGGATCGCCTCGACGATGATCCCCTCATAGCGGTCGGGGTCGCGCAGCGCGAGGATCGTCGCGATGATCGCGCCGTCGCTGTGACCCCAGAGCACCGGCCGCTCGATCGCAAGCGCATTCAGGAGTTTCTCGGTCTCGATCGCGGCGGCGAGATGGAATTTCGGCGGCAGCTCGGTGACGTGTGGCGACCCGCCGTACCCGGTGCGATCGGGGATGACAAAACGGCGTTCCAGCTTTGCGATGGCGTCGTCATGCGGGTAGAAGGAATAGCCCCAACCACCGTGGAGGAG
>VBDV01000052.1 GCA_005882765.1 Chloroflexota bacterium | reverse complement strand
ACACCGGCGCCGCCCCGCTCCCCTCCGTTTTTTCCGGAGTGGCTCACCAGTTCTCTTTTTCTTTCCGTTTCGGCTTCACGATCTCGAAGGTCATGGGCTGGACCGGTTGCGCCACGCCCTTCTTCTTCAGCTCTCTTTCGAGCTGCTCTTTGGACTTCTTTTTCTTGTTCTTGTCTTTAGCGTCGCCTCGACCCGAAGGCATCGGTCCCTCCATCAAAACCCCGCGGGAAGCTTCGCGGGACCGGTCGAGCATAGCGTGACTTTTGAGGCCAGACTGTCGACCGTGCCAGCGCGCCCGCGACGGCCCTCGGCCAAGGTCGCCACTCGCACCGGTGACGGCGGCGAGACGTCGCTCTTCGGCAAGGAGCGCGTGCGCAAGACCGATCCACGGATCGAGGCACTCGGTGACCTTGACGAGGCCCAGGCGGTGCTCGGTCTGGCGCGGTCGTTGGCGCCGCGGTCCAGCCTGGGCCGCGAGCTGCTGGAGCTCCAGCGGGGCCTCTATCTCGTGATGGCCGAGGTGGCGACGCCGCGAAGCGCTCTCAGCCGGCTCAAGGAGCGCCTCGACGGCGCGGCGGTGGCCCAGCTCGATCGCGCTCTCGACACGGTCAAGAAACGGACGCCCATCGAAGGACGGTTCGTCGTCCCGGGCGAGAACCGCCTTTCGGCGGCCCTCGACCACGCGCGCACGGTCGTCCGCCGCGCAGAGCGCCAGGTCGTCCAGTGCGTCGACGAGGGCTACGTCTCGGGCGAGGATCTCCTCCCCTGGCTCAACCGCCTGTCGGATCTCCTCTTCGTGCTGGCGCGCGCCAGCGAACGCGGCCCTCGCGCCAAGGCGTGACCGCGGACGAGAGCGCTTGGCTGGACACCGCACCCTGGGGCATCACGCCTCGGGTCGCCGAGCGCCTCCAGGCCACGGCGACCGAGGTCGCGCACGAGTGGGGCGTTCCCTTGGGCGAGCGTCTCGTCGCTGGCCGGTTCTCGTTCGTCGCGTTCGCCGGGGAGGATGCCGTCCTCAAAGTCGTGCCCATCGAGGACGATGAGGCCGATCACGAGGCGGATGCCCTCGAGCTGCTGGACGGTGACGGTGCGGTGCGACTTCTGCGGCGCGACCGCGCGCGCCGCGCGATCCTGATCGAGCGCGCGCGTCCGGGGTTCGATGCATCGCACCTCTCGGAGCGCGAAGCGATACGCATCGCCGTCTCGGCGGCACGGAAGGTCTGGCGCCCTGCCGAGAAGGGACGCCCGTTTCGCTGGATCGGCGACCTCGTGCCCCGCTGGCTCGATAACGCGGGCGATCACTACCTCGTGCGTCAGGCGAAGGAGATCTACGCGACGATGCATCCGGGCGACACCACGCTCGTTCACGGCGACTTCCACCACCACAACCTTCTGAGCCACGGCGACCGGTGGGTCGTGATCGATCCGAAGCCGATGGTGGGCGAGCCCGAGTTCGACGTCCCGACATTTCTTTGGAATCCAATTGGCCACCTGCCGACGCGGGAGAGCGTCGAGGTATGGATCAGTGCGTTCGCGGAGGCCGGCCTCGATGCGAATCTCCTGCGCAAGTGGGCGATCGTGCGTGGGACCTATCAGGGCCTACCGCTCTCGCGTGGCCTGACCGCAGATACGTCGCCTCAGCTCCGCGTGGTCCGCGCGCTCCTCTAGCGACCGCGCTCGGCGCCCGTTCGACACCCAGGTCCGATGCCACCGGGCGCAGACTCACGACGTGCGCAACATCGCTCTTGTCGCCGTCGTGATCGCGACCCTCGCCGTCGCCGGTGGCGTCTATGCCTGGAGCGAGCTCGTCCCCGGGCCGCCGATGACCATCGCGATCGTGCCACAACACGAGGTCGTGGTCGGGCCGACCGCTCAGTTCCAGTTCGCCTCGGACATCCGCGACGCGCGGAACCGCGTGGTCGGGATGAAGCCCGCGTGGTCGTCCGAGGCACCGATCGACGAGCGCGGCCTCTTTACGGCGCCGGATCGAGCGGGGGTCTACTACGTGAACGCCGCGATCGGCGAGCTCACCGCGACCACGAAGATCACCGTCAAGCCCGGATCGCCACGGACCGTGCGGGTGCTGCCCTCGGCCGCGACCCTCAAGCCGCGCGACACCGTCGCGTTCTCCGCAAGCGCGTTCGACGAATGGGGCAACAACGTGCCTGCCACACCGACCTGGAAGGTGACGGCCGGCACCGGGACCATCGACGAGCAGGGCATCTTCGCCGCCGGGGCAGCCGGCGTCTCGACGATCACGCTGGATGTCGACGGGATCACGACGTCGGCGACCGCGACCGCGCGGTGCGGGCCGACGCGGACCGAGGTGGCCGGCGGCCTGACGTTCAAAGTGGTGTGCGGGGCGAACGCGGACGTGTGGCTCAACGGCAACGGGCTCGACGCGGCCACCGTCACGACGACGATCGATGAGTCGGTCGTCGCCGTGGAGGCCGCGTTCGGTCGCCCGTTCTCGCACCGGCTGAATGTCAATGTCTTCGCGACGAAAGCGGGCTTCGACGTCGGCCTGAAGCAGGTCCTTCGCGTAGAGCCGACGCCGCTCGAGGAGGGTGTGTTCATCCCGCCGGCGATCGTCGCCATGGACTGGAACGGCAGCGACGCTCCGGAGGCGATCGCCCGCCACGAGATCACGCACCTGGTCGTGGATGAGGCAGCGGGGCGCCGCGTGACCGTGCCGCTCTGGCTGCACGAAGGGCTCGCCAGGTTCAACGAATTTCCGGTCAGCGCAGATCAGGCACTCGTCAGCCGCTATTGCACCGCCTCGGCGGCGAAAGCGGGTCAGGTGCCCGCCCTCGAATCGATCGCGACTCGGGCGGGCTGGCGCGCTTACGTCGACGACGTCGGCGCCGTCGCGTACGACCTCGCGGCGCAGATCGTCGCATTCATCGTGTCCGATGCCGGAGGCCAATCCAACCTGATCGAGAAGATCCGCGGTGGCTTACCGATCGAGAGCGCGTACACCGCCGCGAGCGGGCGATCCTTCGACACCTTCACATCGGAGCTGAACGGTCGGGCGCTCGCCCTGGCCGGCGGCTACCCGGGGGTCGCGACCATCACGCGCGACTCCGACGGCGGCAGCGTGTACATCCTCTACGGCCAGCCACCCGACACGCGGATCAGCGTGAGCATCGCCAACGCGCGTTTCGGTGGATCGGACTCGCCCACGACGACCCGTTACGGCTGTTCGATCGGCGTGCTCAGCAACTCCTGGCCGCGGGGGACGTACCTCGTGACGCTCAACGGGCCCGCCGGCCGCGCAACCGCGAACCTAGTGCGCTAGCGCAGCCAGGGCGGCGCTTCCCAGCGATCCGGAAGCACGGTGACCTTCACCGGCATCTCGGCCGCCGTTTCCGACACCGACTGGATCTGATTGATCAGCATCGGTCCGTAGGGGCAGAACGGCGTCGTTAGCACCATCTTGATCTCGGCCTCTTCGGGCGTGAACGCGACCTCCCGGATGAGATCGAGGTCGATCACCGAGAGTCCGATCTCGGGGTCCAGCACCGACTGCAGCGCGTTCAGGATCTTCTCCTGCTTTTCGGCCTCGGCCACGACGGGTGTCGTCTTCTTCTCTTCGGACGCTTTCTCTTCGCTCACTGGTTCTCCTTTTACCGCCGCACCCAGGCCACGAGGCTCAGGACCACGGTCAGCAGAACGCTCAGCACGATCGACGTCGCGAGCGGCGCGTATAGGGTCCAGCCGTTGCCGCGGAGCGTGATATCCCCGGGCAGGCGGCCGACGAGCGGAACGCGATCGGCGACGACGAGCAAGAGCCCAAGGAACAGCACCGCCGCGCCGGCTAGGACGAGAACGCGACCGAGCTGGCTGAGCTCCATAGGCGTCAATTGTCTCACCCATTACTGCCCCGCAGGTGTCTGCGGCCGAACCGCAAGAATGGCGAAGGGATCGTTTGCGATCGGCGCGCTCTGCCCAACCGATCGCAGCGTGTCGGGCGCGACCAGGACGATCCGGCGAACACCTGCGCCGTCCGTCGCCAGTACGTAGAGCCGTTCGCCACCAGGCGAGAGACCGACCGCCGTGATGGCTCCGAAGGAATTCGTGTGCGCAATCACTCTTGCGTCGCGCATGTCGACCCTCGCGACCGACCCCCCGGCAAGATACGCGTATCTCCCATCCGGGGAGAACACGACGCTCGGCCCACCCGGGCTCTTCGCCGCCGCGGCCTGCGGCAGAAGCTGGTCAAACCACGAACGAGCTTGGATCACCACGCGCGCGTCGATAGACCGATGGGTCCGAGCGTCGATGCGGGCGACCACCGGACGATCGCTCAGCACGTACACAGTGCCATCCGTGGCGGAGGCCATTCCGATCGCGAATCCCCTCTCTCGCGGCAGGCTCACCGTCGCTGAGATCGTGAAGGTGTTCGCATCGAGAAAGACGAGCGCCCCGTCGCCCGAGAGCGACGAATCGGAGCAGAGGACGAGCCACTCGGCGTTCGCTGGACTCCGCTGCACGTCCGCCGAGCACTTGCCTCCGGCGGGCAATCGATGTCCACTGTCATCGGCGTAGCTTGCGATGACCTCAAGCTGCGGGTCGAGGAAATACCAGTCGGCGGCGCCGAGGATCAATGATTCGAAGTGCTCGCGAACGATGGCGACCCGGTCGGGGCTCAATGCAACGACGCGACTGCGCACCACGCCGGGGCCGGTCGAGCTGAGAACGATGTGCGCGAGTGGCGACAGTGTTTGACCGTCGAAACGATCGACGACGGTCGTACGGCCGTGGTCGCCGGTATCGCGAACAAGCCAGATGCTCGTCCCGTCGCTGCTCACCGCGGTCTCCGCGGGAAAGACCGGGGTGCCGGGCAGCTCGGCTTGGAGAGCGGAAGGGATGGAAACAGTTCCTGTGGCTATGCGGCGACCCGCCACGCCGCGCGAGAGGTCGATCTCCTGCAGATGTGTCTCGTACTCGCCCGCGACGCCGGTGATCGTCGCGACGGGTAGGAACACGCGATCACCGTGGATCGTCATGACCCCGCCCTCGTATGCCGTGCCGACGTAGGTGCTGCCGATGAACCGATCGACGCTCTGGCCCCGGGGCATCGCGAGGACCTGCATCGCCTGCGTCCGCCCGTCATCGGCCGGCGTCGGTCCGCCGTCGCTCAGGTAGACGAAGTCTTCGCCGGGGACGACCACGCCGGTTGCGGAGCGGTCGCTCTCGATCCGGTCACGAAGAGCACGGAGCGCTTGGCCCGCCCCGAGCGAGCCAACGACGACGAGGGCGATGACGAGCGCCACGACGCCGGCGCTCAAGAATCCGCCGCGACGCGCAGGTCGCAGGGTCCAACGCTCGCTCGGCGGCAACGGGATTTGCTCGAGATCTTTCCGGATGAGGTCGCGAAGATCAGAAGACATGTGACCCTCCGCGGCGCATGTGCTGCAGAGCCTGGCTCAAGGTTGCGCCCACGGTGCCGCGCCGGACACCGAGCGCGTCGGCGATTTCCTGCTGCGTGAGACCGAGGTAGTAGTGCGCGACGACCACCGCCCGCTGACGACGTGTCAGGAGACGGAGCAGCTCGCCGGCCTCGAGTCGGTCCAACAGCTTGTCGGTCTCCGCTGGGATCGCCGGCTCGCGAAGGGCGCCGACGAGCTCGTCAAGCCGGAGCGGAAGCCCGAAACCGCGGAGCCGCCGCGCTCGCCGGAGCGCGACCCGGAACAGCCAGCCCGCGAGTGCGTGATCGCTTTCCGGCGGACGCCGCATCCCTTCCGCGAACGCTTCTTGCAACGCGTCCTCCGCAAGCTCGGCGTCGAGGAGGACAGCGACGAGCGCGCGGTAGACGCTTGGATATGACCGTCGAAACACCGCCTCCCAGGCGGTCGCGCGATCCTCCGGGTCGGTCATCGTCTTCTCTATGGCCGCTGGCCCATGGTGGTGCTTAGTGCCGCGGGCAATTGCTACCGGAGCGTCACGAGCAACACGCGATCGTCGTCCGCTGCCGGTACGCCGCGGCCATCGCGATTGGACGTGAGAACGAGAAATTCGCCGCTCGCTATCTCGAACACATCGCGGAGCCGCCCGTATTGGTTCGTCAGGAGCTTCTCCTGAAAGAGCACGGTCCGCCCATCCGGACCGAACACCACGCGGTGGAGATGCTGACCGCGGAGCGTCGCAAACAGGAACGAGCCTCGTACGGGTCCGGGCTTCGTCGCGAACGTCGCCCCCGACGGTGCCCATGTTTCGACGCGCCCACTGTCGATCAATGGATCGCGGAACCGCGTGTCGCCGGGCGTGCCGCGCACGGTCGGCCAGCCGTAGTTGCCGCCGGGCACGATCAGATTCACCTCGTCGTTGCAGCAGTCGGGGAACAGGTTCGATGGGCCATGCTCGGTTTCGTACAGCGCGCCCGTGTCCGGATTCCAGGCAATGCCCTGCACGTTGCGGTGGCCGAGCGACCACACCGGAGACCCTGACGTCGGATTGTCCGCCGGAATCGAGCCGTCTTTGTTCAACCGGAGGATCTTCCCGGCGAGGGCACTCGGGCTCTGAGCGTTGTCGCCATTTTCTGCATCGCCCGTGGTCACGTAGAGCTTCCCGTCTGGACCGAACTTGAGGCGACCGCCATCGTGATCGTTGTTCCCGAGGATCCCGTCCAAGATGACCGTCTCCTCGACGCCGCGATTGCTTTGGTCGCGCATGCGGACGACCTTGTTGCGAATGGCCCCGCCCGGCGCGACGTACGTGTAGTAGAGGTACACGAACCTCGTCTGCGCGAAGTCGGGATCGAGTGCGATGCCGAGCAGCCCCCTCTCGCCATCGATGCTCGTGCTCGCGGGGACCGTGGCCCACGAATCAGGCTGTAGTCCCCCACCCGGGCCGAGCTGGACGATGCGCACGCGCCCCGGGCGCTCCGTGACGAAGAGCCTGCCGTCCGGCGCGAGGTCGACGGCCCATGGCGCGCGCAGCCCCGACGCGACGAGCTGCACGTTTTGGACAACCGCAGGACCGATCCTCGGCGAAGCCGTCGGCGTCGGACTTGAAGTCAGAGGCGGAGCAGTCGTCGGGATCGGGATCGTGGTCACGCTCGACGATGGCGACGATGCCCCCGGCGCAGCACAAGACAAGAGAAGGACGGCGATGAGGGTCAGGGCGCCGCGGGCGGCACGAGGGGGCAGGTTGAGCAGCGTCGGGGTCTTCTGAGCGAGCGGCCCCTGGTCGGCGGTCCATCGCGATCCCACGAGGGGCCGAGCGAAGAGGACCCCGGCGCTGCTCACGCTCCGACCACGCGACAGCACCCTCGCGCGTAACGCGCCCGGGTCACACGCGCGCCGCTCTCCATCCACTGAGTTGAGAAGGAGGCATCGGCGCCGCGATGAGGTAGCCCTGCGCACCAGAGAATCCGAGCTCGACGATGCTGTCCCACGTCGCCTCGTCTTCGACGCCGACGGCGATCGCCTCGATGCTGCGGCCGCGCGCCGCGCTGACCAACGCGCGGACGTAGTCGAGCGCTCGATGGTCGCGGCCCATGCGCGACACGAGGGCGCGGCTGACCTTGACGATGTCGACGGGGAGCTTCTCGACCAGATGCGCGTCTTCGTCGGTGGCGTCGTCGAGGGTCACGCGAATGCCCTGGGCGCGCATGAGCTCGAGGATGGAGATCGGCGGGTCCGGATCGTTCGCGAGGGCCCGCGAGTTCGCCTCCATGATCAACAGGTCCGGACCTCCCGCGACTCTCAGGGTCAGCTCCATGAAGCGGCGAAAGTGCTGGTCGTGGAGGTTGTCGATAGACAGGTTCACCGCGACGGTCAGGGGGAACCCGTCCCGCCGCCACACGTTCGACTGAAGCAGAGCCTCGCGGAGGACCCAGAACGTAAGCCTCCGAATGAGCCCGGTCGTCTCAGCCTCGGGGATGAACTCAAGGGGTGAGACGAGCCCACGCTCGGGGTGCTTCCACCGCACGAGCGCCTCGACGCCGGTGAGCCGCCGGCTCGGTACTTCCACGATCGGCTGGTAATGCAGGATGAGCTCGTTCTCGGTGATGGCGCGCTCCAGCTCGAAGCGCTTCACTCCTGTCTGTCCCAGAGCGTCCCGTTCTTCGGCACGTCGAGGCCGAGGTGCCGATACGTGCGTTCCGTCGCGACGCGGCCACGCGGAGTGCGTTTGAGGTAGCCCTCCTGCAGCAGGTACGGCTCGTACACGTCCTCGATCGTCTCGGCGTCCTCGCTCACCGCGGCGGCGAGCGTCTCCAACCCGACCGGACCGCCGCCGAACTTGTCGGTGATCGCGCGGAGAAGACTTCTATCGCGGTCATCCAGGCCGGCGTCATCGACCTCGAGTGCGGCGAGCGCCTCGCGGGCGACCAGGAGCGTGACGTTGCCGTCGTGGCGCACCTGCGCATAATCACGCACACGCTTCAGCCAGCGGTTCGCGACACGGGGCGTGCCTCGCGCGCGAAGGGCGATCTCGCGCGCCGCCGCGGCTTCGATCTCGACCTTGAGGATGCGCGCGGACCGGTGCACGACCTGTTCCAGCGCCTCCGGCTTGAAGAGGTCGAGGTGGTAGATCGCGCCGAAGCGATCGCGGAGCGGCGCGGAGAGGCGGCCGATGCGCGTCGTCGCGCCCACCAGCGTGAAGCGCGGTAAGGGAAGCCGGAGCGTGCGGGCGCCCGGCCCCTTGCCGAGGATGATGTCGAGATGGAACTCCTCCATCGCCGGGTAGAGGATCTCCTCGACGACGCGGGGCAGACGGTGGATCTCGTCGATGAACAGGACGGCACCGTCCTCGAGGTTCGTCAGGATCGCGGCGAGATCGCCGGCGCGTTCGATCGCGGGCCCGCTCGTGATCTTTATCGGAACACCGAGCTCGTGCGCGATCACGCCCGCGAGCGAGGTCTTCCCCACTCCCGGCGGACCGTAGAGGGCGATGTGCTCGAGCGGCTCGTGACGGGCCTTGGCCGCTTCTATGACGATGCGGAGCTGCCCCTTGACCTTGTCCTGGTTGATGTACTCGTCGTCCGATAGGCGCTGCGGGCGCAACGAGGCCTCGAGCGATCGCTCCTCGCCAGGCAGGGCCGTCGGTGCCGCGTCCCGCGGCGGGCGGTCCGCCTTCCTCAGCGCGGCCACGAGCGGACGATTTCAGCGATGCGTTCCCCCGCCCCCGCGAGCGGGACCATCTCGGAGTCTGATGCGCTCCGGAGCTTCAGCTCCAGTGCGTCCTCTTTGAGGTTGCGCTTGCTCACCGTGACGCGAAGCGGGATGCCGATGAGATCAGCGTCGGCGAACTTCACGCCGGCGCTCTCGTCGCGGTCGTCGTAGAGCACCTCGACGCCACGCTTCTCGAGATCGGAGACGAGCGCCTCGGCCTTGGTCCGCACGTCGTCGTCGTTTACCGGAAGCGCAAGGACGTGGGCGTGGTACGGCGCGACCTGGGGCGGCCACATGATGCCCTTGTCGTCGTAATGGGTCTCGATGATGGTTTGGACCGCCCGCCCGACGCCGATTCCGTAGCTTCCGCCGACGAATGGCTTGCGCGTGCCATCGTCGGACAGGAACGTCGCGTTCATCTTCTCGGAGTAGTAGGTCCCGTAGGCGAAGATGTTTCCCACTTCCACGCCACGCTTGATGGCGAGCGTCCCAACCCCACACTTCGGACACAGATCTCCCGCGCGGACGTCCGCGGCATCGATTCGTTCGCCCTGGAAATCGCGACCGATCAGCACGTCGCGAAGGTGGGCGTCCTTCTTGTTCGCGCCGGCGATGTAGGCACGGTCCTCGACACCCTGGTCCACCAGAAGACGCGTCTTGAGGCCGACGGGTCCGATGTAGCCGGGAACCGCGCCCGCGGCGGCGAAGTCGGCGTCGTTCGCGAACTTCACCTCGCCGGTCGCCAGGATCTTGCGAAGCTTGGCCTCATTGACGTCGCGGTCGCCGGGAAGCACGACCGCAACGACCTTTCCGGCTTGATCGCGTAAGAGGAGAGTCTTCAGGAACGCGCTCCGGGGCTGCCGGAGCGACGCCTCGAGGGCATCGATGCTCTGAGTTCCCGGGGTCGAGATCTCAGTGCGTGCCGGGATGCCGTCCGCGCGCGCCGATCGCCCTGCCATGTGTCGCGTCGCCTTTTCCATGTTCGCGCGGTAATCGCAGTTCGAGCAGATAGCGATCCTGTCTTCCCCCACGTCGGTCAGCACCTGGAACTCATGCGCGACGTCCCCGCCCATCGCCCCGGTGTCCGACTCGACGCTTATCGCATCGAGCCCCATCCGCTTGAACGTGCGCTCGTATGCGCCGTACTCCGCCGCGTAGCTCTTCTCCAGGCCGGCCTGGTCGACGTCGAAGCTATACGCGTCCTTCATCACGAACTCGCGGACACGGAGAAGCCCCGCGCGCGGTCTCGTCTCGTCGCGACCTTTCGATTGGAAGTGATAGACGATCTGCGGCATTTGTTTGTAGCTCTGGATCTCCTGCATCGCATGGAGATGCACGAACTCCTCGTGCGTGTAGCTCACCATGAACTCACGGCCGTTGTGGTCTTTCGTGCGGAACGTGATGGGCTCGAGCATGTCCCATCTGCCGGTCTGCTTCCACAGCTCCGCCGGAGTGAGGACGGGCATCTCCATCTCCTGCGCGCCGATCCGATCCTGTTCCTCGCGGATGATCTGCTCGACCTTCTTCTGCACGCGGAACCCGAGCGGTAGCCATGTGTAGAGGCCCGCGGCGAGGGGCTTCGCGATCGCGGCTCGCAGCATGAGGCGATGCCCGGGCGTCTGAGCCTCCGCAGGGGCTTCGCGCAAGGTGCGGCCGAAGAGCTTGGACTGTTTCATTGTTTTGCTCCGAGGGTCATATTGAGGCGCGGCGGACTCGCCGGCGCGCGACGGCGCGCCGGCTATCGCGGGATTCGGTACGTGGACCCTCGATACGACGTCACTTCGCGCAAGTGTATGTGTCGGCCTGGTGAGCTGGCACCGGCCGTGCTCCCGACGCGGTCATCAAAGGAGGCCAAACAATGCCCGACAACGAGAACAAACCGGACTACGCGCCGAAGAGCTACAACATGCCGAAGATGGATTTCTCGGATGCGAAGCTCGAGAAGGCACCGACCGAGGCCAAGGCCAAGACGTACACGGTGGACAGCGGCGACAACCTGTCGGCGATCGCGCGGCAGGAGCTCGGCGATGCCAACCGCTGGCGCGAGATCTACGAGCTCAACAAGGACACGATCGGCGACAACCCCGACCTGATCCAGCCGGGGATGGAGCTCAAGCTCCCCAGTTGAGCCGGGTCACACTTTCGCGTGCTCGAGGGCGTCCCAGACGCGGATCTGGATGCGTGGCGCAGCCTTCACGGCGGGGCTGACCCGCATACCGATGATCTCGCGCTGGTCCTGCCACCGTTGGGCGAGCGACTGGAGCATGGCGAGGCCGGCGGTACGCATTTCGCCGGTCTCCCAGCCCAGAATATCCGCGCGCGCGGCCTCGAGCCGGCGGTGGAATTTGTCGAGCCGCACGTAGTCGTCTCCGAGTGGCCACCGTTGCTGGTCGAGATCGATCCCGAACACGAAGACGGTGTCGATCAGCTGCGCGTCGCGGAAGTCATTCCCGCGGAAGTCGTTCTTCGATCTCACCGGGTCGATCCGCGTCGAACCGGGACCGGCGGGCCG
>VBDV01000015.1 GCA_005882765.1 Chloroflexota bacterium | reverse complement strand
GCCACGAGCTTTCACCCCGAGCTCACGCGCGACGAGCGCTTTCATCGGTACTTTCTGTCGCTCGGAAAGAGCTGATGCCGGCGAGAGCGGCGACACCGCTTGACCTGCGCCGGGTCTCCGGTCTGCTCGCCAGCTCGCTCCGCGATCCGAGCGGCATCATGGCGACCGCGCTCCCGGTCCCACTCGCGGCCGGTGCGATGTCGAGTTGGACGCGCCTCTTGCCAGGGCTGGTCGGCCTGAACGGGCGCCTGCGCGTCTTCCTCGAGGAGTACCGCGGGCAGCTCCGGTCGAGCGCGCTCGTCTACGACGGGAATCGACCGGAGTGGGTCGTCCTCATCCTCGCGGCGCTGCAGCAGCCCGGCGGAGCCGACAGCGCGTTCCGTCTCCTCTCGGGGATCAGCGCGGCGGCCGCGCGCGCGGGCATGCACCGGATCTTCGCGGCCGTCCCCGACGAGGCTCTCGCGCGCGAGACGTTCTTCCAAGCAGGGTTCTATTCGTACACGCGGGAGACCTGGTACGTCGCGGGGCGGACCGCGGTCGTCGCCCCGGTGCCGCAGCTCGCGGCCCGCGAAGCGACCGGCCGCGACGCGCATGACCTCTTCCGCTTCTACGCGATGACGACGCCGCACGCGGTGCAGCGCGCCGAGCAGCTCTCGTTCGCCGACTTCGACGTCACTCGCCGCGGCGGCGCCTACGACCCGCCGCATCTCATCGGCGGCAACCCCCTCGCGATGCGCCGGCAGTCCGCGCTCATCGACGGCGAGGAGTCGCGCCTCCGGGCGTTCGCGCTGGCGTTCAGCGGACTCGAGCGCCACCCGCACGTCTGCAAGGTCCGCACGGCGAACGGGGACGTCGACCTCGCGCGCGACCTGCTTCGCGCCGCGGCGCGCGCGCTTCCGGCGGGGAAGCCGGTGACGTCGCCGGTGCGCTCGTATGAGGAGCACGTCGCGCGAGCCCTCCTCGCGGAGGGCTTTCGCGAGTTCGCGACCTCGATGCTCTTCACGAAGGAGCTCGCCGAGCGCGTCGAGGAGCGCGCCTTCGCGCCTGCGGTGGTCCGATGAACGACGAGCCGCAGTGGCGCGACGTGGATACGCGCGACGGCTACGACCGCTGGGCACCGAACTACGACGAAGAAGGAAATCCGCTGCTCGCGCTCGAGGAGCCCGAGGCCGACCGTGCGTTGGGCGAGGTGACGGGGCTCGACGTCCTCGATGTGGGGACCGGGACCGGCAGGCACGCGCTGCGCCTGGCCGCCCGCGGCGCGCGCGTTACCGCGATCGACTTCAGCGATGAGATGGTCGCGAAGGCGCGCGCGAAGAAAGGCGCCGATCGCGTGCGCTTCGAAAACCACGACGTCACCGAGCGGCTCCCGTATCCCGACGGGTCGTTCGACCGCGTGCTCTCGGCGCTCGTCCTCGAGCATGTTCCCGACGTCGAGGCTTTCTTGCGTGAGCTGGCACGCGTGACGCGCGCGGACGGGCGCATCGTGGTCACCGCGATGCATCCGGCGATGTTCCTGCGCGGCGTCTCGGCGCGGTTCCGCGATCAGGGGACCGGTGAGTTCCTGCGCCCGCGTTCCTACGCGATGCAGCTCTCCGACTACGTGATGGCCGCTCTCACTGCCCACCTTCGCATCGTCGCGCTCGTCGAGCGGGCGCCCGACGATGCTCTCGCCGCCCGTGTCCCGCGTGCCGCGAAATACGTGGGCTGGCCGATGCTCTTCGTCATGACCCTGGAGCGCGCGTAACATCGCCGCCGTGGCGGACGATTTCACGCGCTACGGTCCGTTCGCATTCGCGATGGTGACGGCGTCGATCCTCATCGCGAAGTATCGCTTCAGTGTCCCAACAGAGCGCGTCCGTTCGAATCTTTTGATGTTCAACGGCGCCTTCGTTCTGTATGTGGCACTGGATCTCATTTCCGGTCGAGCTCTCACCTCGATGACCGACCTGCCGAGGGCCGCCCTCGTCCTTCTTAGTGCCATCTTGGTGCTCGCGTTCGTGAACGTCGCCTATCTGCTGGTGCGACGCAGCCGCGCTCCTCGCTAGACACTTTTCGGACCGGCGCCCGCGGGTATGCTCTATCGAGTCACGAGTTTTCAGGCGTGACCGCCCGCTTCGACGGTCGATGACATGACAAGAGAACAGCTGCTCGCTACGGACGAGCTCGACGCCATCCTCCATGCCCTCCCACCGGAGCTGGTCCAGCGGGTCCGGGGCCTCGACGGGTTGGACGGCCTTCTGGAGATCGTGATGGACCTCGGGCGGCTGCCCGAAGCGCGCTTCACCGGCCGCGAGGAGATCCTCTCGCAGCGGGAGGTGACCGCGGAGGACATCGCGTTCGTCCGCGTCGGGCGCGCGGTCTACGGAACGATGGAGATCATCCGCGACGTGGTCGAAGCGGGGCGCAGCATCCTGCTCCTCGGGCGGCCAGGCGTCGGCAAGACGACCCTCCTGCGCGAGGTCGCGCGCGTGCTCGCGGACGAGATGGGGAAGCGCGTCGTCATCGTGGACACCTCGAACGAGATCGCGGGCGACGGCGATATCCCGCACCCCGGGATCGGCCGCGCGCGCCGCATGCAGGTCGCCGCGCCGTCGCTGCAGCACGCCGTGATGATCGAGGCCGTCGAGAATCACATGCCCGAGGTCGTCGTCATCGACGAGATCGGCACCGAGCAGGAAGCCGGGGCCGCGCGCACCATCGCCGAGCGCGGCGTGCAGCTCATCGCGACGGCGCACGGCAACACCCTCGAGAACCTCATGCTGAACCCCACGCTCTCCGACCTCGTGGGAGGCGTTCAGACGGTGACGCTCGGCGACGAAGAGGCGCGGCGCCGCGGCACGCAGAAGAGCGTTCTCGAACGCAAGGCGCCGCCGACGTTCCAGACGCTCGTCGAGATCCAGGCGTACCAGCGCGTCGCGCTGTATCAGGACGTCGCGCAGACGGTCGACGCGATCCTCCTGGGAAACCCCGTCGCGCCGGAAATCCGCTCGCGCGACGCGACCGGCGAGCTCTCGGTCTCGACCTCGACGCCGTCGCGCTCGGCCTCGGAAGCGATGGAGCGGCGGAGCACACCTCGTATCGCCGCGAACGGCGCGAACGGCGGGCGCGAGACGGTCAAGGTCTATCCCTTCGGACTCTCCTGGACGCGGGTCGAGGAAGCCGCCCGCGGGCTCGGCCTTCCCGTGGCGATCGTGCGCGAGCCCGACGAGGCCGACGTCGTCATCACGCTCAAGAACTATTACCGGCGCAAAACACCGCGACTCCGCAACGCCGAGTCGCAGGGCATCCCGATCTACATCGCGCGATCGAACTCATCGACGCAAATCGCGAGCGCGCTCGCGTCGGTGATCGAGCTGCGCCGCGGACCCGAGGACAAGGCGCTCGAGGAGGCGCGCGACGGGATCGAGCAGGTCGTCGGCGGGCAGTCCGACGAGATCGAGCTGACTCCGCAGAACGCGTACGTGCGCAAGCTCCAGCACGAGCTCGTCGAGCGCGCGAATCTGAGCTCGCGCAGCACCGGCAACGAGCCGTTCCGACGCGTCCAGATATATCGGTGACCGGCACGTTCCTCTCGTTCGAAGGGGGAGAGGCCGCCGGGAAATCCGTGCAGGCCGCTCGCCTTGCCGACAGCCTCGGCACGCGCGGTCGCGGCGTTCTTCTCACCCGCGAGCCCGGCGGCACGCCGTTCGCCGAGCGCATCCGGGACGTACTCCTCCATGCCCGCGACGTCGACCTCGCTCCCGAGGCGCAGGCGCTCCTCTTCTCAGCGGCACGGGCGCAGCACACCCGCGACGTGATCCGCCCGGCGCTCGCCGAAGGGAAGATCGTCATCGCCGACCGGTACTTCGACTCGACGCTGGCCTACCAGGGCTACGGCCTTGGCGCCGATCTCGACGGTCTCCGCGCGATGACCCGCTTCGCGGTGGGATCGCTTGTCCCCCAGCGCACGTTTCTCATCGATGTGCCGGTCGCGGTGACGCTCGTGCGTCTCGGCGCGCGCTCCGGGACGGCGCGCTGGGACCGTTTCCACGGGGACGACCGCGCGTTCTACGAGCGCGTGCGCGAGGGGTACCTCCGCCTCGCGGCGGCCGAACCGGGCCGGTTCGTCGTGGTCGCCGGCGACCGCCCCGAGGAGGCGGTGGCCGCGGACATCCGGCGCCAGGTCGATCAGCTTCTTGGCCTCCCGGCCTAGCGACGGATGCCGCGTGGCGAAGGGTGAGCGAATGGTCTACCGACGTGCCGCCCACCGCATCGCCAGAAATGACCAATCTGAGCTGACTATCAGAGCCTGCGAGAGACGCGGGGTATAGTCGCCGCCCGATGAAGATGGTGGTGGCGATCGTCCATCCGGAGGACGCGGGAGCCCTCGTCGACGCGCTTACCGACAAGGATTTCCGGGTCACGCGGTTGCATTCCCAGGGCGGTTTTCTCAAGCAATCCCACGCCACGATCCTGGCCGGCGTCGAGGAAGCGCAGGTCGACGACGTGATCGCGACGATCCGAGAGACCTGCCACGCCCGGAGTCAGTTCATCAACCCGAT
>VBDV01000184.1 GCA_005882765.1 Chloroflexota bacterium | reverse complement strand
GATCGCCGACCGCGTTGCGACGTTCGAGACCGCGCCACGGACGCCTGTCGACATCGCCCGCGGCCTTCGGGAGCGCGCGCCGCGGTGGCCGACGGTCGTTGTCGAGCGGGGCGGGGGCGTGATCGCGTGGGCCTCCGCGAGCGAGTACCGAGCGCGGCCGTGCTACGCCGGGGTCGCCGAGTTCTCGGTATATGTTGCCCGCGATGCGCGCGGAACCGGCGCTGGCCGTACCGCGATGGAGGCGCTCGTGCGCGAGTGCGAGGGCCGCGGTATCTGGAAGCTCCTCTCCCGCGTCTTTCCTGAGAACGAGGCGAGCCGCAAGCTTCTCGCGAAGGTCGGGTTTCGCGAGGTCGGGACGTATCGACGGCACGCCAAGCTCGACGGCGCGTGGCGGGACACCGTCATCGTCGAGCGGCTCATCGGAGAGGCCGCCCGTTGAACGTCGCGCAGCTCCTCGTGAAGTGCCTCGAGAACGAGGGCGTGCGGCACGTCTTCGGGATCCCCGGGGAGGAGACGCTCGCGCTCAACGCTGCGCTCGCAGAGAGCGACAAGATCACATTCGTCCTCACACGCCACGAGCAAGGCGCGGCCTTCATGGCGGACGTCTACGGCCGGCTCTCGTCGTACCCGGGGGTGTGCCTCGCGACGCTGGGGCCCGGCGCGACGAACCTCATTACCGGGGTGGCCGACGCGTATATCGACCGCGCCCCGCTCGTCGCGATCACCGGGCAGGTCGGCCTCGAGCGCGCGCACAAGGAGTCGCATCAGTACATCGATATCGTGCGCATGTTCGGCCCGGTCACGAAATGGAGCACGCGGATCACCGTCGCCGAGTCGACGCCTGAGATCGTCCGCAAGGCCTTCCGGCTCGCGCGCCTCGAGAAGCCGGGCGCTACGCACATCGAGCTCCCCGAAGACATCGCCGGGCAGGACATCGACATGAAGCCGCTGGAGGTCCGCCGGACCTCGTATCCCAAGGCGCAAGACGCCGTGATAAATCGCGCGCTCGAGCTCATCAAGAGCTCGAAGGCGCCGATCATCCTGGCGGGCAACGGCGTCGCGCGGCGCCAGGCCGCGGGTCACGCCAGCGTGGAATCGCTCCGGCGCTTCGTTCGGCGGAGCGGGATCTTCGCGACCCACACCTACATGGCGAAAGGCGTGCTCGACCCTTTCAGCCAGCAGTCGCTTCCGGCCGCCGGTCTGCAGCGGCCGGGTGCGGAGCTGGCGAACATCCCGCAGCTCGCGGAGGCCGATCTGGTGATCGCCGTCGGGTATGACCTCGTCGAGTGGTCGCCCTCGCTTTGGAATCCGAAACGCGACAAGGTGGTCGTCCACATCGACAGTACCGCCGCCGAGCTCGACGGCCACTATCAGCCCTCGGTCGAGGTTGTCGGTGAGCTCGATGAGTCGCTCTCAGTGCTCGCGGACCACGTCGAGCCGCGCAAGGACCAGCCGATCCGCGTCGCGAACAAGCCCCTTAGCGCATCCGCACCGAAAGACTCGCCGGCGCCGTTCCCGCCGCAGCTCGTCGTCGCCGCGGTCCGCGAGGCGCTCGCTCCCGAGGACATCGTGGTGAGCGATGTCGGCGCCCATAAGGTGTGGCTCTCGCGTCTCTACCCAACCCCCGTGCCGAACACGGTCGTTGTGTCAAATGGGCTCGCATCGATGGGCATCGCCGTGCCCGGCGCGATCGCGGCGAAGCTCGTCTTTCCTGAGCGCAAGGTCATCGCCTTGAGTGGCGACGGCGGCTTCCTGATGAATGTCCAGGAGCTCGAGACGGCGAAGCGCATGGGCACGGCGATCGTCTGCATGGTGCTGGTCGATGATCGGCTCGGCATCATCGAGGCGAATGAGCGACGGATCTTCGGCCGCGCCTTTGCCACAGAGTTCGGCAACCCTGGGTTCGTCGAGCTGGCAAGCGCGTTCGGCATCGCCGGCTTCGCGGTGCCGACGGTACGGGAGCTATTCCCGACCCTGCGCCGCGCTCTGGACCTGGGCGAGCCGGCGCTCGTCGCGGTGCCCTGGGACCACCGTGCCAACGAGCGCATCGCAGACAGGCTCCCCTAGTCGCGCGGAGAGAGGCCCACGGACCGCCGCCAGTGCTGCTGCCCGAGCTCGAAGCCGATCGCGCATCCCAGATCGACGAGCTCCGCCTCAGTGAACTGCTTATGGAGCCGCGCCCAGAGCTCGTCGCCCGCGCGATCCGAGTCGTACGCGATCGCGTCGGCCCATTCGAGAGCGGCACGTGTGGGGTCGTCGAAGCGGGCGGGGTCCGTCACTTCGGCATCGTTCGCCAGGTACCGATAACAGAGCTCCTTGATGCGCTGGTCGGCGAGGCCACCCTCGATGACGTTCTCGCGGATGTAGCGCCAGCTCTCTAGCGCATCCGGTACGAGCGCGCGGACCTCATCGGCGGTCGAGCCGAGCCGCGGCACTACCGCTCCGACCCGGCTTGGGCGAGCCCGGCCCCCGGATCACCCGGCAGCTCGCCGTGGCCGACGCCCCAGGTCTTGATCACGCGCTGCTGGCCGTACGTCAGCGCGATGAACGATCCGAGCTCGACGATCTCCGGGTCGGTGAGATGCTCGCGAAGCATCGCCCAGACGCGATCGTCGGCTCCGTCGGGATCCCACACCAACATGCTCGTGTACAGGAGCGCCGCCTTTTGCCGGGCGGTGAAACGGTCGGAGCGCTCGAAGTTCAAAAGGTCCTCGTAGTCAGCCTCGGTGAGCCCTTGCTCTCCGCCCCGGAGAGACCGCTGCGACCCTCAGTAGTTGCACTCGATGGTCCGCGACACGTACACCCGGCAGAGCTCTTTGAGCGAATGCTCGACAACGCCGTTCCGGAAGATGCGGTCCCAGGCACGGGAGAAGGCGCGAGCCACGGCCGGGACGTGCGACCGGATGGCCTGCGTCTCGGGCCTGGGCGTTCCGAACCGGCGCGCATGCTCCATGTAACCGCGCAGCTCCGCGTCGTCGAGCTTGTCCACGTCGACGTAGCTGATCCGCGCCATCCGGAGATTGTGCGTCAGCTGCGGCGGAGGATGTAGAGGCCTCCGCGGATGCGGTCCGTGACGAAGATGAGCCCATCCGCACCGACAAGGACATCATTCAGCTGGATCGCCCGCTGCCCGGCCGGCGCCTCGGGGACGTAATGCGCGATCTCCCGCGGATGAAGCGGGTCATCGGTGTCGTACACGCGGAGACCGGCATTGAAGTAGGTCGCGAAGACGATGCGGTCGCTCCAAAAGGTGCCGGGCCGATTCTCGTGGAGGTTGTGCGGACCGAAGCGCAGCCCCCGCGAGCAGTAGTCGCCGGTCGGGACCGGGAACCGCGAGATCTCTTTTGGCCGAGTCTCGTCCGAGATGTCCACGAGATGAATGTCCTTGCGCGCGCCTGTGCAGTCAGGCTCGATGGCTTCGTCGGTAACCGCGAGGAGCTTGCGGTCCCCGAGCGGCAGCGCCGTGTGCGTGTGGGGGTGACCACCCGATCGCTTGGCCCACGAGAGCGAGCTGACGAGATCGAGCGCGCCTTCGTCCCCGACCGAATAGATCACCACGCCCGCGTCGAAGTAGCCGCCGTATGCGCGATCGCCCTGCACGATGACGTGATGCGCGCCGATGTCGCTCTCGTTCGCCGCGCGCTCGGCGTCAGCCTCCTGCTGTCCTGGCCACCACCAGCGCGAGGCAAGCCGCGGATTCGTCGGATCCCCCAGGTCGATGACGATCAGGATCCGGTCCCGGTAACCGCTCTCGCGCGCCGAGGCGTAGGCGTATCGCCCGCCGGCGAACCAAATCCGGTGCACACCCAGCCCGTTGACCGGGAGGAAGCCGATGCGCCGTGGGTCGGCGGGCTTCGCCACGTCGTACACCACGAGGCCGGTGCTCTCCGGGACGCCGAGGCGATACGGGTACTGCTCGTGGTTGGCGAGGAGGAGACCCTCGGCGAGCTGCACCTTGTGTGAGTGCGTTCCCTTCGGTACCGGGATCTGCCTCAGGACTCTCGGGCGCGCGGGGTCGGCGATGTCGACCACGCTCGTCCCGACGCCGAAGTCGCCCATGTGACCGACGTAGAGGAGGTCGCCATTCCGCATGATCTGCATCCCGTCGCCACGGCCAGCAAGGTCGGAGTGGCCGACGAGCTCGAGGCCGTGCCGCTCCGTGGGACGCGGGTGGACGAGCGTGGCCATCGACGGGCGATTGTGGCCGGTTTGACGACTCGACCGCCTCGTCCTAGCCTCGGCGACGGGGTTCCGCAAACGATTTCCGTGGGGGATTCAGACGCCACGCCGCACCATCACTGACGTCGCTCGCCTCGCCGGAGTTCATCCTTCGACGGTCTCCCGCGCCCTACACCGGGCCGACCTCCCTCTGAGCGCTGAAACTCGCCGCCGGGTCCTCGCCGCGGTCGAGCGTCTCGAATATCGGCCGTCCGCGATCGCGCGCGGTCTCCGCCTGAGACGCACGCGCACGCTTGGGATGCTGGTCCCGGACATCACCAACCCATTCTTTCCGCCGATCATCCGCGGCGCGGAGGAAGCGGCGCGGGAGCGCGGATACGAGCTCGTGCTCTGCAACACCGACGACGAGACCGAGCGCGAGAAGGCCTCGCTCCGGGTGCTCCGCGAGCGGCAGGCCGATGGCCTGCTGATCGCCACGAGCCGGATGGCGGACGCGACGCTGGCCTCGGTCCGCCGAGAGCGGTTTCCCTTCGTACTGGTCAATCGCGGCTCGCGTGTCCCGGAGGACCCGGCTGTGGAGGTCAACAACGCTCGCGCCGCGTCCGAGATCGTTGCGCATCTGGTGGATCTCGGCCACACGCGGATCGCCCACATCGCCGGCCCTCTGAGCACGACGACCGGCGCGGAGCGTGCCGCGGGATATCGCGATGCGCTGCGTGCGCACGGCCTGACCGCGGACGTCACCCTGACGGCCGAAGCCGCCGCGTACTCCGACGACGCCGGCTACGCGGCGGCGAAGCATCTCCTTGGTGCAGCGCCGACCGCTATCTTCGCGGCCAACGACCTCCTGGCACTCGGCGCCCTGCGAGCGGCTCGCGAATCCGGCGTGCGCGTCCCGTCGGATCTTTCGCTCGTCGGTGTCAATGACATCCCGATGGTCGCTCTTCTCGATCCACCACTCACCACGGCGCGCGTGCCGCAGCGCGAGATGGGTGCGATCGCCGCCCGGATGCTGATTGGCCTTATCGAGCGCGAACCGATGGCCGAGCGCCGCGTGCTCCTCGATACGAAGCTCGTGGTGCGAGGCTCGACCGCCGCACCGCGAAGCTCCGATCGGAGGGTCGCCTGATGGCCACGCCGATCCGGATCTCAGTCGAGCACGTGACGAAGCGGTTCGCGGCCGGCGCCGTCACCGTGTTCGAGGATCTCGACCTCGCGGTGCGGGACGGCGAGGCCCTCTGCATCCTCGGCCCGTCTGGGTGCGGGAAGACGACGCTGCTTCGGTGCATGCATGGGCTCGCGGAGATCGACGCCGGCCGCATCGTGATCGACGGCGTTGAGGTGCGCGCGCCCAGCCGCAAGGTGGCGATGGTCTTCCAGCACTTCGGCCTCATGCCATGGAAGCGCGTCCGCGAGAACGTCGCCTACGGTCTCGAGCTTGCGCGCATCCCGCGCGCGACCATCGACGAGCGTGTCGAGCACTACATCGAGATGGTCGGCCTCCGCGGATTCGAGCGGGCGTACCCGTACGCGCTTTCCGGCGGCATGCAGCAGCGCGTCGGCCTCGCGCGAGCACTCGCCGTGGAACCCGATGTCCTCCTCATGGACGAGCCCTTCGGCTCGCTCGATGCGCTCACCCGCGAGGTGCTCCAGAACGAGCTCCTGCGCATCTACCAGGAGCGCCCACGCACGATGGTGTTCATCACGCATTCCATCGAGGAGGCGATCGCACTCGGGGATCGCGTCGTGGTGCTCTCGTCCCGGCCGGCGCGGGTGCGCGAGGTCATCTCGGTGGACATCGAGCGGCCGCGTACGATGGCCTCGGTCATCGCCCACGACCGTTTCGTGGACCTCCGAGATCGGTGCTCGCGGCTCGTCCTGGACCGGCCGGCCGCATGAGCATCCGCGAGGCGCAGGCCAGCGCGCCCTCCGCCGCCCGCCGCCGAGGTCTCTCGCCACGGATGGGCGACTGGACCGTCCGGCTGGGCTCCATCGCAGTCGTCCTTCTGGTGTGGGAGTTCCTCGCGCCCAGCTGGAATCCCCTCATCATCAGACCGCCTTCGGCGATCGCGGTCGCGTTCGTCGAGCTGGTGGAGTCGGGCGAGCTGCAAACGGCGCTCCTCACGAGCCTTCGGGCCTTCGTCGGAGGATTCATCATCGCGGTGGTCATCGGCGTGTTTCTTGGGGTCGTGACGGGCCGATGGCGGACCGCGTTCAACGCGTTCGATCCCCTCGTGAGCGCGCTCTACTCGGTGCCATCGGTCGCACTCATTCCCATCATCGGGTTCATGTTCAAGTATCAGGGCGATGCCCCGCGCGTGGCTGCGGTGGCGCTCTTCTGTGTCTTCCCCGTGCTCATCAACACGCAACAGGGCGTCCGCAACGTCGACCGAGGCCTCCTGGAGGTGGCCCGCGCTTTCAACACCAGCGAGCGGCGGCTCTGGACCGACGTGATCCTGCCCTCGGCCACGCCGTTCGTCCTCGCCGGGATCCGCCTCGCCATCGGCCGCGGGTTGATTGGGATGATCGTTGCTGAGTTCTTGATTGGTCTTGTCGGCCTGGGCTATCTGATCATCCAATACGGAAACGTGTTCCGAATGGACCGGGCGTTCGTGCCGGTCATAACAGTGGCCGCAATGGGCATCGTCTTCATGGGTCTCATTCAATGGCTCGAGGGCCGCGTCGCACCGTGGTTGCGACGCGAGCAATAAAGGAGGACAAGGTGGGTCATCGCGTGCTCGCGTTCGCGTTCGTCTCGGCGCTCATTGCGACGGCTTGCGGAGGAGGTGGTGGCGGCGGTGGAGCGCCAACGACAGCCGCGAGCCAGTCCGCGGCCGCGAAGGCGGTCTGCGCGGCAAAGAACATCACCATCGCCGTGCCGGTGACGCCGCCGAACGTCGTGCATCTGACGCCCTACGTGGCCGTTTCGTTCGGGTACTTCAAGGACGAGAACCTCACGGTAGAGCTAGTCCGCTTCGAGGGCGGCGTGCAGTCGCTCCGAGCTTCGGCGTCGGGCGGCATCACGCTGGCGGGCACGTCGAGCGAACCGGTCGTCGACGGCGTCGCCAACGGTGCCGACGTGAAGATTCTGTACTCGTACGCGCCCAACGTCGACGTCTCCTTCGTCGTCGGTCCGAAGATCAAGACGATGGCGGACCTCAAGGGCAAGGTCATGGGAGTCCAGGAACCCGGAGGCTTCGCGGACGTGATGACACGGATCGTTCTCAAGAGGGCGGGCATCGACCCGAAGGACGTCACGTTCTTGCAGACGACGACGGCCGCCAGGGTCCAGCAGCTGATCGCGGGTTCCACCGACACCGCGGTGCTGCACATCGACCAGACGAAGACTGTGCAGAAGGCCAATCCACAGATCTCCGTCCTCGCGAACATGTGGGAGATCCTCTCGGACTACCAATACTCGGTCTACGTTGCCCCGACCCAGGCCATCAAGGACGACGCGGCAACCCTCGAGTGCACCATCCGCGCGCTCATGCGGGCGAATCGCGCGATGTACGACTCGGCCAACCGCCAGAAGATCGTCGACATTGCGGTCAAGGAAGGGAAGATCGACGCGCAGATCGCGGGCGAGACCTTCGATCTCCTGGTCAAGGCCAAGGCCTGGCCACAGAACGAGGGCGTCCCGCAGAAGAACATCGAAGGCACGGTGGCGAGCGAAAAGGCGTTCGGCAAGATTACGAAGGACCTCACCTTCGACCAACTCGTCGACCTTTCGATCACGAAGAAAGTCGTTGACCAGCTGGGTCGGGTGAAGGACTTTCCGTATTGACCTCGTGAAGCTCGTCGACCTGACCCAGCCGTGGGGCGATCGGATGCCGACCTGGCCGCAGTTCGAGGCGATCCAGGTGACGGACATCACGACGCACCATCGCGACGGTAAGAGCACCGTGCTGGTGCGCACGAACATGCACACCGGCACTCACATCGACGCGCCGATCCATTACTGGCCGACGGGCAAGCACCTAGGCGAGATCCCGATCGGCGATCTCTACGGCACGGGCTTGGTGATCGACCTGCGTCCGATCACCAAGCCGTGGTCCTACTACTCGCTCAAGGACGTCCTCTCATGCCTTCCGAACGGGGAGCAGATCCGCGAGGGCGACGTCGTCATCCTCTACACGGGGTGGGACCGCTACAACTGGACGAAGCCCACCCGCGATGACGTGACCTACTTCGACCGCCACCCCGGGCCGATGCCGGAGGTGTGCGATTACCTCATCGACAAGAAGATCCGCTGGTTCGGTGGCGACCTCGCTTCGATGGACCACTCGCTCTACGTGCGCGTCCGGTACTTCCGCCCGGATCTCGTCAAGGAGTACGAGGCGCAGACCGGAAAGCCCATCGACGAGACCCTACCGATGAAGGACTTCGAGCACGTGCACTACCACATGGCCAAGGCGAACATCCCGATGCTGGAGAACCTCGGCGGCGAGATCGCCGAAGTCGCCGGACGTCGCATTGAGATTGGCGCGTTCCCCTGGCGCTGGGTCAATGGCGAGGGCTGCATCTGCCGCGTGGTGGCATTCCAGCCATGAGCGCCGTTCGGACGAGCACCTCTCCGAAGACCGCGACGATGCAGGCGCTCGTGCTGACCGGACCTCACGATTTCGAGATCCGCCAAGACGTGCCGATCCCGCGCCCGGGGCCGAACGAGGTCCTCGCGCGCGTGCGCGCGATCGCGATCTGCGGGACCGACGCCGAGATCGTCGAGGGAACCTTCAAGGGGCGCTGGCCCCGCGCCTACCCGTTCATACCCGGCCACGAGTGGGCCGGCGAAGTCGTCGAGGCGGGCGAGGTCGCGACCGCCTACGGCTTCAGCCCGGGAACGCGCGTCGCCGGGACGAGCCACTCGGGCTGCGGCTACTGCCGGATGTGCCGAACCGGTCGCTACAACCTGTGCCTCAACTACGGTCGAGAGGACCTCGGCCATCGCCAATACGGTCACTACACGCAGGGGGCGTATGCGACCTACGTCGTTCACACGATCAAGAGCGTCTTTGGCATCCCGGACGCGATGCGTCTGGACGTCGCCGCGCTCTGCGACACCGCTTCGATTGCGCTGCACTCGGTGAAGCGGCCGGGCATCAACCCCGGCGACCTCTTTGTCGCGGTCGGATCGGGTGGCATGGGTCTCCTCACCGCGATGTGCGCCCGAGCGCTCGGCGCTGCTCGCTGCATCGTCGTTGGCGGCGGCAAGCGGCTCGACCGAGCGAAGGAGCTTGGCTTTGAGACGGTCGACTACCACGACGGCGATCCGGTGGCCCGGGTCCGCGAGATGACGGGCGGCCTGGGGGCCGACGTCGCCGTCGACTCGGCCGGTACCAAGGACTCGGTCCGGCAGGCGATCGGGATGGTCCGCAAAGGCGGACGTGTCGCGTTCACCGGCATCCCCAAGGAGCCGTCGTCGGTGGACTTCCAGAAGATCGTCCTCGAGGAGATCGATCTCTATGGAGTTCGTGCGAACCGGAACACGATGGAAGAGGTGATCCCGCTCATCGCCGACGGCCGCATCCCCGCGGCCAAGCTCATCACGCACCACTTCAAGCTCTCGCAGTTCGCTGAAGCGCTGCGGACCTTCAACGAGCGCATCGACGGCGCGCTGAAAGTGATCGTCGAACCGTGAGCGTCGATGTTCGTGGGTCGATCGGTGCGCTCATCCGGACGCGTCGGGCCGTCCGCGCCTTCAAATCGGGCATGATCCCCGACGCCGACGTCAACGAGATCCTGGAGGCGGCGCGCTGGGCCCCATCACCCGCGAATCGACAGCCAGCGCGCTTCATCTGGGTGAAGAGCTCGTCGATCAAGCGCGAGCTGCAGGAGCTGGCGAAGGAGTCGAAGGAGCTCTCGGCGTACTGGGACCCGATCTTCCGGCCCGACGGCTCGAGCGGCCGCGTGAACGATCTCGAGACGCCGGAGGTCATCGCCGTCCTCGCGGACCCCGCGAAGAGCCTCACCAACATCCATGCCGACAATGGCTTCGAGTGGGCCGCGGCCATGTCGATCTACGCGATGTGGCTGCGGGCGCACTCGCTCGGCTACGGCGGCGTCTTCGTGCAGCATTGGATCACCGAGAAAGCGAAGAAGATCCTCAACGTACCTCTGTCGTGGACGTTCCTCGGGACGTTCACGTTCGGCTACGCCGCCGAGACGCCGGCCATCGACCGTTTGCCCCTGGACCAGCTTGTCTCGATCGACCGCTATCCAGGCCGGCCACAAGTATGAAGAGCGCGGTCGGCCCGTCAGCCCGGTCGGCGGACATACCCGCGACGATGCTGGCCGTGGTCTTCAGCGCGCAGGATCAGGTCACGCTGCGCGAGGTACCGACGCCCCGTCCCGGACCGCGCGAGGTCCTGGTACGCGTGAGGTCGTCGATGATCTGCGCGTCCGACGCGAAAATACTCGCGGGCAAGTTTCCGGCGACGAAGTTCCCACACGTGCCCGGCCATGAATTCAGCGGCGAGATCGCCATGTCGGGCGACGGGCGCTTCGCCGTCGGCGCGCGCGTCGGCGTCGAGGTGCACGTGGGCTGCGGCACGTGCGATCGTTGCCGCGAGGGCATGTACACGCTCTGCCAGAACTACGGCAAGCGCGAAACGGGTCATGCCCACGTCGGCTTCACGATCGGCGGCGGTCTCGCCGATTTCGCGGCGGTACCCATCGCCGCCCTGCACGTACTCCCGGAACACGTCAGCTTCGACCAGGGCGCGTGGACCGACAACCTCGGTGTCGCGCTCTGGGCGCTCGAACGTGGAAGGATCGGCGGGGGCGAGCACGTGGTGGTCATCGGCCCGGGCGCGATCGGGCTCTGCGCGGCGCAGCTGGCGCGCGCGCTGGGGGCCGGGCGGGTGACGCTCGTCGGCCGAGGCGATCGACTCGCACGGGTTCGCGACATGGCGGATGAGGTGATCGATTCGGCGGAGGTGGAGCGACTACGAGGGAGCGCCGATCTCGTTGTGGAGTTCGCTGGTACGGCGGACGCCGCGCGCGATGCGATCTCGTTGGCCCGCCGCGGCGGACGCGTGGTCCTCGGTGGGGCGACCGGCACCGGGGTCGAGCTTTCCGGCGTCGATCTCTCGACCATCGTGCGCGGCAACCTCGACGTCCTGGGCTCGCTCGCGAACCCAAAGGGAGTCTCCGGTCGCGCGCTCGCGTTGGTCGCCGAAGGCAAGGTCGATGTCACCAGCCTGATCACACATCACTTTCCGCTCCGCTCGTTCGCCGAGGCCTGGCAGACCTTCACCGAGCGGCGGGGCGGCGCGATCCGCGTCATGCTCCATCCGCAGGCCGAGTCATGAGCGCGATCGACCGCGCGACGGCCCTCGAGCTCTATCGCGTGATGCGGACGATCCGCGCGTTCGAGGAGCGGGCCATTCAGCTCTTCGGCGAGAACAAGATCTGGGGCACGATCCACAGCTACGCCGGAGAGGAGGCGATCGCCGCCGGCGTGTGCGCCCACCTGCGGGACGACGACTGGATCACCTCCACGCACCGTGGTCACGGACACTGCATCGCGAAGGGCGCGGACCTCGGCAAGATGTTCGCCGAGCTTCTCGGCCGGGAAACGGGGTACTGCCGCG
>VBDV01000183.1 GCA_005882765.1 Chloroflexota bacterium | reverse complement strand
GCGCGCGCGACGCCGGTCCAATCGGTCGAGACCACGCCGCGCTTCGGCGGATAGGACAGGATCGAGACCCCGATGATGGCATCGCCGTCCCGGGCGATCCAGATGCGGTCCGCGTGCAGGCCCGGTGAGCGCATCCACTTCATGAAATCGTCGAACGTCGTCGCGGTGAACGGAACGGTGGTCGGAATATCGCGGATCGCCTCTTCGCTCATCTGCCAGAGCTTTTTCCACTTCTCGGGGTCGGCGTCGCGGTCGACGGTGAGGATGCGGATCTTCTCCTCGCGCATCTTCTCGCGCGACGCTGCCGTCATCGACTCGAGCTTCACGCGATTCGCCACGAGGTCCAGCTCCCAGAAGCGCTGTCGGCGCTCCTCGACGTACCCGCGCGCCTGAACGACCCCGACCCGGAGCGCGTCGTCCTCCCAGCACCAGGTGGTGAACGTCTCAGTCCCGTCGGCGCGCGAGCGTCCTTCCATAGCGGCGAACAGCGCGTCGATGCGCGTCGCGGTCCTCTGGGCGGGCATAAGGTCGCCCGAAACATTCCCGTAGCGCTCCGGGGTCTTCCAGATCTCGTGGCGCTGGTGTGCGAACCCGACGCGCTGGCCACCGATCTCGCCGATGAAGCGCTCGATCTTCGCGTTGTCCTCGGGGTTGCGCCAGTAATCCTTCAACGTGATCGGGTCGCGCGGGTCGTCGGGCCGAATGGCCGTCTCCATATCGGCGACGAACTCCGCATCGGAGAGCTTCGCCTCGCGGAGCATGACGTCTCCAGCCTTCAATGCAGCCTCCCCAGGATCTTGTCACGCGCGACGATTCCGACCTGCTGGAGATACTGCACGACTTCGCGGCGGCCGAACTTCGAGGCGCCGAGCTCGCGATCCCGGAAGGTGTATGGCACTTCGACGATCGTCTTCGTCTTCGCGCGGGCGATGACCTCAAACCCGATCTTGAAGCCGATGGCGTTCAGGTGCACGCCGTCGATCGCGGTGCGGCGCAGCGCGAAGAACCCGCTCGTGGCGTCCCGCACCGGAACAAAGACGTTGCCGAGGAGGCACGCGATCCGCGAGACCACGCGGCGCCGGAGCGGCCAGTCCATCGTCGCGCCGCCCTTGATGTAACGGCTGCCGACGGCGAGGTCGGCACCATCCTCGATCGCTTTCACGAGCGCAGGGACGGTCTCCGGCGGATGCGAGAGATCCGCGTCCATGACCACGAGGATGTCGCCGCGCGACTCGTTGAAGCCCGCGATCACGGCCGACGCGAGGCCCGCTTTTCCCGCTCGGCGGACGACCCAGACCGGGTGTGTCGCCGACAGCCGGGCGGCGACGTCTGCCGTGCCGTCGGGCGAGCCATCGTCGACGACGACCAGCTCCCAGGTGTGGCCGGCCATCGCGCTCGCGAGGCGATCGACCAGGGGCGGGAGCGAGCCGGCTTCGTTGTAGGTGGGGACGATCACGGAGATCACGTGCGCCGATAGTCTAGGAACGGTGCGTGTCGCCATCGATGCCCGCCACTTGCAGACGGTGGCGCGCGTTCGGGGCATCGGACGCTACACCCGGAATCTTCTCGCGGCGTTCGCTCGACAGGCGCCGCGGGACGTCGCATGGACCCTCATTCGCCTGCGAAACTTCCCGCCTGCAAACCCGGGCCTTCTCCCGGCACATGATGACATCGCGACCTCCCGGTTGCGCCGTCCTGAGCTCTCCATGCTCGCGCTCGACCCGGTGCTGCTTTCGCTCGAGCTCGCAGGCAAAGGCATCGACGTCTACCACTCGACGCAGCTCTCGCTGCCGGCGCGGCGCCGGTTTGCGGCGGTCGTCACCGTCCACGACCTGGCGCCGCTCATCTGGCCGGCGCATTACCTCCGGCTCCCGTACGCGCGGATCGGGCACACCTGGCAGTACGCGCTCGCGCGGCGCGCCGACGCGGTCATCGCGGTGTCCGAAGCGACGAAGCGGGACGTCGTTGAACGGCTCGGGATCCCCGCGGAGCGCGTGGCGGTCATTCCGGAAGCGGTCGACAGCGAGTTCGATCCACCGCCACCCGATGAGGGTCGGGCGCTCGCCCGTGCCCGATTCGGCGTGCCCGCGCGCTACGTCCTCTACGTGGGGCAGTTCGATCCGCGCAAGAACATGCGCGGACTCCTGCGCGCATTCGGCGCCGCGGCGGATCGCGACCGTGACCTGCGGCTCGTCATCGTCGGCGAGCTCGGGAAGCTTTCGTCCCACTTGCGTGAGGCTCTCGAGAGCGAGCGGACGCCGCGTGACCGCGTGATCCTCACCGGGTTCGTGGACGAGCCGACGCTCGCCGCGCTTTACGCGGGAGCGGAATGCCTGCTCCACGCGGCGCTCCTCGAGGGGTTCGGCCTGACCGCCCTTGAAGCGCTCGCCGCCGGTACGCCCGTCGTCGGCTACGCCGGCGGAGCGGTTGCGGAGGTCGTCGGCGACGCCGGAATCCTCGTCCCGAGCGGCGAAGAGGACGCGCTCGCGAATGCGCTTGGTCGCTTTCTTGACGACGACGCGCTTCGTTCCGGGCTACGCGCTCGCGCGCGCTCGCGCGCGCACGCCTTCTCGTGGGACCGCGCGGCGTCCGAAACCCTCGCCGTGTACCGCAGTGTCGCGCGATAACTCCCGTACACTTTAGGTCCCACATATGGCCCGCCGGATCCCACTTCCGCGTCTCACTCGCAGGCAGCGCTCTGCGCGTTGGCAGCGAGAGCGCCGTCAGCAGGCGGTCATCGTGACCGTTTTCTCGGCGGTGCTGTTCTTCGTTCTCGGTCTGGTCAGCTGGGCCGCCAGCTCCAAGTACTACGGCGAAAACCTGAAGTCGGCGATGACCTTCGACGGCCGGGCGGTGGCGATGCGCAACTGGACGAAGGAGAAGGCCTACGAGCTTTCCCGTTTCTATGTCGAGTACGGCGTGCCGGCGGGTTACGAGAACGACCCACAGATCGCTCAGCAGAAAGCCTCGTTCGACCGGGGCGCGCTCAACACCCTCGAGGAGTACCTCGTCCTCGACAAACAGGCGAAGGCCGACGGAACCACGGTGACGCCGGAGCAGGTCGACGCCCGGTACCTCGACGATTTCAGCCAGTTCCGCAGCCGTCACATCCTCATCACGGTCGACAAGACGGCACCCGACCAGGCGGTCGAGGACGCGAACGCGCTCGCGAAGGCGACCGCGATCCGCGATCAGCTGCGTCTGGATCCCAATAACCAGAACCTCTGGAACCAGCTCGCCAAAGACAACTCGCAAGATCCCGGAAGCTCAGCGTCCGGCGGTGAGCTCGGCTGGGTGGGGAAGGGCCAGTTCGTCCCGCCGTTCGAGGACGCGGCGAAAGCGCTCGCGATCGGTCAGATCTCGGACCCAGTGAAGTCGGACTTCGGCTATCACATCATTCAGGTCGAAGAGCGCCGCGGTCCGGCGGAGAACGACGTGGTGAAGCGGTGGTTCGCAGCCGGATTCACTGAGGCCGACATCAAGTGGCACAGCCAGCACGACCTGCTCCGTGACCTGTTCACCAAACGTCAGCAGGCCACCGTGGTCTCTCCGACCGCCCAGGTCCACGTCGCGCAGATCCAGGTTGGGACGCCGCGCGCAGTCGGCGGTGACTTCCAGTCGTTCACCGACCAGCTCAAGAAGGTCGCCGATGTCGGCAAGGCGCTCGACGCGGGCACCGACTTCGCCGAGATCGCGAAGCAGTATTCCGAGGACAGCGCCACGAAGGACAACGGCGGTGACATGGGCTGGATCGCGCACGGGATGATCACCGACCTCTCGGCCGAGAAGGAGCTCTTCACCCTTGACGCCGGAAAGGTGAGCCAGCAGCACAACGGGCTCACGACGACGACCTGGTACAAGGTCGTCGAGAAGTCCGACTCGCGCGACCTCGACGACACTCAGAAGAAGACGATCAGCGACAACGCGTACCAGTACTGGCTGAACCAGCAGAAGAAGGCTCACGATATCGTCCGCCTCATCCCCGGCCTCGAGTTCGAGTAGCACGGCGGCGCTCGCCGCCGTCCTCGCGCGCTGGCCCGCCGGCATAGATCTCGTTCCGGCAAGTGGCCTCGATCGGCATACGTTCTCGACGTTGCGCGCGGTCGCCATCGCCCTCGACGCTCCCGTCGACTGGCCGCTGCTACGCGCGCGGTATCCCGCCTCGCACCCGGTGACGTTCCTCGAGCCCTATCGCGCGACCACCGTCGCGGGCGCGGAGCGCGACGGTCCCGAAGGCTCGCGTTTCCTCGTGCTCGCGCCCTTGGACCCGCTCGCCGATCTTGGCTCGGTCGCCACGGTGATGCGGATCGTGGAGCGGCTCCGCGCGCCCGACGGCTGCCCCTGGGATCGTGAGCAGACGCACGCGTCGCTGCGACCGCACCTGCTCGAGGAGGCCTACGAGGCGCTCGCCGCTCTCGACTCCGGCGACCCGGCGCGTCTTCGCGACGAGCTCGGGGATCTTCTTCTGCAAATCGCGCTGCACGCGGAGCTCGCGCGCGAGGAGGGAATGTTCGACGCGAACGAGGTCGCGCGCCGCCTGAACGAAAAGCTCATCCGCCGGCACCCGCACGTCTTCGCGGGGACGACTGTCTCCTCAGGTGGAGAGCTCCTCGCTCAGTGGGAACGCATCAAGCGAGAGGAGCACAGCGAGGAGCCAAAGTCCCTACTCGGCGGCGTCCCGCGCGAGCTCCCCGCCCTGTTCGCCGCGGAGCGCATGCTCGAGCGCGCTGCCCGCGTGAAGGTCGAGCCCCCGCGTCTCGACCTCCCGCTCGACATCGACGATCAGGAATTCCTCGGCGAGCTTCTCTTCGATGTCGTGGCGGCGGCGCGCGATGCCGGGTTCGACGCGGAGACCGCGCTCCGCGAGGCGAACGAGCGCTTCGCCGCACATGTGGGCCGGGTCGAAGCGCGCGCCGCCGCGGAGGGTCGCGCGCTCGAGTCGTACCCTGCCGCGGAGATGCGCCGGATCTGGGACGAGACCGCGTGACCTTCGCGCGGCCGGACGGCCGCCAGGCCACTGCGCTCCGCCCGATCACCATCAACATCGGGGTCTCGAAATTCGCCGAGGGGTCGGCCGAGATCTCTTTCGGCGACACGAAGGTGCTGTGTCTCGCGACGCTGCAGGAGAGCGTGCCGAAGTTCCTCGAAGGCAAGGGCACGGGATGGATCACCGCGGAGTACGCGATGCTCCCGCGCAGCACGCCCGAGCGGAGCCAGCGCGAGAGCATCGCGGGACGGCCGGGTGGACGGACCTTCGAGATCCAGCGTCTCGTCGGGCGAGCCCTCCGCGCGGCGATCGATCTCAAGGTGCTCGGCCCGCGAAGCGTGATGGTCGACTGCGAGGTCATACAGGCGGACGGCGGTACACGCACGGCTGCGATCACCGGCGGCTTCGTGGCGCTCGCGCATGCCGTGCGGAAGGTCAAGCCGTCGCCGATCGTGCGGAACGTCGCCGCGGTTTCGGCCGGTTATGTGAAAGGCGATCTGCTCCTCGATCTCGCGTACGCGGAGGACTCGATCGCCGACGCCGACGTGAACGTAGTCGCGACGGGGGAGGGCGAGCTCATCGAGGTCCAGGGCACGGCCGAGGGCCAGCCCTTCTCTCGCGGCGATTTCGACCGAGTCCTGGCCCTCGCTCTCGACGGCATCGCCCAGCTCATCGCTGCGCAACGCGCCGCGCTCCGCTAAGGAACGTTCGGCGCTTCCCACGCGTATATAGACAGATGGGACCGCTTGGCTGGTGGGGCCGCTTTGTCTACCGGCGGAAGTGGCTGGTCCTCGTCGTGTCGGTGCTCACCCTCGGAGTCTCGATCGCCTCCCTTCTTGCGGGCGGCCAGCTGCGAAACGTCCAATTCCGCGACACCGAGGCCGGCCGGGCGAGCCAGCTCATCCGTGATGAATTCCCGCCGGTAGCCGGCGCGCCGACCGCCGCGACGTCGTCGTTCGTCCTGATCTTCACGAGCACCGAGGGTCTTCCCGCCGCGGACCCCCGGTTCATCGACGAGATGAAGACCGCGCTCGCTCCGCTGCGCACGGACTCACGCGTCGTGTCCATCGTCACGCCCGACAGCGCTCCCGCTGCGTCGGCTGCGGGGCTGCGATCGAAGGACGGGAAGCGCGCCCTCGCGAACGTGACGGTCAAAGGGACCACGACGGATTCCGAAGGATTCTTCCCGGAGCTCCGGGCGCTCGTCCGCACGAACGCGTTCGAGGTGCTCGCAACGGGGAACATTCCGTTGAACGGCGACATCGACGAGACGCTGAATCGCGACCTGCAGCGGGCCGAGCTCGTCTCCTTGCCGCTCGCCTTCATCCTGCTGCTTCTCGTCTTTGGAAGCGCGGCCGCCGCCATCCTGACGCTGGGCGTGGGGATCCTCGTGATCGTGGCTGGCCTTGGGGCGACCTTCGCACTCGCGCGAGCGACCGACGTCTCGCAGTACGCGCTGAACATCGTGACGCTCATCGGCCTCGGCGTCGCGATCGATTACTCGCTCTTCATCGTGAGTCGCTTCCGCGAGGAGCTCGCCCGCGGCAGGAGCGTCGAAGACGCGGTCGGCATCGCGCTCGGGACGGCAGGTCGGGCGATCCTGTTCTCTGGCATCACGGTCGCCATCGGTCTCGCGGGGATGCTTTTCTACCCGGGCACGTTCCTGGTATCGCTTGGCGTCACCGGCTCGCTCGTCGTCGCGGCCGCCGTCCTCTACGCGCTCACCTTCCTTCCCGCTCTGCTCTCGATATTCGGGCCGCGCGTCGGAGCCTGGCGCCTTCCGCTGCCTCGAGGCCGGAGCGCGTCCGGCGTCTGGCACGCGATCGCGACCACGGTGATGCGACGCCCGCTCCTCGTGCTCGTCCCGACCATCGCGCTCATCGCAATCGCAGCGTCGCCGTTCGCGCAGCTTCGTCTCGCTTCCGCAGACGCGACCATCCTTCCGCCGACGATCGAGTCACGGCGCGGGTACGACGTGCTCGTGAACGAGTTTCCCGGCCAGGACCAGTCGACCATCACTGTCGTCGCGCGTTTTGCCGACGATCCGCTCAATCACCGCGCTGCCCTGGACGACCTCCGAGCTCGTCTGGCGGCCCTTCCGAACGTGCTCCGCGTGGACATGCCGCTCAGCCCGACGGGTCCACACATCGCGCTTCTCTCGGTGCGGACCGCCAGCACCGCGCAGAGCGATGCGGCTCGCGCCATCGTGCGGGCCGCTCGGGCCCAGACCGTCGACGGTGGGACCGTGCTCGTCACGGGCCAGACGGCCTTCGACGTCGATACTGTCGACTACCTCGTGGACCATACCCCGATCGCGGTCGGATTCGTCACGCTTACGACGATGCTCGCGCTCTTCCTGCTCCTCGGATCGGTCGTGCTGCCGCTCAAAGCCGTCGCGATGAACGCGCTGTCAGTCAGCGCGTCATTCGGCGCGCTCGTGTGGATCATCCAGCAGGGTCATCTCGCGGATGTCCTGAACTTCACACCGCAGTCGATCGAGCCCAGCCTTCCCGTGATCATGTTCTGCATCATGTTCGGGCTCTCGATGGACTACGAGGTGTTCCTCCTCTCACGAATCCAGGAGGAGTACCGGCGGACCGGCGACAACGTTGGCGCGGTCGCGATGGGTCTCGAGCGAAGCGGCAGGCTCATCACGGGGGCCGCCGCGATCATGGTGGGCGTGTTCATCGCGTTCGCGCTTGCCGATGTCGTGATCATCAAGTCGGTTGGCATCGGGCTCACCATCGCCGTGCTCCTCGATGCGACTCTCGTCCGCGCGCTCGTCGTCCCCGCCACGATGCGCCTCCTCGGCCGCGCGAACTGGTGGGCTCCGTGGCGGTTCGGGCGTGGTCTGCACCTCGAACCGGCGGGCGCGACCATGGACGTGTGAGAGGCGGCCCTAAGGACAGACATCCGATCCTCCTCGGCTCGTCGAACCCTGGAAAGCTTCGTGAGTACCGCGAGATACTCGGCGGCCTCGACGTCGACCTCGTCACGCCGGGCGACCTCGACCCGGTCCCGCCGGAGCCGGACGAGGATGCGGCCACGTTCGCCGAGAACGCGTCGTCCAAGGCGCGCGGGTACGCCGCGGCGAGTGGATTGCAGACGATCGCCGACGACTCGGGTCTCGAGGTCTTCGCGCTCCGTGGGGCGCCGGGCGTGCGCAGCCGCCGCTTTTTCGGTGAGAACGCGAGCGCCGAGGAACGGAACGCGAAGCTCCTTGCCCTTCTCGACGGCGTCACGGATCGTTCCGCCCGTTTCGTCTGCGTCACTGCTCTCGCGTCGCCCGACGGACACGTCGAGCTCTTCGAGGGCGAGGTGCACGGCGAGATCGCGGAAGTCCCGCGCGGCGAAGCGGGGTTCGGCTACGACCCGGTGTTCGTCATCGCCGGAGACGGCCGCACGATGGCCGAGCTGCCGCCCGAGGAGAAGCACCGGGTCTCGCACCGCGGTCTCGCTGGCGCGAAGCTCCGCGCCCGGCTCGCAGGCGGAGCGTGACCCGCGCCGAAGCGATCAACCGCATCGAGTACCTGGCGCTCCGTGGTCTTCCTAGCGGCTCAGCGCCACTCGGAGTCCCGCGACATCACGATGGAACACGTCGTCCGCGACCGGCTTGCGGTGCGGATCCGGCTGCATGAGGCCCTTCGCTGGTTGGCCCGGACTGTCGTCGGTCACATAACGGGGAACGATGTGCGTGTGCAGGTGCGGCACCGTGTTGCCAAGCATCTCGAAGTTGAGCTTCGCGGGCCGGTAGTGCGCCTCGAGCGCGCGCGCGACCTTCAATACCTCGCGGAGGTACGTCGTCGCGTCTGCGTCGCTCAGCTCGGTGAGATCGGCGATGTGGCCGCCGCGCCAGATGACGATCGTGTAGCCGGGCTGGCCGATGTCGCCGCGAACCAGATATGCGTCAGAGACGCGGCCCGTGAAGACCCGCGCGTTCCCGTACGTCTCGTCGGGGCGGCCCTCGGCGCACATCGGACAGCCTTTGCCCGCCTTGCGCTCGTCCCAGTCTTCGTCCCAGGTCCGCTTCATGTCGGCAACGGTAACGTCCCGGCGTCGTACACGAGTTGGCCGCCCAGGGTCCGTGCCACATCCCACAACACGTGGGCCTCGCTCTTCCCTGGTGCGAAAAGGTGCGTGACCGACCAGCCGTCGACGGTGAGGCGGTCCGCGATCAGCCGGCGATGGCATCGCCACCAGAGCGTCTCCGCGCACATGAACACGGTGCGTGATCGGCCTGCGATCGAAACAAGGCGCTCGTAGCCGCGCGCGAACTCAGGTGTGCTCATGTGATCCGCATAGCCGCGGAACGCGGCGACCCGAAGGGCGCGGTGCGGTGAATCCACGCGCGCCTCGCGGCGGCCTCCGAGTTCTGGTAGGTGCTCGTAGCCGATCCCGACCTCGCCGAGCGCAGTCGCAAGGGAGTGGGCGCCGAATTGCGGGTGCCGCCTCGAGCCCGGTTGCGAACGAACGTCGACGAGGGCCTGAATATCCGCTGACCGAAGTGTCGCGAGGAACTCCTCGACGGGCCGGGCCCCGTGACCGACGGACCAAATCTCCACGGGAACCAGTGTGAAAGACTCGACCGGTGAGCGACGTTGCGATCCGTCCGGTCAGCCCCGAACAGCACGACGCGGTGATGCACTACTTCGACATGGTCGCGTATGCGGACAACCCGAACTGGTCGAGGTGCTTCTGCATGGAGCGGCTCGTCGACGATTACCCATCGCGCACCAAGGAGCAGAACCGCTCGTCGCGCAGCGAGCTCCTGCGCTCCGCGAAAGCGAACGGCCTCGTCGCATACCGCCTCGGTCGCGTCGTTGGCTGGTGCCACGCCGCGCCGAAGTCGGAGCTCAAAAGCGTTCCGGGCGAAGCCGCGAGCGATGTCGGCGCGATCGTGTGCTTCGTCGTTGCTCCCGATCAGCGCCGCCAGGGCATCGCTACGCAGCTGCTTGATGCGGCGGTCGAGCATCTGCGGTCGCGCGGCATGAGGATGGCCGAGGCGTATCCGCGCGCAGGCGACGTCGAGCCTTCACGGTGGGTCTGGTCGCAGTACGTCGGTCCGCTATCGATGTACGAAAAGGCCGGCTTCGAGATCGCCGAAACACACGCCGAGTTTTGTATCGTTCGGAAGAAGCTGTGAACGGCCGCGTCATTGCGCTCCACGTCCGCACGGAGAAGCACGGGACGCCGACGCCCGTCGCCGAGGCCGTTGGGCGCATCGGCGGCGGCATCGAGGGCGACGTTCACGCTCACCGCGAGTCACGCGCCGTGCTGGTCGTCGACCGCGCCACGCTTGACGCGCTTGGCCTCCGGCCAGCCGATCTTCGCGAGGAGATCACGACCCTGGGCCTGCCCGACGTGACCAACCTGCCTATCGATACCGAGATCCGCGTCGGCGGGTTGACGCTCCGCGTCAATGGGCCCTGCGAGCCGTGCACGCACATCGGTGAGCTGCTCGGAGTCCCCGATCCCGAGGAGTTCCGGCTGTCGCTTCTCGGGCGGCGCGGTGCGCTCTGCACCGTCGCGGTTTCGGGACCGGTCCGCGTCGGCGATCCGGTCGAGGTGCTCGTCCCGGCTTAGGTCAGCACCAAAACACGACCCTGAAGGCGCTGTTTCGCAACCTTTTCTCCCATAGCCTCGTTCACGTGAGCACCCGCTTTGCCTCGTCCGCAGCAGCAACGTCGGAGGACGAGGCCTAGTCGCGACCGCTCACACCGCGAAGCGACGAAGGCCTCCCGAGAGCGGGAGGCTTCTTCATTAGATGGAGGAAACGTGTCGAGCGAGCACGATGCCTGTGCGCTGGTCGCGGTAGCGCGCAAGGACGCGCGGCCCACGCGTGCGGTCCTCGAGCTGGTGCTCGGCGGCATGGCCGCGCTCGCGCATCGCTCGGGCGTCGTTGACGGCGAAGGCGATGGCGCTGGCGTTCTCACAGACATCCCCCGCGCGCTCTGGGCGCAGGAGCTCGACCACGCTGGTCATGACGAGAGCGCTGTGGAGCTCGAGCGATTTGCGGTCGGTCACTTCTTCCACGAGGATCCGGGCGACGTCGCGACGATCGTCGCGATCCTCGGCCGTCGTGGCATCGAGACGCTCCTCGTACGAGCGGAGACGACCGATGAGGCGGCGCTCGGTCCGCGCGGACGCACCGAGGCTCCACTATTCCTGCAGCTCGCACTTCTCGCGCCGCGCGGCGCGGCCCTCGGATCGCGCGCGCTCTACGAGGCTGGCGTCGACATCGAGCGAGCGACGACGGCAACGGTGGTGAGCCTCTCGCGCCATACCGCCGTGTACAAGCTCCGCGGGGCGGGCCATCAGCTCACGTCCTATTTCGCCGACCTCGCCGATCCGCTCTTCGCCACGTCCGTCGCGTTCGGGCACAACCGCTACGCGACGAACACATCGACGAGCTTCACGCGCGTGCAACCCTTCCCGGTCTTCGCACACAACGGCGAGATCAACACGATCAGCCGTCTGCGGGAGGAAGCGCGCGCGCTCGGCCTGCCGCTTTCGCGCGACGGCAGTGATTCGCAGGACGTCGACGCCGCGATCCGCGCGCTCGTGATCCGCCACGGCCTCACCGCGGTCGAGTCGATCGAGCTCCTCTTCCCGCCGATCGTCAATGAGATGAAGCGCATGACCGCCGAGCTTCAGGACGCGTACGTGCAGGGCCGTGCCGCGATTGGGCCGCTCGCGCAGGGACCGGCCGGCATCCTCGTGCGCGTCGGCGACACGTGCGTCTTCGGGGTCGACGCGCTCGGTCTACGACCGCTGTGGCACGTCGAGACCGAGGACGAGCACGTCTTCGCGAGCGAGCGCGGGTTCGTTCCGCTCGAGCGCTACGTGAGCGACCCCGTGCCCCTCGCGCCGGGCGAGCGCGTCGCGCTCCGGCGCGATAGGGGATGGCGCCTGCTCGACCAGGGCGCCGTCCGCGAGCGCTTCCTCACCGCGCGCCGTCTGCGGGGCGTCGCGATGAGCGGCCTTCGCTCGCATCTAGCCTGCGGCGGTCCGGCCGAGCCGATCGCCGCCGCGAAACGCTGGGAGATCGGGACTCCGCCGGACGAAATGGACGATGTCTCCGTCCGCCGCGAGCGGCAGTTCGCGGCGCTCGGCTTTGAGCCCGACGACCTAAAGATGGCCGCGTTCATGATCGAGACTGGCAATGAGGAGATCGAGCATTTCTCCACGCGTGTTCTGCTCGGCCCGCGGCCGGCGCCTCAGGCGCACGACTCGCGCCGGTGGATCGAACTCGCCACGCCGCTCCTCCTTGGCGGGCACCCCGCGTGGACCGGGCTGCGTGGCGACGACTTCCGCGCCCTCGCGCGCCAGAAGGGCACGTGGCTGATCGATGACGTGATCGCTCGGTTCACAACGGATGCGAGGATCCCGCCGGTCTTCCTGGAGGCCGATCGCGATTGGGAAGAGCACCCCCGCGATGCCCTGGCCCGGCTCGGTGCGGCGGCCGCACGCGGCGTGCGCGCGGGCGCGCAGCTCGTAGTCGTTCGCGACCAGGGCGTTCTGAGCGAGGGCCGCGCGTGGCTCGATCCGCACCTCGTGATCGCGGCGGCCCATCGCGCGCTCGTCGCACAGCCTTCGCTTCGCCGGGACTGCGCGCTCGTCGTCTCCGCCGGGAGCATTCGCAACCTCCACGACGTGATGGTCGCGCTCGCGCTCGGTGCGGATGCCGTGAATCCGTACCTCCTGCTGGAGTACGCGATCGCCACCGCCGACCCGGACGCGCTTGGCAATCTCCTCGAGGCGCTACGCAAGGGCATCGAGAAGGTCATGTCGACGCTCGGAGTCCATGAGCTCCGCGGCTACGGCCGGCAGGTCTCGGCCGTCGGCCTCGCGCCCGAGGTCGCGCGCTTTATCGGTCTGGAGACGTTCTGCGCCACCGATGAGAGCGGCCTCACCTGGGACCGCATCGCCGAGGAAGGCTTCGCGCGTGCGTCGATGCTCCGCGAGCGTCGCGACGCCCGGCTCGAGCCGGCATTCCGGATCTGGCCGCGCGCTTGGAAGTCCGCGCTCGCGGTCGCCAACGGCGAGGCGCCGTACGCGACGTACGCCGAGAAGCTGCGGGAGCTCGAGACATTGCACCCGGTTTCCTTGCGGCACCTCGTCGACTTCACCCGGCCGCTCGATGAAGCCGAGGGTGCGGCGGATACCAGCGCGGGCGAGCACGCGGGACCCTTTTACATCTCGTCGATGTCCTTCGGATCGCAGGGCGAGACCGCGTACCGCGCGTATGCGGAAGCGATGGCCCGTCTCGATCTTCTCTGCATCAACGGCGAGGGCGGCGAGCTGCCGGATCTCATCGGCCGTTATCCGCATAACCGCGGTCAGCAGATCGCCTCGGGCCGCTTCGGCGTTTCCGCGCTGCTCGCGAACTCGTCGAACTATCTCGAGATAAAGATCGGGCAGGGCGCGAAACCCGGGGAGGGCGGCCATCTGCCGGCGCGTAAGGTCTCGAAGAAGGTCGCGCTCGCACGCAACGCCCAGCCGGGCATCGACCTCATCTCACCGTCGAACAATCACGACATCTATTCGATCGAGGACCTCGCGCAGGTCGTCCACGAGCTCAAGACCGTAAATCCGCGCGCGCGCGTTTCTGTGAAGGTGCCGGTCGTGCCGGATATCGGCGTGATAGCCGTCGGCATCGCGAAGGCTGGAGCGGATATCGTCACGCTCTCGGGCTATGACGGCGGCACCGGCGCGGCGCGGCAGCACGCGCTCCGTCGCGCGGGGTTGCCCGTCGAGATCGGTGTCGCGCAGGCGCACCGCGCGCTGGTGGCGTCGGGGCTCCGTGACGTCGTCGAGATCTGGTGCGACGGCGGGATGAAGAGCGCGCTCGATGTCGCCAAGATGCTGTGCCTGGGCGCTGACCGCGTCGGCTTCGGGACGCTCGCGATGGTCGCGATCGGTTGCACGATCTGCCGCGGTTGCCAACTCGACACCTGCCACGTCGGCATCGCGACGCAGCTCGAGTCGGTGGCCGAGGCGACCGACCGAGGCGTCAAGCGGTTCGAGCCACGCGAGTTCGAGCGCGCCGTCGAAAATCTCTCTCGGTTCTTCAGCGCGCTCCGCGCGGAGCTCGCCCGTATCGCTGCGCAGCTCGGCGTCGGCGCGACAATCGATCTGGTCGGGCGGACCGATCTGCTGGCGCAGGCGCGCGGCCTCGATCGCGTGGATTTGCGCGAGCTCTTGGAACCGGTCACGTGGGCCCCGCCCGGCCGGCGCGAGGTGCGCGTGGTCGCCGGGGCGGTGGCTGCCCAGGAGGCGGAAGAGGAGCGGACGCTTCGCGCCGCCGACCGCTTCGTTGCCACAGATGCGTCGGGCGAGCTCGCGCGTCTGCGGATCGCGGGCGCGAGTGTCGCCGACGTCGCCTCCAGCTACCGCGAGGGTTCGGTGGCCGGAAACGGCTTCGCCGCCTACGCCACCGACGGGGTCGCGCTCACTTTGCGCGGTGGAGCGCAGGACGGCGCCGTGAAGACGGCGCTCGGCGGGGCGGTGACGATCGTGAAGGCGCGGAACGCCGCCGGCAGATTTGTCGATGGATCTGTGGGCAAGTGCTTCGGCTACGGCGCGCAGCGGGGCAGGTTCCTGGTGCAGGGCGGCGCCGACGCTCGCGCCGCGATCCGTCTCTCGGGCGCCCAGGTCGTCTTCGGCGGCGACCTTCGCGGGTTCGCCTTCGAGTACATGACCGGCGGCACCGCTGTTGTCCTCGGCGACCCCGGTCGCTGGATCTGCTCGGGGATGAGCGGCGGGGTCGTGTACTTACGCCACGATCCCGCGCGCGGACTCGACGATGCCGGGCTGCGCGATCGCTTCGCGAAGGGCGCGAAGGTCCACATGCGGCCAGCGCGAGACGAGGATCTTCCCGCACTGCGCGAGCTGATCGACGCGTACGCCGACGCGCTGAACGCAAGCGACCAGCCGGAGGCCGCCGGTTACGTGCGCGCTCTTCTTGACGATCCTGCGGCGAACTTCCGCGCCATCCGACCCGGAGCGGACATCACCGACCAGACTGTCTCAACGGAATAGCGCTCGTCATCGGCGTCCGAGACGGTGTGAGCAGCGCCGGGGTCTTCCTCGCTCGGCCCCGGTGGGATCGCGATGGACCGCCGTCCAGGGGCCGCTCGCTCAGAAGACCCCGACGCTGCTCGAGCCCATCACTCGTCGCCCTAGTCTCGCTTCCTAATGAGTTTCTTTGCTCTGGGTCTTGTCCTGATATCCGCTGTCTTTCACGCGACGTGGAACCTGCTTGCCAAACGCGCGGGAGCCGACGCGCCATTTCTGTGGCTCGCGTACATCGTGGGCGCGATCACGTTTGCGCCGTTCGCGATCGCGATCCTCGTCATCGCGCGTCCTGAGCTCGGGTGGCCCGCGCTCGTCTTCATCGCAGTCGCGGTTGGTTTGCAGACGCTCTACTTCGCGACGCTGACGGCCGGGTATCGCGCCGGAGACCTCTCGCTCGTGTACCCCATCGCGCGTGCGAGCGGTCCGCTCCTCGCGACGATCGGCGCGATCGCGATCTTCGGCGAGCGACCGACCGCGGTCGCAGTGACCGGCGCTCTTGCGATAGTCGCGGGCGCCTTGGTCTTGACCGGCGATCCGCGCGCGCTTCGCCGTGATGGAGCGGGCCGGGCGGTCGGCTTTGCGCTCGCGACCGGCGCGGTCATCGCCCTCTACACGCTCTGGGATAAGACGGCCGTCGCGGTCGTCTTGATCCCGCCGCTCCTCTATGACTGGTCGACCGTCGTCGGTCAGGCGATCGTGGTCACGCCCGTCGCGCTCCGGCATCGCGACGCGGTTAGTGCGGCGTGGTTGGGCCACCGATGGGAGGTCATCGGGGTCGGCGTCCTCAGCCGGCTCGCGTACATCCTTGTGCTCACCGCGCTCGTCGTGAGCCCGGTCTCCTATGTCGCGCCTGCGCGCGAGATCGGCATCCTCATCGGCGCGATGCTCGGCGCGCGCATGCTCGCGGAGGGCCACGTTATGCGTCGGGGTATCGGCGCGGCAGCGATGGTCGTTGGCATCCTCGCGCTGGCCCTTGGTTGATGATGACCGATATGAGGCCTGCGATATTTGGCGATCACACCTAGTATCCCCACCGATGCTCCGACTTCTCCGCCTCGTAGCTCTCATCGCTCTGATCCTCGCGCTCGCCCCCGCCCCGGCTGCCGCTGCCGATATCCGCAGTGGACAGGACATCACGATCGCGACCACTGACACGATCGACGACGACCTCTACGTGTTCGGGACGAACATCTCGATCAACGGGACCATCCATGGCGACCTGATCGCGGGGGGCAGCAACATAAGCGTCGACGGCAACGTGACCGGAGACGTGATCGCCGCCGGAAACAGCGTGGCGATCCGCGGGCAGGTCGGCGGCAGCGTGCGCGCGGCGGGCAACACGATCGTGGTCGATGGAAAGATCGCGAACGACCTCGTTGTCGGCGGCAACGAGCTGACGATCATGGGCAACGGGCGAGTTGGGCGTGACGCGATCGTCGGCTCCAGCAACGCGACGATCAGCGGTCAGATTGGCCGTGATCTCCAAGCGGGTGGCAGCAACGTGAAGATCGACTCGAGCGTCGGTGGCAACGTCACGGCTACGGTCGACCGTCTTCAGATCACCGATCGCGGCAGCGTCGGCGGCTCGCTCAAATACACGAGCAAGAACGAGGCGCAGATCGCGAATCGATCATCGGTGAAGGGGTCGGTCGAAAGGCAGACTCCTGACAACGGCCGCGCGCCGCTCTTCACGGGCACGGCGGCACTGGTCGTGGAATGGCTGAAGGGCCTCATCGGTCTTCTCATCCTCGGCATCCTCGTCGTGTTCTTCTTCCCTGGTTTTTCCCGCCGCGCGGGTGAGGCGCTCGTCCGTTCTCCGTGGCTGACTCTGGCTATCGGCGCGCTCGTGCTCATCGGCCTGCCGATCCTCTCGATCGTCTTCTTCGCGGTCGGTGCTCTGATCGGCGGATGGTGGATCGGTTTCGTCGTGCTCGCCCTGTTCGGCGTCGCACTCGCGCTGAGCATTCCGGTGGCCGCCGTCGGAGTGGGCGGCGCTCTTCTGCGGATCGCGCGGCGGCCCGTGCCGGTCTGGCTTGCGCTCTTTATCGGCCTCGTGGCACTGCTCCTCGTGGCCCTCATCCCGATCCTCGGCGGAGTGGTGATCTTCTGTGCACTGCTCTTCGGGTTGGGCGCGACGACGATCGCGGTCGTCGGGAACCGGCGCGCGGAGGCCGCCGTCCCGGCCTGACAAGATCCCCGCGTTCAAGGTCAGACGATCGTCCGCATCAACAGCGCGCGGTAACGCCCTCAGTCGGTAGGATGGCCGGTGGTGCCCACCCCGGCCCTGATTCCCATTCCTGCGAAGCTCACGCCCCGATCGGGCTCGTTCGCGCTCGGCCCGACGACATCGATCGCGGCGGGCGATGACGTGCGCATTCCCGCCGAGCTCCTTCGCGATCAGCTCCGTCCCGCGACCGGCTTGCCGCTCC
>VBDV01000182.1 GCA_005882765.1 Chloroflexota bacterium | reverse complement strand
AAGGCGCTCGCGGTTCCCTTCGACGACCCGCACGCTGACGCGCACGGTGTCTCCGGGCCGGATCTCGGGCAGATCGGCCTTCAGCTGCTCTCGGGCAAGCGTGTTCAAGAGGTCGTTCATAGGAATGGTTAGGACACTCACGAAGTAAGGGGATTCTAGCAGCAATCACCGCTTCGCCTTCTTCAGTCGATCCAGGATCGTCACATGCGACACGCCGAAGTGGCGCGCGAGCTCGCGAACAGTGAGTCCGGTCCCGCGCATCTTCGACACCTCGGCCACCGTCGGACTGCGCTGTCCGCTGCGTGGAGGCCGGAGCCGAACGCCCGCTGCCCGGAGGCGCGCGCGGACCGTCGCCGGCGAGATCCCGAAGCGCGCCGCGATGCGGTACGAGCCCACGCCGGAGCTGTAGGCAGCTTTCAGGTCGGCATCCGATACCGGCTCGCGGACCTGCGGTCGCGGCAGCCGGGCTCGCTCGGCCGGGGTAAGGCCCGCTCGGTCGAGCAGGTCGGGACGGCGCTCGGCCGTCCGACGGACGGCTTCGGCGCGTCGCCACCGCGCGATCGCCGCATGATCTCCCGACAGCAGCACCGTCGGGACGCGACGGCCCTCATGCTCCACCGGCCTGGTGTAGTGCGGACCCTCCAGGAGACCCTCGGTGTGCGACTCGTGAGTGAGCGATGCCGGCTCGATGACGCCCGGGACGAGGCGAGTCACCGCATCGATCACGACCATCGCTGCCAGCTCGCCGCCGGTCAGCACGAAGTCGCCGATCGAAAGCTCTTCGTCGACGTCGCCTTCGATGACGCGCTCGTCGACGCCCTCGTAGTGCCCGCAGACGATCACGAGGTGCGGCAGCTGCGCAAGGCGGTGCGCGGCGATCTGATCGAAGAGCGCGCCCTGTGCGGTCATGAGGACGACGTGCCCGCGATCGGCTTTCGTCGCCCGGATCGCGCGCGTGAGCGGCTCGGGCTTCAACACCATCCCGGCCCCGCCACCGTAGGGCGTGTCGTCGACAACGTGATGGCGGTCGGTCGCCCACTCGCGGATGTCATGCACCGCGAGCTGGATCTGGCCCGCGGCCCGCGCTCGCGCCACGATGCTCTCTGCGAACGGGCTCTCGAACATCTTCGGGAAGAGCGTGAGTACGTCGATCCGCGGGGTCACTCGAGGACCTCCTGCGGCACGACCACGATCCGGCCTCCGGCGACATCGACCTCGCGCACCACCGATGCGATCGCCGGAAGAAGCAGCTCCTCGCGCGAGCTCTCAGCGCGAACGACGAGCACGTCCGTCTCGCCCGCCCGGATCACCTCACTCACAGTTCCGAGCGACCGTCCGTCGGGCGTCTCCGCGCGAAGACCGAGAAGGTCGGCCCAGAGATGCGCGCCTTTCGCCGCGCGCCGAGCTTCCGCGCGAGACACGCGCAGCGTCCGCCCGCGAATGCGTTCCGCATCGGTGCGCGTGCTGTGACCTTCGAAGCGCACGATCGGGACCTCGGCTGTACCGCGGACAGAGGCGATGACAAGCTCCCCTATCCCGTCGCACGAGAGGCGCGAGCCTTTGCGGAATCGTTCGGCGACATCGGTGCGCGGCTGGACCTTCACTTCGCCACGCACCCCGTGCGGAGCGCCCACGACCCCGACGATGGGATCCTCGGCGCTAATCGATCTCGAGGTTGACCTTTGTTCCATCGCGCGTCGCCATCACCTTGAGGAGCGCGCGGATAGCCTTGGCGATCCGCCCACCACGGCCGATCACCTTTCCGACATCTGGCTCGGCGACCTGGAGATGGAGCTTCGTGAAGTCTCCATCGAGCTCCTCGGTAACGACCACAGCCGACGGATCGTCGACGAGCGCCTGAGCGACGTGCTCGAGGAGCACGCGCATCCGTCCCGGCTGCGCCCCAACGCTCATCTAACGGACGCCGGAACCTCTCCCTCGGGGATGCCGCTCCGGATGAGCAGCGAGCGCGTCGTCGATGTGGGTCGCGCACCGTTCTTGAACCAGTGCCGGGCGCGTTCGGCGTCGACGACCAGGCGGGCCGGCTCGGCGAGCGGGTCGTAGTGACCGATCGACTCGATGAATTTGCCGTTTCGGGGCGCGCGCGAGTCCGCGATGACGACGCGGTACGTCGGCGCTTTTGTCTTACCTACGCGGCGCAGGCGGATGTGAACTGCCAACTCGGTCGGGATCCTCCTCATGAATGTGCCGTTGGTGGGACCCCCAGCTCAGGGGGCGAACACATCGATGATATGGCATCACGCCCGCGGGAGTCCCGGCATGCCGGGCAAGCGGGGCAGCCGCCCGCTCTTAGCCATCGACCCCATCTGCTTCATCAGCTTGCGCATCTCGGCGAACTGCTTGACGAGCCGGTTCACATCGGAGACGGTCGTCCCGGAGCCCGCCGCGATCCGGCGCCGCCGGGATCCATTGATCAGCACGGGATCGGCGCGCTCTGCCTTTGTCATCGAGGAGATGATCGCCTCGATCTTGCGCATCTCGCGCTCCGCCTCAGGGCCTTCGGGGAGCTGCTTCGCGAGACCGCCCAGTCCGGGGATCATCTTCAACAGATCGCCGAGCGGGCCCATCTTCTTGACCTGCTGCAGCTGCGAGTAGAAGTCGTCGAAGGTGAACTGCGCTTCCAGGAACTTCTTCGCCTGCGCTTCGGCGGTCTTCTCGTCCATGTGCTCTTGCGCGCGCTCGACGAGCGTGAGGATGTCGCCCATGCCGAGGATCCGCTGCGCCAGCCGGTCGGGATGGAAGACCTCGATCGCGTCCAGCTTCTCGCCGGTGCCGATGAGCTTGACCGGAACGCCCGTCACGGCGCGCACAGAGAGTGACGCGCCCCCGCGCGCGTCGCCATCCGCTTTCGCCAGCACGAGCCCGGTGAGCGGGAGTCGCGCATGGAACGCCGTCGCGCTCTCCACCGCATCCTGGCCCGCCATCGCGTCGACCACGAGGAGGGTTTCGTGCGGCTTCGCCGCGGCGACGACATCGGCGATCTCGGTCATCATCGCCTCGTCGATGTGAAGTCGTCCAGCGGTGTCGACGATGACCGTGTCGTGGCCCTCGGCGGCCGCACCGCTCGCGAGCGCGGCGACGTCGGTGGCGACGCGCTTGGGATCCACCGCACGCACCGGAAGGCCGAGCTGCTTGCCGAGAGCGACGAGCTGATCGATCGCGGCGGGGCGGTGCACGTCCGCCGCGACGAGGAGCGGATGCCGACCCTGTTTGCGCAGCAGGTTCGCCAGCTTCGCGGCGGTCGTGGTCTTTCCCGATCCCTGAAGCCCTGCGAGGACGATGACCGTCGGTGGCCGGTCCGCGCGCGCGAGCGGTGTCGCGGCGCCCCCGAGCATCTCCACGATGGCGTCGTGGACGATCTTCACGATCTGCTGCGCGCCGGTTATCGATTCGAGGACGCGCTCGCCGGCCGCGCGCTCGCGCACGGTCGCGATGAGCTGTCGCACGACCTTGAGGTTCACGTCGGCCTCGAGGAGGGCGACACGCACGTCGCGCAGCGCCTCATCCAGATCGACCTCGGTGACGCGCGGACGCCCCCGCAGTCGTTCGAACGTGTTGGTCAGGCGGTCAGAGAGCTGCTCGAACACCACACACGACTCTAGGGTCTCGCGCGCCGGACCCCTAGGTCATGCTGAGGCGGACCGCCTCCACCGCGCGATCGCGGACGTGGGCATGCTCGACCCCGTCGTGCGCGTGCGTCACGCCGGATGCGCCGGTCTCGATCTGGCGGATGAACGCCTCGACGACGATGGGGTTGAGCTGGGTGCCTGCCACACGGCGCAGCTCGGCGACGGCCTCGTCGTGGCCGAGGGCCGACCGATAGGGCCGCGTCGAGATCATGGCCTCGTAGGTATCGGCCACCGAGATGATCTGCGCCGCGAGCGGGATCTGGTCGGCCTTCAGTCCGTTCGGATAGCCCGTCCCGTCGTAGTGCTCGTGATGCGCGAGCACGATCGGACGGATGCGCTCGAGGTTCGGCACCTCGCCGATCAGGTTTGCGCCGATCACCGGGTGGGTCTTCATCTCGGCCCACTCTTCGGCCGTCAAGGCGGAGGGCTTTCTCAAAATGTGCTCGGGTATGCCGATCTTTCCGATGTCGTGGAAGAGCGCGCCAAGGTTCACGGCGGCGATCTCGTCGGGACCGAGGCCGAGAGCCTTCGCGACCGCCAGCGCGTGCTCCATCGTGGCGGCGGAGTGGCCTTGGGTCGAGTGATCCTTCGCGGCGAGCGACCCGAGAAGCGCTGCGATCACCGAGACGTGCGATGCCTCGAGGCGCTCAGAGGTCCGCTGCAGGCTTTCGTTCATGGTGACGAGCTCGCGGTTGCGCTCGCGGAGCTGCGTCGATTTCATGGTGTAGAGCTTGAACGAGTACCACGCGATCCCGAGCGGCAGAACGAAGACGATGACGCCGATGAAGCCGAGGGACTGGTACGCGAGGGCGAGCGCAGCGCCGTTCACGGCAGTCGCCAGGTAGTTCACCGGCATCCACGCGAAGTTCTGCATCCAGACATCGACGAAGCGCGAGGTCGAAGTGAGCGCTATGACCGCCGCGGTCAGCGCGCTGTTCGCGACGAAGTACACCGCCGCCGAGACCGCGACCGCGAGCATCGTCGGAACGAACGCTCCGGGCGGCACCATCCCACCGACGAGCTGGTATGTGCTCGAAGCCAGGTAGGTCGACAGCATCAGCTGCCCGAAGTTGAAGATCACCTTCCGAGCGGGCTTCGGCTTCGGCGTGTAGGCGTTGACCGCGACCACGACAATCGTGGCCCAGAGGGCCAAAGGGGTGCCAAACAGAACGTAGGCAGCGATCTTGACCGCGAACGCGACGGAGATCGCGCTCGATCGGAAGAGCACGACCGGGTTTCGCTGGGCGATCCCGACGAGGACCAGGATGAAGATGAACATGACCGGATCGATCGAGCTCGTGTGGAGGTTGATCGAGCTCGTGATCAGAACGATCACGCCAAGCGCAGCGACGAGCGCGATGTAGAGATTCGCGGCCTGCTGCTTCATTAGTTCAGCGCCTCCCATCCGCTACGGACCTTGCGCCCCTTGGACTTCTCTTTATGAGTCACCGTGTCCCAGGTGATGTCCTCCCAGCTGATGCTCTCCCACGTCATGTCCTGCCAGTTGACGGCGGACCAGTTGAATGACTGCCAGCTCAGGTTTTCCCAGGTGATGTCCTCCCAGCTGATGCTCTCCCACGTCATGTCCTGCCAGTTGATGTCGGACCAGTTGACGTCGGTCCACGGAACGCCATGCGAGTCGACGCCCCCGTTGAATGCGAGATCGCGCCAGGTGAGTGGCTGGCCGTACAGGGATGCGTACATGCCGGCGGCAAATCCGGCCGACACGGGCGCCGCGGCGGCATCTGGCTGATCGAGCGCCGTGATTGCCCCCACCGCGCTGACCAGCCCGCTCCCTGTCGTGTAGAGCGATCCGTAGGCGAGCGGCGCCGCCGAACCCTTGAGGCGCGCCTTCACCTGCGCCGGCGTGAGCGTTGGCGCTGCCTCGAGCATCAGCGCGACGACGCCCGTGACGACCGGTGCGGCCATCGAGGTCCCCGAGAGGCGGAAGTATTGCGGCACCAGCGGGTCCAGACCTAGAACCACCCGATCCGGCAGCTCCTGGTCCAGCGTGCTGCCGGGGGAGCGAAGGCTCACGATCTTTCGGCCGGGCGCGACGAGATCCGGTTTGGCCAGGCCGTCGATCGCGGTCGGGCCCTGCGAAGACCACGACGCGATCGCGTCGTCGGCTGTGGTCGCCGTGCCGTTGTCATCGATGCCGCCGACCGTGATCACGTACGGATCGCTGCCCGGCGACGTGATGCTCGACCCGCTCGGACCGTCGTTACCGGCCGAGACGACGACCGTGATCCCTGAGAAGACCAGAACCTCGACCGCCATCGCGAGGGGATCGTTGTTGTAGCTCACGGTGACCGGTGCGCCGGCGGAGAGGTTGACGACGCGAATGTTGTAGTCCGAGCGATGAGCCAGGATCCATTGCATTCCCGCGATGAGCGTCGAGACCGTCGTCGAGCCTGTGGCCGTGATGACCCGTACGTCGATCAGGTTCGCGCCGGGCGCGACGCCGGTGTATGCGCCGCCCGATGCGGTGCCGTCGCCGGCCACGAGACCGGCTACGTGCGTGCCGTGCCCGCCCGGATCGGCGGCCGGGATGAGGCTCGCGCCACTCCCACCGCTCGTGAAATCGACCGACGCGACGATCCGGCCGGCAAGGTCGGGGTGCGGCGCGATGCCGCTGTCAAGGATCGCGACGCCGATGCCGCGTCCAGTGACGCCGAGCTGCCGCCAGGCGTCGGGCGCTCCGACCTCCAGGATCCCCGGGCCGGCCGCGAGGGCGGCGCCGGCGACGGGGTCGAACGACGCGAACACGAGGTCATCTGAGGCGATGTACGCGACGTCCGGGTCCTTGGCGAGATCCAGAATCTCGTCGCCGGTGAGTCGGGCGGACGTTCCGCCGACGATGGAAAGCGCCCGACCGGTCTTGCCGTTAGCGCGACCGACCGCCGCGGCGGCCTGCTCCGCGCGATGACCGTTCCCCGCCGCCGAGCCCGCCCGCACGATGACCGCGAACTCGTTCTTTGGATGCGCTTCTGCGAGCGTGAGTAATGCAGGACTGACCTTTGTCTCGGCGCCGTGGGTCTTCGCTCCCGCCGAGGTCGTCTGCGTCGCCGTCACGATGACGGCCACCAGACAGAACCCCGCCCAACGTGCGCCCACCCATCCCCGTCTGCTCACGCGACTCCCCCGACGCAGCTTCCCGCCGCGTCCTCACCCCGTTGGGGGATAGGAAGCGCGTTTTGGAATGGGACTTCAATAGATGCGACGCGTACTGAATCCCCGCGGACACATGATTGGTACGTCGGGTGTCGCGTTCCCACGCGCATGCTCGTCGTCATGACGCTCCAGGGTTTTGTGTCGAGCGCCGACCTCGCGATCGCGATTTCGATCGCGGCGCTCAGCGTCTCGGCGCTGCGAAGCGGACGACGACCGCGGCGGATGCGCTCGTGGCTGTTCTTCGCGCTCGCGTCGGTGACCCTGGTCGCGCACAGCGCCTTCGGGACCCAGGGCGAAGCGCACGCGGACGCGGCCGCTCTGTTCGAGCTGCTCACGCTCGCGCTCTTCGCGATCGGCTTCGTGCTCCTCTATGGTTCGGACCGCGAACAGTTGCGCAGCATCGAGACACGCGCTGAGCTCGATCCGACGACCGGCCTCCTGAACCGCCAAGCGTTCCGCGAGCTCGTGGCGAAGCGGCTCCGCCGGCCCCGCAGCGGCCCCTCGGCGGTCGCCGTGGTCGATCTGGACGGCTTCAAGGCGGTGAACGACTCGCGCGGCCATCCGGCCGGCGACGAGGTCCTCGGCCTGGTGGCCACCGCCATCCGCGCGAATCTCCGCGCGGACGATCTCGCCTCGCGGTACGGCGGGGACGAATTCGTTGTGTACCTCGCCGATTGCCCGGTCGACAGCGCGCTCCGCATCATGGAGCGCATCCGCGCCGTCGTGGCGGCGGTGACCGCGGCGTCCGGCTCGACCGTCACCGCCTCGGTCGGACTGGCCCTTTCAGCCGATGGGGCCGAGACCTTCGACGACCTCGTGGATACCGCGGACCGCGCGCTCCTCTCGGTGAAACGGTCCGGGAAGGATCAGCTTCTCGTCGCGGAGACGGTCTAGGAAGCTACGCGCCGGGCCTCGTTAAGAGCGTCCGCAGCTCCCCCGGTGCGACCTCGGGCCCGTAGAGGTACCCCTGAACGATCTCGACGCCAAGGGCTGCGAGCGCTTCTTCCTGCGCGGTCGACTCGACGGAATCGGCGACGACGCGCGCACCGGTCGCTCTTGCCTTCGCGACGACCGCAGAAATCGCTTTCGCGTTCGCAACGTGATCGCGCGAGATCGGGAAGGGGATCTTCAGCGTGTCAAAGTTGAGCTGTGCGCTCGATTGCGCGACGTTCGCGTATTCCTCCGACGCGAGTCGCACCCCAAGCGAGTGGATCTTCACAAGCGCTCTGGTCAGGTCGGGGTCCACCGTCGATCCTCGCGGGCATTCGATCTCGATGGTCTTGGGATCGACGCCGGTCTCGGCGAGCGCGTCGATCAGCTTCAGCGCATCCGGGCGGCGGAGCGTCTCGCTCCAAACGTTGGCGGCCACCACCGGCACGGGCATGCGTTCCGAGCGCCACTTCTTCGCCTGGCGGCAGATCACGCCGACGACCCAGCGATCGAACTCGACATGGAGGCTGGCCTCCTCGACGACGCGGATGATCTCGCCGGGGCCGATCATGCCGTGGACCGGGTGCGGCCAGCGCACGAACGCCTCGACGCCCGCGAGCTTGCCGGTCTTGATGTGGACCTGCGGCTGGTAGTGAACAGACAGCGCGCCCCCAGCGAGGGCGTGCTTCAGGTCACCGGGTCGTAAGCGAACGATCGCCAACTCGGTCGAGTATGACCTCAGGACGGCACGAGCAGTAGGGCGTTCACGAAGGCGGTCGGATCCATTGGCACCAGATCCTCCGGTTTTTCCCCCACCCCCAGGAGCTTGACCGGCAGCTTGAGCTCCCGCGCGATCGCGAAGACCGCGCCGCCTTTCGCGGTCCCGTCGAGCTTCGTCACCACAAGGCCGGTCACGGCGGCTGTCGAAGTGAACTGGCGGGCCTGCTGGATCGCGTTCTGGCCGGCGGTTCCGTCGAGCACGAGCAGCACCTCGTCCGGCGCACCCTCGCGCGCGCGGCCGGTCACGCGGACTATCTTCGCGAGCTCGTCCATGAGATGACCCTTCGTGTGAAGGCGACCGGCGGTGTCGGCGATGACGGTGGTGTTGCCGCGCGCTCCCGCCGCGCTGACCGCGTCGAACACGACCGCCGCAGGATCGCCGTCGGGTTTGCCCGAAATGATCGGGACTCCCACGCGCTCGGCCCAACGCTCGAGCTGTTCGATGGCCGCGGCGCGGAACGTGTCGGCGGCGGCGAGCAGCGGACGCTCTCCGGAATCCTTGAGTCGCTTGGCGAGCTTCGCCGCGGTGGTCGTCTTGCCGCTGCCGTTGACCCCGACGACGAGGATGACCCGCGGCCTCTGACCGTCGCCGCGTAGCCGGAGGTCACCGGCGAGGGCCGCGACGAGCGTCTCGCGGACCGCCCCGAGCGCTTTCGGGACGGTCTTCAGCTCGCCCGTCGTGAACAGATCGCGCAGCTGTGCCATGAGCGGGTCGACGAGCGAGACCGAAAGATCGGATCGAAGAAGCGCCTCCTCGAGCGCGTCGAGCCACTCGGCCGTGATCGGCTGCTCGCCGCGACCGAAAAGGCGGCCGAAGAATCCGCCGCGGGTTTTCGCTAGACCTTGCTCGATGCTCACGCCGATGGGTACTCTTCGCCCGTGCCGGCCGCGCCGCTTGAGCTCGTAGGGGTTCTGTTCATCGTCGTCGTCTGGTTCGTCGTGGGACTCCTCTTTCTGATGATCGCGGCAAGGATCGTGACACGCGTGGTCCGAAACGAAATCGACAAGGACCGGCGCCGCCGGGGTCCGCTCTAGCCGGCGCGCTCCGCGTCGAGATCCGCGAGACGGAGCGAGATGACCTTCGACACACCGGCATCGTCCATCGACACGCCGTAGAGCATGTCCGCGGCCTCGATCGTCCCGCGGTTGTGCGTGATCACGACGAACTGCGTGCGGTCGGTCAGCTCGCGGAGCGCCTGCGTGAAGCGGCCGACATTCCGTTCGTCGAGCGCCGCATCCACCTCATCGAGCACGCAGAACGGCGCGGGTCGGACACGGAGGATGGCCAGCAGCAACGCCGTCGCCGTGAGGGCCCGCTCGCCGCCGGAGAGCTGCGCGAGGCTGCCGATGCGCTTGCCGGGCGGGCGTGCGTAGATGTCGATGCCCGGCTCCTCCGGATCATCACTTGTGCGCAGCGACGCCTGACCTCCGTTGAAGAGCCGCTGGAAGAACACACCGAACTCGCGGTCGACGGCCTGGAGCGTGGCGCTGAACTGCTCGGCGATGGTCCTAGCGAGATCGTCGGCGAGTGAGCGCAGATCGGTCATCGCGCGCTCGAGGTCGGCCTTCTGCGTTGACAGGAACTCGTGACGCTGACCGATCTCGGCGAGCTCGGTGGCGGCGAGCGGGTTGACCGGCTCGAGAGCGATGAGCCGACGGCGGAGCCGCTGCAGAGCCGCGACGGTGCTCGTCTTCTCCTTTTCATCAGGCTCGTCGTCGAGCGCGATGCTTGCCGGATCCGGCAGCGGCTCGTCCTCGGGAAGGCCGAGTTCCGCGCGCACCTGCTCCTCGAGCAGTCGCAGCGCACCGGAGGCGCGCTCCTCCTCAACGGCGAGCTTGCCCCGCTCCCCGCGGAGCTCGGCGAGCCGCTCGCGCGCCTTTGCCAAACGTTGCTCGGACTCGCGCCGCGAGCCCTCCGCGGCGAGCGCACGCTCCCGCGCGAGCTCGGCCGAGCGCGCGGCTTCCTTCGCCTCAGCCGTCGCTCGTCCGAGTTCGTGCTGCGCGGTCTCGAGGCGACCACGAGAATCCCGCTCCTGCGCGACGAGCGCACGAAGGCGCGTCTCCTCTTCGGCGATGCGCCGTTCCGTGGCACTGACCTGCTCGCTGAGCGCGTCGCGCACGCGGACCGAGGCGCTGCGGCGCTCCTCCATCGTCGCCGACTGGAGGCGCGCTTCCTCGGCGCGCTTCGAAGCGGCGTTGTGCGCATCGACGGCTACCTGCTCGCCGCGCTCGGATGTCGCAAAGACATCGGCGGCGGTATTTCGCGCCGCCGCAGCGACCTCGCTGTCGCGCGACAGCTTTTCGCGACGCGTGAGGAGCTCGGCACGCTCGCGCTCGATCGCGCCGGCGCTCGCCTCCTGTGCGCGCACGAGATCGCGGACGTCCGCTTCCGCGGTCGCGAGCTTATCGGCTGTGACCTCGGCGTCGCCCCGCGCGCTCTGGGCGGCGGCAAGCCGCTTGTCGGCCTCTTCGCGCCGGCGCTCGGCGTCGGCGCGTTGCGCGAGAACGTCGCGTTGCGCGCGCTCCGCCGTGATGAGCTCCTCGTGCAGCCGCGCAGCCATCGCGGCGAGCTGCGTGGTGGCGTCGCGCTCGGCGCGCTGCCGCGGGTCGACGATGCGCGCGAGGCCCGGCAGCACGAGCAGACCGCTCGGCGCGATCACCGCGCCCGCACGGAGGGTCCCCGCCGCGGCGAGCGCGGTCGCGTCGTCCGGCGCGATGAAGATCGCGACGCCGTCCGCGACACGCCGGCAGCCCTTCGGCGTGGGCGCGTCGAGGGACGCGCCGGCTGCGATCGCGACCGCGCGGCCGAGAGCCGTCCGTACGACGTCGGGCGACGCGATGCGCTCGTGCAGCCACGCGAATCCCTTTGGCAGCGCGGGCAGCTCGTGGGCGTCCTCGCGTGCCGCGAGCTCGGCATCCGCGCGCTCGACGGCTTCGCGGAGCGCCGCGGTCTGCCCGCGCACGAGCGCGAGGTCGCCATCGATCCGCTGAAGCTCGTTCCGCGCCGCGCCCGCGCGCTCGGCGGCGCTCTCCGCGACGCGTGCGGCTTCGGCGA
>VBDV01000181.1 GCA_005882765.1 Chloroflexota bacterium | reverse complement strand
CCTCGCGCACGTCGTAGCCGAGATCCGCGAGGCGACCCTCGAGAAGCTCGCGGTTCGCCTGCTTGTCGTCAACGACCAGGACTTTCGGCCGGCGGGTGTCGACGAGCTGTTCTGTCACTGGCTGGTCAGAGCCCGTTGGCCTGGTGCTGCGTCGGCCCGAGCCGCCGCACGGCATCGCGCAGATCCTGCGCGGAGATCGGCTTCGAGAGGAACTCGTCAAAGCCCGCGGACTTCGCGCGGGCGATCTCCTCCGGGAGGACAGACGCGCTGAGGGCGACGATCGGCATGCGCAGGCCGCGGGCGCGAAGGCCTCGACAGACCGCGAGCCCGTCCTTCTTCGGGAGCTGTATGTCGAGGAGGACGAGGTCGAACTGATCCGAGGCACGCTCTTCGCCGGCCGCGCCGTCCCTCTCGGTCACGATCTCGTGGCCGTCAGTCTCGAGCGCCGCCTCGAAGAGCTCGACATTCATCGCATCGTCCTCAACGAGGAGAATGCGCAAGCTGTTTCCTTCCCTTGGTCTGCGCCGAGTCGACCGTTCGCTTCGTGAGCCGCCGCAGCCAGTTCTCCAAACGGACGCGGTCGATGGGCTTCGTGAGGTAGTCGTCGGCGCCGAGCGCGAGCGCGGTCGCCGGATCCGCTTCGACCGTCACGACGATCACCGGAATGTCGACCAAGGCGGGGTCTGTGCGGAGGCGTCCGAGGAATTGCTCCCCGCGCCCATCCGGAAGGCGAAGGTCGAGGACCACACCGAGGGGGCGCCCGCGCGAGAGCGCGTCTTCGGTGCCCGCGAGTCCTCGCACGACCTCGGCGCGAAGGTCCATCGACGCGGCAACCGCGACGATCAGATCCGCATCGTGACGCTCATCTTCGACGATGAGGATGCGGTCGCCATGAACCTGCTCGGTCACCACATCGCGGATGTGCACTCGGAAGGTGGTACCCGTGCCCTCTTCGCTCTCGAAGCTGATCGTGCCATTCATCTGCTCGACGAGGCGTTTCGTTAGCGCGAGACCCAATCCCGTGCCCGACGCCTCGGCGCGACCCTCGTGAAAACGCTCGAAGACGCCAAACATCCGGTCGGCCGCGCTCTTCGGGATCCCCACGCCCGTGTCGGCCACCTCGAAACGCAGCTCCCGTCCTTCGACGAACGTACGCAACGTGATGTGACCACCGCCGGGCGTGAACTTCACGGCATTGGAGACAAGGTTGAAGAGCACCTGTCGCACGCGGGTGGGATCAAGGAAGAGCGAGGGAGCCTCGGGAGTTTCCATCGTGAAAAGGACACCCTTCGCTTGCGCTGCGCTGCGACCCGCGGCAGAGACGGGCTCAAGGAGCACGTCGAGCGTGACGATCTCCGGGCGGAGGTCGAGCTTTCCCGCTTCGACCTTCGACAGATCGAGCACGTCGTTGATGAGATCGAGCAGGTGGTCGCCCGCTTCCTGGATGTTGCGGAGGAAACGCTTCTGCTTGTCGTTCATCGAGCCCGCGAGCTGCTCCGAGAGCAGCCCCGAGAACCCGAGGATCGCGTTGAGCGGGGTGCGGAGCTCGTGGCTCATGTTCGCGAGGAACTCGGACTTCACCTGGGTCGCGTGACTCAGATCGCGGTTCGCCGAGGCCAGGTCGCCGTACAGACGCGCGCCGTCCAGAACGATCGCGGCCTGCTCCGCGAGGAGCTGCACGAGATCGAGATCGTCGGACGCGAAGAGCGGCGCGCGTCTGCCCATGACCGCGAGCACCCCGATTCGCCGACCTCTGCCGGTGATCGGCGCCGCGAGCGTCGCGCCTGCGGCCGTACGGACGAAGCGGGGTGTCTGGGTTTCGACGACGCTCGCCATCAGCTCAACCGATGAAAGAAGCTCCTCGTCGTCCGCGATCGCCAACGCCTCGGTCTTCTCGTCGACGAGGCCAATGCGCGCGGATTGGCCGGGCGCGGCTCTCACGATCGCGACCTCGAGGCCGCGGAGGATCGTCTCGAGCGGATCGTGCGGTGAGATTGCCGCGGCGCGCGTCAGGAAGGAACGGAGAGCCGGCTCGCGCCACGCGCGCTTCAGGAGGACCGGCGGCGCGAACGCCACGAGATACCCAAGAGCTGAGATCAACGCCAGGACCATCGATCCGATGCTGCTCGCGGTCGGACCGACGATCGTAGAGGTCACTGCCACGATGAGGGTCAAGCTCAGGGCGAGCGCGCCGGATGCGGCGGCGACCATGCGGTTCCGGGCGACGCCCTTGGCTTCACGGGCTTCGCGGATGAGAACGAATCCCGCGTAGGCGCAGAAGCCAACGAAGTACAGAAGAGCGAGAGCCACGATGACCGGGACCGCGGCGGGCAGCACGACGAGCTTCAGAAGGCCGACGACGACGGCCGCGACCCCGGCGACGAAACCGCCAAGGCAGGCGCGAAGCACCAGCGAGCGGACACCGGCGAAGTCATCGACGAGGCGAAGCTGGAGATACGGAAGGGCAAGCAACAGGGCCGCTGAAACGAGTCCGAATGCAGTCGGCAGCTGCGTTCCGAGCAAGGCCGCGATCTGGCTCTGCGCGATGATGACGGCGAGCGCGCCGAAGAGGATGGTCGCGTCGACGCTCGTCCGCGTGCGCTCGCGTAGCGCCGTTCGCAGCGCGCCGACGAAGACCACGAGGAAAACCACGTTGGTGATGAGTCGGACGAGCTCCGCCCCGTTCATCCGTCCCTCCGCCTGGTTTCGCTGGGCACAAATCTCTGGCGTGACAGCGCAGCAGGGGGGACAGCGCTGTATCAGTTAAATATGAATCTGGGTTCGGTAAACCCTTTGTGCGCCCAGGCGGACAGCCACGCCCGGAATTGACTCAGAAGCCTTCGTCGGATCGAGATTTACTGCGCGCCGATCTGTTTCTGGAGGTCGAGAGCCGCGGCGTTTGCAGGCTCCTTGGTGAGCACGTCGCGGAGAATCTGACGGGCTTCGGGCAGCCGAGTCGCCTCGATGAGGCGGCGCGCGAGTGCGATCCGTAGGTCGTTCGAGTCCGTTGCGGCGATGCCCTTTCGAAGGAATTCGATCGCCGAATCGGTGTCACGCAGCTGGCGCGCCGCCTCGGACGCGACGGTGTAGTAGCCGGGGATCGTCGGGAAGAACGCGATCGCCTGCTGCTCACTCTCGATCGCGCCCCTGTAATCCCCGAGGGCGAGCTGCATGCGCGCGAAGCGGTCAAAGGTGTCCGGATTCTGTGGATCGGTCGCGATCGCCCGGCGCATCGCCTCGTACGCGGCGTCGCGCGCGCCCGCCTCGTTCTGTTTCGCGAACTCAAGCTCCATCCGCCCGAGGTTCCACCAGAACGCCGGCGTGTAGGGAGACCGCGTCGTGGCCTGGCGATACGCGACACGCGCACCGCTCAAGTCCGGGACGACCTCGAGGGCGCGGCCGAGGTCGTTCCAGTACACGGCGCGTCCGGAATCGATGGTCGTCGCGGTCCGCGCCAGGTCGACGGCGCGCGCCGCGTTCGTACCGCCGAGCGCCGCCTCGGCGCCCTTTGCGGCGCGATTCGCCTGAAGGCTCCCGAGCTGTCCGAACGCGACGCTCGCCAAGCCGACGACGATGAGGAGCCGAAGGAACGCAGGCAGCCGAAGTGGCGGGATCGCCGCCACGACGCGGGCCGACCGCAGCTCGCTCGCCAGGGCGACCCCGACACATACCCACGGAATCCACTGGATGCTCTGCGCGCCCGGAAGAACGAGGCCGCCTCCGTAGAACGCGGCGACCGCCGCGAGCGCGACGATGACAGCGGCCGCGTCAGGATCTCGCGCGCGGCGCCATGCGTGGAAGACGAACGCCGCAAGCAATGCGAGGGTGGCGACAAGCCCGACAACACCGGTCGTCGCCGCGACGTGGAGGATCCAGTCATGTGCCGACGTATTCGTCGTGTTCATGCCGGCGATCCCGAACCACTCCGCCTGCTGGTAGCGCGGATATGCGACCGCAAAGTTTTCGAAACCAACCCCGAGGAACGGATGGTCGAGGAACATCTGAAAGGCCGACTGGTAGAGAAGGACGCGGTCGCGCAGGCCGATCCCGCGACCGATCTCGAGCAGGCGGCTGCCGAGTGGAGTCGCCACGAGCGTGACGACGAGCGCGAGCAGCGCGACGGCGGAGGCCAGCCCGAAGCGCGTCAGGGCGCGGGGCGACAGCCCCGCCCGTCGCAGCCAGAGCACCGCGATGACGACGGCACCCGCGGCGATCCCGAGGAATGAACCGCGTGTCTGTACGACGAGCATCAGGGCCACGTTGAGGACGGCGAGCAGGGCGACGACACCCATGAGCCACAACCGCTGACGCGCGAACACGAGGACGGCGGCGCACCCGGTCGCGACGACGGCGAGGAACTGCCCATAGAAGTCCGGGTTGCCGAACGTGGCGAAAGGACGCACGCGTGGATCGAGGTCGACCCATTGCACCGGGTCGTGGCCGGTCGCCTGTTGGATGGCGTAGAGGCCGGCGACGGTGGCTCCGATCCCTACGGTCCACGCGAGCCAGGGAGCGCGGCGCGGGTAGTCGATCGAAACCGCGATGGCCACTGCGATGAGAGCAAGAACGGCGTGGGTGGTGAGACCGAGATAGCGGCCGACCTCGCCATAGAGCGCGACGTACTGGTTCTCGGCCGTGAACGTCGTGATGACCTCCGTCGCGATGACCGCGAAGAAGGCGCCGAAGAGCGGCGATGCGGGAATGCGAATGCCGTCCCCGAGTGCGATGACGACGAGCGCGCCCAACAAGGCCCATGCCAGCGCGTGCGTGAAGCTCGCCTTTGTCAGATCGAAGACGTTGAGGACGGACGGATCGAACGACAGGATGAAGATGGCGATCTCGATGCAGACGATGCCCAGCGCGACCTCGCGCCAGAACACCCCGCGCAGGACCGGACGCTCGCGTTGCGCCTTCTTTCGAACATCAACCTTCTGCGCGCGCGCCGCGCGCCGCGCGGCCCGGGCCTGGGTCACTACAGGGCGCTCTCGAAGTCGTCCTTGGCGCGGTCGAAGTACCAGAAACCGATCACAAAGAGGCCGATCGCCACGGCCGCCGAGTACGCGAGCGCATCCCACTGCGGTGCGAGACCGTCGAGCAGCGCGCGCTGGTACGAGACGATGATCGCGGTCATCGGGTTGAGGTACAGCAGGCGAAGCTGATCGGGCCTGTCGTTCAACACCGCGACCGGGAACAGCACCGGGGTCAGGAAGTACCAGGCGAGGAGCAGGATCCCGAGGATGTGCTGGACATCGCGGAAGAACACGGCGAGCGCGCTGAGCAGGTATGCGAATCCGAGATTCATCACGATCTGGAGGGCGACGAGGATCGGGATCCACACGAACCCTTCCGGGTGGCGCGGCCCGAAGATACCGAGTACCGCGAGGAGCACAACGAAGCTGAGCAGGAAATTGGCGAGCGCCGACAGCACACTCGCGGCCGGAAGGAGCTGCAGCGGCATCCGCACCTTCTTTACGAGCGGTGCGTTTGCCAGGATCGCCGACGCGCCGGACTGCAGCGACGTCGCGAAGAACGTCCACGGGAGGAGCCCGACAAACAGGAAGATCGCGTACGGCTGCTCGCCTGATGCGGTGATCGGCCGGGTGCGCAGGACGACGCCGAAGAGGATCCAGAACACCACGAGCTGCAGCAGCGGATTCACGAAGTTCCACAAGAAGCCGAGCGCCGAGCCCTTGTACCGGGCGCGAAGCTCGCGCCACGCGAAGTCGACGAGCAGCTCGCGGCGGTCGACGAGCACGCGGAGGTCGGCTATCACGGTGGAAGAGTATTTCGCGTGATGCCCACGCGCGGCGCGCTCACACGCGATGGCACCGAGCTCGTCTACTGGACCTGGCCCGGCGCGTCACCGCCGGCACTGCTCCTACACGGGATCGGCAATTACGGGCGCTACTGGGATCTCTTCGCGGATGCGATCGCCGGACGCCTCCAGCTCGTCGCGCCGGATGCGCGTGGGCACGGCGAGAGCGGCAAGCCCGCCGACGGCTACGCGCCCGCCGACTTTGCGGCCGATGCGCTCGCGATCCTCGACCGGCTCGGCATCGAGCGCGCGGCGGTCGTAGGCCATTCGATGGGCGGACTGCACTCGATCAGTCTCGCAGCGCGTCATCCCGAGCGAGTGCAGGCGCTCGTCATCGTCGATGCGAGTCCCGAGCCGCTCCCGCACGGAGCCGAGCGCGCTCAGCGACTCCTCACCGGTCGTCCCGCGCGGTTCGCGGACCACCAGGCGGCGCGGGCGTATCTCGAGCGGACGTCGCCGGGATACTCGGACGCGGTCTACGAGAACCGGCTCGCATTCGCCTTCCGCGAAGAGGATGGCGGACTCGTCTGGCGCTCCGATCCTGCGGCCCTCAAACGGATCATGAGCGGCCGCATGCCCGCGGAGGACCGCTGGTACGCCCTCGCCGGCATCGCCTGCCCCACCCTCGTCGTGCGCGGCACGCGCTCCAATGTCCTGTCGGAAGACGTTGCCCGCCGGATGGTCCAGACGCTCGCCGACGGACGCCTCATGGAGCTCGACGCTGGTCACAACGTTCCGCTTGATCGGCCGCGGGAACTTGCGGACGCGACCGTCGCTCTCGCCACCTGAGAAGGCCCTACGTCGGGCCAATCAACTCGATTCCTCTTGCCCCCGAGGTTCCGAGGCAACGCGGTATTGTCCGCCGCCCATCAGCTGGGCGCGGTCGGCAGCCGCGAGAGCTGCCCCAAATAGGGATGTCGCGTCCTCAGCGTCACGAGGGAACTCCGCGACGCCGATGCTGCAATGAACGGAGCGAGCCTTTCCGACAACGTCGAACGGTTCGGCGAGGACCAGGAGCAGGCGCACCGCGACGATTGCCGCGTCGTTGCTCGACGTGAGCGCGGTGAGGACTACGAGAAACGAGTCATTGGAAACTCGCGCTGGGACGTCGCTTCCTCGTACGAAGGTAGTGATGCGGCTCGCGAACTGCCGGATGACCTCGTCGGCGACTTGACCATCTTCCGTCTCGCGCAGCTGGCGGAAGCGGTCCACCTTGAGACTCAGAACGCCTACGGAACGCTTGTCGCGCTTGGCAAGGGCGATCGCTTGGTCGAGCTGGACGAGGACGAGGTCGCGCCCGGGCAGGCCGGTAGGCTCGTCGATCAGGCCAAGTGATTGCAGTTGATGTCGCGCGTTGCGGAGACTCATCAGTGACGTGCTGTCGGTGAACATCAGGATCAAGAAGGTCTGACCGTTTGCATCCACGCGCGTGTAGCGAAGCTCGACCCACATGCCATCGCGTATTTCGACCAAGGCTTCGGGACCCTTCACGAGGTTGCCGAGGCTCTTCTCCGCTGCCTGCGCCAGCGACCAACCAGTGATCGCCGCCGCCGCTGAATTCCAGAAGACCAACTGGCCGTCCGGCCCCAGAATCGCGATGCCGTCCCGTGTACCTGCGGCGATCAGTGCAGCCAAGCCGATGCCTTCTGGGGTGAACTCCGGCGGCAGCACAGAGCGAACTCTGCCACCGGCTGCGGGAACTTGCGGAAGCCGGCGTCGTTCTAGCCACATGAAGGTTCGTCTGCTCGCTGTAGCGTTCGCGGCCATTGTCGCCGCGTGCGGAAGCGTCGCCGGCTCGGGCGGCACGCCCTCTCCCACCCCACCCGCGAACACGGTGACGGTCACAAGGGCGTCGAACCAGCAGACGGTGACGGCGCACGTCGGCGATCACATCCAGATCGCGCTCGGCGACGACATCAACTGGCAGCTCGAGCCCCCCGACGGCATCGTCCTGGTGCACCCGGTCCAGAACTACATGCTCGTCCGCGGGACGCAGGCCATCTGGCTCGCGGCGTCCGCCGGGCGCTCGGCAATCAAGGCGAGCGGCGGCGTGAATTGCCCGAGCGGTTCGCTCTGTCCGATGCTTCTCGCGGTCTTCACCGCGACCGTCGAGGTGCTGCCCTAAAGAGAAACGCGCCGGCGAAATGCCGGCGCGCTCTCATGCCTCGAGTGCCCTTGACTATGGCTTAACGACGATCGTCCCGACCATGCCGACAACGTCGTGGAGCGCGCAGATGTACTCATAGGTGCCGGCCCTCGTGAACGTGACCCTGAACCTCGTCGTTGGCGGCGGGAACACTCCAGCGAGCTGGTAGTACGCGTATTGCTCCGTGGTCGAAAGGAACCCTGAGTTCACTGTTCCCGTTCCGTCGTAGGTATTGCCACCTGACGGCAGCAGCTGCAGGAACGGATCAGGGTTTTCCGGTCCAAACGTCACCGTGTGCGGCTCAGTCGGGTCGTGGGTTTTGAGGAACGTGATCGTTTGCCCAACATGGATCGTTGTCGTCTGCGGGAAGAAGCGGAGATTGGAAACCCGCTTGTTGCCCGCGCCGACGAGCACACTTGGACCGCCATCCTCGTCCTCGGTGCCCTGCGCGGCCTCCGCCGCGATGTCCGCCACCGTGGCGAGATCGCGTGTGATCTCCGCCTGAGCGATGGCTCCGTACTGCGCGTCGGTCTTGGGAAGGGCCTGCGACATCGGAAGCACATCGATCATCTCCGTCATCCCGATGTGGAGACCGCAGATGAACTTGTAGAGGCCCGCCGGTAGGGTCGACGCGAACGTGACGGTGAACGTCGGTGGTGGCGGAGGCCCGTCACCGATGATCCCTGAGTTCACCGATTCGTTCGCGGCCGTGAGCGTCGTCACTCCGGATGGCGCGAACAGTACGAAGACGGGGCCCGGCGGCCGGTTGTAGGTGATGGTGTGCGCGCCGAGAGGGGTAAAAGCCACCTTGTCGCCTGGATGGATCGCGATCGAAGCTGGATAGAAGCGATTCCCGCCCCCGACGGGACCGGTCGGTCCGAATGCGATCGAACCCGCTTGCACGTGCCATGTGGTGGTACCGGCGGCGACGGCCGGCGAGCCGAAGATCCCGGTGATGCTGAGAACGACCGCCATCGCGGCGGCGCAGACGATTCGGAGCATCGCATACCTCCCCTTCCCTTTTGCCGCGCGGGAGCATGCGCGCCGAGGTCCTCAGGGTCAAGTAAATTGCCAGGTTTGAGGAGGTTCCCGCTCCGGCTTTCTCTTGTCCTGGCCGCCCTTATGGTCGCGTGCACGCCGACAAAGCTCGTGGGTGAAGTATTGCCCGGGGCGATCGCGCCTGACTTTACCCTGACCGATGGCCCGACGGGGCAGGTGGTCTCGCTCTCGGCTCTTCGCGGCAACGTGGTCCTCCTGACGTTCCTGTACACCTCGTGCCTCGACGTCTGCCCGCTAACGGCCGAGGTCATCCGCAGCGCGCGCGATCGCGTGGGGACCTCGGCAAGGGACGTGGCCTTCATCGCCGTCAGCGTCGATCCGGTTGGCGACACGCCCGCTACAACGAGGCGCTTCGTCGCGGAGCACGGCCTCGAGTCCACGCTGCGCTATCTGATCGGCTCGCAGGCCGCACTCGCGCGCGTGTGGCAGGAGTACGGGATCGCCCAGGCTGTATCCACAAAAGACGTCCTCCACTCCGACGCGATCTACCTCATCGACAGGACCGAGCATGGAAGGGTGCTGCTGCACAGCGACGTCACGCCGGAAACTCTTGCTACGGACCTCGGAATACTCCTGCGTGAGCGCTGACCCGCGGGTCTTGCGCTAGGGACCGGAACCCGCGGGTGGCGTTCCGTCGCTCGGCGGCCCCGAGCTGGCCGATGGGTGAGCGAGGGCGGCATCGATGTTCGGCCGGGGACCGTTGACCACAAGCGTGTCCGCACTGGCGAGGTCGGGCCTTCCGTCCCAGTACTGCGGTACGAAGTCGGTGCCGTACGGCGGGTTGAACCCGATCTTGTAGCTTCCTGCGCGAACGAGAACGGAGTAGGTCCCGTCCGGAGCAGTCCCGACGATGGTGAATGCTTGGCAGCAACCAAGCGGATTGATCGTGACGACCGAGAAGGAGAGTGGATCGCTGGTCGCGGCGTCCGTCACCCGTCCGCTGATCCGGAATCCGCGGTCGAGCCTCGCATCAATGCCTGAGGTGGGACCGGTCACCGTCAGGAGATCTGCCGAGTCACGATTCGGCTTCTGGTTCCAATACTCGATCACGTAGTCGGTGGTGTTGGGCGGCTGGAAGTTCAAGCGGTAGGTGCCAGCGGAGACGTACATCGTGTATCGGCCGTCGGCGCCGGTCCGTGCCTGGTAGCTGAGGCAGCACGACGTCGGAGGATCGTCACGGTCCGCGACCACGCCGACGCCAGCCACCGCCGCGCCAGTACTGGAATCGGTGACGCTGCCTGCTACGGGAATGCCATGGACGAGCGCCGCGTTTATCGCGCTCAGGTCGACCGTCGTGGACGGCACCGTCACGAGGTCAGCAGTGGCGTAGCCGAGCTTGTCGTTCCACCACTGCTCGAGGAAGTCACTCCCGACCGGCGAGAAGAAGCTGATGCGGTAGGTCGCGGCGCTGAGCACCATGATGTAGCGCCCGTCGGCCATCGTCTTCGTGCCGTAGAAGCAGCAGCCGCCGTTGGGCTGCGCGGCAACGAAGACATCCGGCACGCCAACCGTCGGGTTCGCCGAGTCCGTCACGCGCCCGGTGATCTTGTAGCCGGCGTCCATGAGCTCGTTGATGTCCGTCACGTTGCCGGTGACGACGACCTGGTCGGCCGGTCCGAAGTCGGCCTTGTCGTTCCACCATCGCTGCACGTAAGCGGGCGCGGTGAGGTCGATCGCTTGGAAGGTGAGCTTCACCGTCGCCGCGGACGGGAGGGGAAGGGTGTAGTCACCGAACTGGTTCGTCCTCGTTCCGCCCAGGAACCGGCAGCACGGCACAAGCGCGTCGTACGCCTGCACGTCGATGTTCGCGATCGCGATGTGGTTCGCGCGGTCGCTGACGTTCCCACGTATTGAGAACCCGCCCGCGAGCTGCGCGTTGATCGCGCTGACGTCGCCGCTGAGCAGGAGTGTGTCGGCGAGCTCGAACTGCGGCGGCTTGCCGTTCCAGAACTGACTCTGGAAGGGCGTCCCGGGCGGCGGGAAGAATTGGATCCTGTACGAACCCGGCGGAAGGCTCAGGGCGTAGTCCCCGTTCTGGTCGGTCCCGGATCCGCCAACAAAGAGGCAGCACGCCACGGACGCGTCGTATGCGCTCACGCCGGCGCCGCGGATCGGGTTCCCCGCGGTGTCGGTCACGTGCCCGCGCACGAAGAGCCCCGGTGCGAGCTGCACGTCGACCACCGTGTCGGCGTTGACGAGCCGCGGATCGGCGGTGTCGAAGCTCGGTCGGTTGTCCCACCACTCCGCAACATAGGCGCGCGCGGCAATCCCCTGGCCGAAGAAGAGCTTGTACGTCCCAGCCGGAACGATGAGCCGGTAGCGGCCGTCCGCGTCGCTATTCGCGCCGGCGATACCTGTGCAGCAGGTGGCCGTCAGCAGCATCGCCTGCGCAACGATCCCCTGGATGGGCGCGCCTGTGACCTCGTCGGTCACGCGCCCGTCGATGAAAACGGCCGGCGCGAGGTGCGCGTCGATGTTCGAGACATCCGCGTTCACTGTGAGGAAGTCCGCTGCGTCGAAGTTCGTCTTGCCGTTCCATAGCTCCGCGACGTAGTGGGAGCCGGGCGGTGGGTAGAACGCGATCTTGTACGTCCCGGCAGGGACGATGGCGAGATAGTCGCCGTTAGCGTCGGTGATCGCACCCCCGGCGTCGTGGAACGGGCAGCAGTCGAAGCGCGGGTCGATCACCTCGATGTTCACGTTCGGCAGGGGCGCGCCGCTGACGCGGTCGCTGACGTGCCCGCGGATCTTGAAGCCGCGCGCAAGACGCGCGTTGATGCCGGAGTGGTCGACATTCGTGTCGATGAGGTCGGCGATTCCGAAGTCGGGCTTACCGTCCCACCACTGCGGGTTGTATGGCGAGTCAAGCGCGCTCCCGAAGACGACTCGAACCTCCCGCCCGCGCGGCACCACCATGGCGTAGTTGCCTGTCACGTCCGTTCCCGCGAACGCAATTGCTTCGCAGCAGGCGAGGGCAGCATCGCTCGCGGAGACATTGATCCGCGCGACCGCTGCGCCGCTCGAGGCATCCGACACGTGACCCTCGATGAGCGAGCCGAACACGACGGCAAAGTCCTTGTTGCCCGCGTCACCCGGCCCGACGGTTATGTCGACCGCACGGTCGAACGACGGCGTGCCGCCGGGCGTGCCATTCCACCACTGCATCACCACGCGGAATGACGGCGGCGCGAACGTTTGGATACGGTAGGTGCCCGCCGGAAGCGTGAGCTGGTAGTGGCCCGTGGCGTCGCTCGTGGTCTGGCCAACATTTACGCAACAGCTCGCGCCCCCGCCACGGCTCGCACTGACCGTGATCGCCGATGCCGGACCGCTCGGGCCCGTCACGGTGCCACTGATGACGAGACCCTGCTGGAGCTGTGCGTCGACCCCGTCCTGATCGGCGGTCGCTTCGATCGTCGTAGCCATATCGAAGGACGGCTGCCCGTCCCAGAACTGCGGCAGGTAGCGCGAACCGATGGGCGGGCCGAAGCCGACCTTGACGTGGCCGCCGAGCGGGGCAATCACGAAGTAGTTCCCCGACGCGTCGGTGATGTCGGCGGTGAAGTTCCTGCAGCAGGGGACCGTCGCATCCCACGCGGCGACGAAGCTCCCTGGGATAGGCGCCGCTGTCGTCGCGTCGGAGACGTGACCACGGATAGAGACAGCTCGTGGGAGAGCTGCGTCGATCCCCGGACGATCACCAAGCACGACGATCGGCGTGGCGTCTCGATCATTCGTCTTGTCGGGCCACCACACGTCCATGTGCGGACGCGCCGGTGGCGCGAACTGCAAAAACCGGATCTTGTATGTCCCGGCCGGGACGCGGACCGAGTAATCGCCATTTGCGTTCGTTTGTGTGTGACCGACCTGGCGGAACGGGCAGCACCCGAACACCGGATCGATCACGGCTACATCCACTCCGCCGAGCGGACCTCCTGCGAGCTCGATGATGTGTCCGCTGATGACGAACCCACTCGTGAGATGGGCATCGATCGCCGGACGATCCACGCTCGCGTCGATCACGTCGGCGACATCGAAGTCAGGCTTGTTGTCCCACCACTGCGGCGTGTACGGCGAGCCTGGGCCCACGCTGAAGAAGACGCGAACCTGCCGGCCCGAAGGCACGACGAGGAAGTAGTTCCCTTGCTGATCTGTTCCTGAGAACGCCAGGCCTTCGCAGCACGGGATCCCTCCATCGTTGGCGGTAACGCCAATTCCTGGGATGGCCGTGCCGTTGCTCGCGTCACTCACATGGCCCTGAATAAGCGTGCCGAATACGACGTCGAAGTCCGTGCCGGGTGCGTCGCTGGGTCCAAGGGCGATGTCCGGCGCGCGCTGGAAGTACGCCGTTCCGCCCGGGACGCCTGCCCACCACTGCGCCACAAGGCGGCGGTCTGCGGAGGCCTGCACGTTGATCCGGTAGAGGCCGGCACGCAGGACCAGTCGGTAGTGGCCGGTCAGGTCGGTGTTGGTGCCGCCGACGCCCTGGCAGCAGGGCGTGGCGCCTCCGAGGCTCGCGCCGACAAACACATTCGGCACACCCGCGCCGCCTGGAGCGCGAACCTGGCCGCTGATGACGAATCCTTGGTCGAGTTGCGCGTCGATGCCGTTCTGGTCCGTCGCTGTGGCGACCGGCGTCGCAGTGTCGACGGTGGGCGCGTCGTTGTACCACTCGCCGAGATAGCGCGTGCCGGGCGGCGGTCCGCTGAAGAAGGCGAACTCGATCTTCACGTCGTGGCCCGAGGGAACAACCATCGTGTACTGCCCGTCGAGATCGGTTTGCGAACCGCCGACGAATTGGCAGCAGCCCTGCGTCGCGTCCTGCGCACTGACGTTGAGACCCACGACCGGGATGGTCCCGGTCGCGTCGGTGACGCGACCGTGGATCAGCACACCTAACGCGAGATGCGCGTCAACGCCTGGCCGGTCCTGTGTCATCGCGATGTCGTCGGCCTGGTCGAAGAAGGGCTTGCCGTTCCACCACTGCGGTAGATAGCGGACACCGCCCGCCGGGTTCGTGCCGAAGAACACCCGGATCACTCGACCTGCGGGGACGATGAGCCGGTAGTTCCCTGCCGCATCCGTCTGAGTGCCGACGATGAATTGGCAACACCCCATCGTCGCGTCGTTCGCGTTCACACCGATCCCGCCAAGCGGGGTCGTGCCGCTCGCGTCGCTGACGTGGCCGCTGAGCACGAAGCCGCTCGCGAGATCGGCGTCTATCCCGGAAACGTCGCCAAGCGCGTTGATCGTCGTCGCGGCACCGAAGTCCGGCTTGTTGTTCCACCACTGCCCGAGATAGCGCGTACCCGGCGGCGGCCCGCTGAAGATGCCGAATTCGACCTTCAGTAAGCTGCCGGCTGGGACAGGGAACCGGTAGTTGCCTGAGGCGTCGGTTTGTGCGCCACCGACGAAATGGCAGCAGGGTTGAGAAGCGTCCTGTGCGCTGACGTTGAGGCCGACGACGGGAGCGGTCCCGCCTGCGGCCGTCA